>SYJV01000149.1 GCA_005798335.1 Planctomycetaceae bacterium | reverse complement strand
TTCCAATACTCTTCCCGTAGTTCGCTCTACCAGTTGATAGTGATGATGAAGTTGATTGTCCTTCCATAAGTCCCTCATTAGCAAGCAAATCGAATAGGTTGCTTTGAGCTCGCCGTAGCCTTGACCGGCGCGCAATTGATCAGCATAAGTCGTGCATGCATAGTATAGGGCTCGCTTGGCAAAACTCGAATGAACGACGATTTGTACTTCTACGACGAAGAGCCGCCCCTGACTGTCAGTCGCCTTTACGTCGACGCAAACAAGCTTGTCATCCTCGAAATCTTGGAGCGAAAAGGGGTTCTGGTACTCGACTTTTTCGATTGGATCGGATAGCTGCAAAACAGAATTGAGCAAACTGATCAAACAGATTTCATTGCCAGGTTTACCAAAGATTTTGCGAAACGCAAAATCGATCCAAGCCCGGATTCCTATTTTCTTCGACACGCTTAACTCGTCTACGCGGAGTGCGAACCAATAACCACCTCCGATTGTAACAAGATTTGTCGTTCCTGCTGACCAGCCCAACTTCGCTCCGGTCACACCGGCTGGGCCAGTGCCACACAACAAATACTTGGTCGGTGCCACCCGACGCCGTGACCCTATTTATTATTCATTAGTTCCTCTGCCAAAACTCGGCGGCGCTACGCTGCAGTCCCGGCGATGCTCGGCCAGCGCAGTATCCATCGCCTCGCCATGCAGCGTCAGTTTGTGCAATACACGTCCGCGCAGGATAAAATATAGGTCGCTGGGCTTGCACAATGGTTGAAAGCTTGCTCCTTCTCATGATAGTCTGTTAGTGGATTGGCACTGCGACGCAGACGTCGACGTATCGGCCGGTTAGCATTTTCTCGTTGCAGATGGACTTCTCGTCGCCGAGAAGGTCCTGGAACAGCTCAGTAAACGGATCAGCTCAGTAGAAAGGTGCTCCGTATGAAACGCACAGCGCCCTGCGCATTTACGTTAGTTGAACTGCTGGTGGTCATCGTCATCATTGCGATTTTAATCGCGCTACTTTTGCCGGCAGTTCAAGCTGCTCGAGAATCTGCCAGACGAGTTCAATGTTCCAACAACTTGCATCAAATGGGCTTGGCCTTGCAACTATATCATGGAGTTCATAACCGCTTGCCGTCAGGCGTGGTGTACCCGAATCGCGCTATGTGGACAGGATTATTGTTGCCGTTCGTCGAGCAGCAAAACTTGCACTCAGCTTGCGATTTCGGCGCCCCCTGGATCGACGCATTGACGGCCAATGGGCGCGCTTGCGCGACGTTTTTGCCGGTCTATCGTTGCCCCAGTTCAGACGTCCCACAGCACGTCGATATTCAAGGAATTCGCGATCGAGTTCCCGGAGCTTATTTGTGTGTCGGCAGCGGCACGGCCAATCGTGAATCGGGAGTCGAGCCGAAACATATGGGACGGTTGGAGCAAGATGGCGCATTGTATGTTAACAGCCACGTTCGACTGGCCAACTTTCTCGATGGCACTTCGCAAACGGTCGCGATTGGCGAGTCCTTGTTCCGAGCCAACGTTACTGGCCCCGATCATACCGGTGTGGTGCAAATCGTTGACCATTGGCAAATCGGTACCACTGATATCGCGTCGATCAACAGTCTCGGTTGGCTCGGCGAAGTATCCGAGGCGATTGGTTCAACCGGAGTGCGCATCAATTCATTTCTTAATAGCTCGTTGTTCATTGACGAACGCGAACTTTGTTTCAGTAGTCTTCACCATGGCGGCGCGCAGTTCGCTTTCGTGGATGGTCATGTGAGCTTCGTCAACGAAACGATTGATGGCTCCACTTATTCCGCGCTGGGAACGATCGCACGCGGTGAATCACCGTATCATGAGTAGTCATCGCCAGAACTAAGTACAATTTTCCTATGTTGAAGCGATCCTCAATCGTTCTACTTTCCGTGTTGAGCTTGTTCGGCGACCTGCCTACCGTCTGGGCCGAAGATTGGCCGATGTGGCGCTGCACGCCTGGTCGAACCGCAGTATCGCGCGAGCAGTTAGGCGACGATTTGGAACTGCTGTGGACACGCAAATTGACACCACGCAAACAAACGTGGGACGATCCGCTTAACCAAGATCTAATGACCTTCGATCGAGTCTTCGAGCCGATTGTGATGGGCGGAAAGATGTTCGTAGGATTCAATGATACCGATCGTGTGGTCGCGTACGATGCCTCGACTGGCGCGCAGGTATGGACGTTTTTCACGGACGCTCCGGTGCGATTGGCCCCTGCGGGCTGGAACGGCCGAGTGTATTTTACGAGCGACGATGGCAAGCTGTATTGCGTTAGCGCGGAGGATGGTTCATTGGCCTGGCAATTTGCCGGCGGACCCAACTCTCGCAAAGCGATTGGCAACTCGCGGTTGATTTCTGCATGGCCAGCTCGCGGAGGCCCGGTCGTGCGCGATGGCCGAGTTTATTTCGCAGCCAGCATTTGGCCCTTTATGGGAGTCTACATCTATGCCTTGGACGCTGTCACTGGCGAAATCGTGTGGGTCAACGACGACTCGGGGGAACAATATCTCAAACAGCCGCACAGCGCACCGGCATTCGGTGGAGTCGCGCCGCAAGGAAATTTGGTCGCAACTCACGACACTTTGCTAGTTCCCGGCGGTCGAAGTATTCCAGCGGCATTTGATCGGCACACAGGAGCGTTCCGTTACTTTGAAATTAATGCAGCCGGCAAAGGGACGGGAGGATCGTTCGTCGCCGCCGATGATCAAGCTTGGTTTGTACACACTCGTGGCAAGGGAACGCGACAATTCAATCTTGCCGATGGCGTGAAAACCGAGTTCATGCCGAACCAACCTGTTATCACCGAAGATCGTCTATATTCCGCACAACTCGAAAACGATCAGCCAGTGATTCGAGCGTTCGGTCGCGACAAGAAATTGACCTGGCAAGTTGCTGGCGACGGTCGAGGCGATTTGATTCTCGCGGGAAGTCGTTTGTATGCGGCTGGCACAAAAGATATTTCGGTACTGTCGCTACCCGATGGCGACGACAAGCTACCCAAGGTCGATAAATTGGTATCGTTGGATGTCCAGGTCGAGCGGCTGTTGGCAGGTGATGGCAAGCTGTTCGCGGTTACTCTCGACGGTCGGATTATGGCGTTTGGAAAGGCACAAAATAAGCCTCCGAAAGTTTGGCAAGCGAACGTCAAAGAAATTGACACTTCAGAAGCCGACCGCGTTGCGGCCCATTCGCTTATGCCTGAATACGGCGGCAACGGTTTTGGAATTTGGTTTGGCAATACCCAACATGGACTAGCGCGTGCAATCGCCGCGAAAAGTGCTTTCGTACAACTTGCTCTGGTAGATTCGAATCGTCAGCGAGTTGATGCAACGCGCGCCGAACTAGACGCAGCAGGATTGTACGGACGCGTGACCGCTCATCACTCGAGCACCGGCGACTTCAATGCTCCTCCCTACGTTGCGCAAATGATCTTTGTGTCGCCCGAATGGTCGCAGCCATTCACCGATGATGCCACGCTGGTCGCCGAGGTTTATGAATCCTTGCGCCCCTACGGTGGAACCATGCACCTACTGTGCGACGCGCCGGACAAGTCGCCGGTGATCCACGAGATGGTCAAGAAAATTGAATCGCTCCGAATGGAACAGGCCACGGTCGAAGCGGGTCCCTATGGAGCTGTTGTTCGCCGCGTCGGTCCCTTGCCAAAATCGGGTGACTGGACTCATCAGTATGGTGACGTGGCGAATACACTGAAATCCAATGACGCGCGAGTCAAACTGCCGCTGGGTGTTCTTTGGTTTGGCGGCAATAGCAATGTGGATATCCTACCACGACACGGACATGGCCCTCCCGAGCAAATCATTGGTGGGCGACTGTTCATCGAAGGGATGAGTTCCTTGAGCGCTCGCGACGTTTATACCGGACGAGTGCTGTGGAAACGCGAGTTCAATAATCTGGGGACGCACGACATTTATTTTGACGATACGTACAAGGATACGCCGCTCGATCCAGCCTACAACCAAATTCATATCCCCGGCGCCAATGGTCGTGGTACGAACTTCGTTGCTACCGAAGATCGAGTTTATATCCTTGAGGGTGCTGTATGCCATGTACTCGATCCAGCGACCGGGCATACCCTGACTGAAATCGCGATTCCTCAATCCGATCCAGCGAACCCAGTCCAATGGGCGTATATTGGCGTGTATCGGGATGTCCTGCTGGGTGGTCTTGGTTTTGCCAACTATCGTGATCGACATGCGTTCACCAAGGACGCCATTCCAACCAACTCAACGGAAGCAAAGAAAGCCGCGTTCGGGCTTAAGTCTCTCGATCGATCGGCAAGTGCTGGCTTGATCGCCTTCGACCGCAAGACTGGCAAACAGCTTTGGCGAGCCGACGCGGTGCACAGTTTCTGGCACAACGGCATTGTGGCTGGAAACGGTAAAGTCTTTTGTCTGGATAAGAATCCGACTCCAGTTGAAGACCTGCTGCGTCGTCGCGGCAAGTCATTGCCGAGTACTTATCGGATCGTCGCGCTCGATCATCTCACGGGACAGACTATCTGGGAGAAACACGACGGAGTCTTTGGAACTTGGCTAGGTTTCTCGGAGAAGTACGATCTACTACTGCAGGCCGGAGCGTCCGCCAGCGATCGACTGGCTGCAGAAACGGGACAGGGAATGGCTGTATTGCGAGGCCAAGACGGTGCCGTTCAGTGGTATCAAGAATCGCTGAAGTACTCTGGCCCTTGCGTGCTGCACAACGACACGGTCATCACTAACGCGAACTCGTACGCGGAATCTGCCGGTGCCTTTAGTTTGATCAATGGCTCACCACGCTTGATTCCCAATCCGATCACCGGTCAGTTACAACCGTGGAAACTGACTCGATCGTACGGCTGCAACAGCATCATTGCCAGCGAGAATCTGCTGACGTTTCGCTCTGGTGCTGCGGGCTTCTACGATCTGGCAACTCACGCTGGAACGGGCAATCTCGGCGGCTTTCGCTCCGGCTGCACTGCGAATTTGATCGTCGCCAACGGGGTGCTGAATGCTCCCGACTACACGCGAACTTGCTCCTGTGGCTACCAGAATCAAACTTCGTTGGCGCTCGTACACATGCCTGAACTGGATCTTTGGTCCGCGAACCATTCCGCCAAGGCTCGATCCGCGCATGAGCAGATTGGACATATCGGCATTAATTTCGGTGCTCCCGGTGATCGCAAGGACTCCGGCGGAGTTTTGTGGGTGGAGTACCCCGAGACCACACAAGATGACTCGCCGGTGCCGATAATGATCGACGGCGATGTGCGCTATTTCCGTGATCAAGTAAATATTGGCGACGATTCCCAACTGCCATGGGTAACGGCGTCGGGCATCGAAGGTGTGCAATCGATGCGCATCAGCATGTTGCCGCCAGTCAAAACTTCGAAACTCGTCGACGGTCGGCTCGTAGAGATTGCACAAGATGATGCGGAGGAAGATGAGTTGGGGGATGTAGATCTTTCCAGCAGCGACCTGGAACTGGTCAGCGATGTTTCCCGGCAGACGATTGGTTTGCGGTTCAACAACATCACGATTCCTCGTGGCGGCAAGGTCCGATCGGCGGCAATGCAGTTTACTTGCGACGAAGTTTCCACCGAGCCGACTCAGTTAACGATCTTCGCGGAAGCGGCTGGCAACTCGGCCAAACTCGACAAGAAACGCCACGACATTTCCGCGCGATCGCGCACTAGTAATTCGATTGCGTGGACCGTTCTTGCTTGGGAAAAAGAAGGCGCAGCTAGTTCGGCTCAGCGCTCTCCGGATCTCGCAGCGATTATTCAAGAAGTAGTGAATCGCGCCGACTGGAAACCGGGTAATTCGCTAACTTTGTTGTTGACCGGTACCGGCAAACGTGTTGCTGCCGCCGCCACGGGCAAGGGTGCGACTGCTCCGCGATTGATTATCGATGCAGACGAAATCGAAGCGGTCTCAACTATCACGGTAGCTGAGCATCCGTATCGAGTGCGCATTCTGTGCGGCGCGCCGCAGCACGTGGTTGCGACAGCGGCGAAATTGGAGGCCCGCGTTTTCGACCTCTGGGCGCAAGGTAAAAAGGTGCTGGAGGATGTAACAGTCAGTACCTCCTCTGCCCCTGCGATCCATACACTGGACCATGTAATGATCGGTCGCGAACTTGAATTGCGCTTTGAAGCTGAGAAAGGTCAAAGTGTCATCTCGGGAATTGAGTTGGAACGACTGTAGAAAGGTTCTTACGTGATGAGACAGGCATTGTGCTGGGTGCTGTTGATTGTCTTTTCGACCCATGTATTCGCGCAGGATTCGGCAGCAAGGCCCAGCGCCACATCCGAAGCAGGTTTTGTGCCTATTTTCGATGGACGGTCACTGACGGGCTGGAGTGCAGTTCCCGAAAACACAGCCGCCGATTGGTCGGTGCGCGATGGTGCCATCGTCGGCATCGGCAGCCAGGATCGGCAAATCTATTTGGTATGGAAGGACCATGAATTGGCCGACTTTGAGCTGAAGTTTCAATATCGGCTTCTGACGGACGGAAATACCGGTGTGGAAATCCGCGCCAACCCGGACGCGACTCTCAGGCGTCCCTTCCAGGGATATCACGTGGATATTGGCCATGTAGATATCGGCCCCAATGTTTTGGGGGCCTGGGATTTTCATTTCGGCAAACAACGTCGAGAACATGCATGTCCGCGTGGCACCAGCATTGTGATCGACGAACAAGATCAGGCTCGTTCTACTGTTATCGCCAACTCACTTTCGCCACAGGATGTGCGTGTGCGTGACTGGAACGATGTGCATGTCGTTGCCAAAGGGAACCACGGCTCGTTCTCGATTAACGGAAAATTCGCTTCGGCCTTCACCGATAACTTTCGCCCTCAGCCATTTGCGCGTGGGGCCATCGGACTGCAACTACATGAGCGCGGGATGCGCGTCGAATTCAGAAATTTGCGCATCAAGTCAATCGGAAAAGATTGAACTGAGTTACATTACACTTGCCGGTGAACGAACGTCACAAGGAGCAAATCCTCATGGTTGTACGATCCATCGCCATATTGAGCTTGTTGGCGACTTGGTGTGTTGCGGATACGACTTCCCCAATCGACATTGGATCTCGCAGGGAATTATTCGTCGATGATGTACTCGTTCAGTCACTAAATAACGCACGGCGTCAATTGCATCATCCAGTGGCTCGAGAAATTGCCATCGTGCACGATGCTGCATGGGAAGGAGCGGGCAGCGGATACCACAGCATGATTCGCGACGGCGACCGGTTGCGAATGTACTATCGCGGTTCGGCGCTTGGCGTGGAAAAGGGACGATTAACGTTGGGAGACGAAGTTTATTGCTACGCGGAGAGTCGAGATGGCTTGAGCTTTGCCAAACCAACGTTGGAGTTGTTTGAGTTTCAGGGTTCCAAGCAAAATAATATCATTTGGAAAGGAGTGGGCACCCACAATTTTGCTCCGTTCCTTGATGCACGTCCCGATTGCCCGGCTAGTTCCAAGTTCAAAGCCCTGGGTGGGCAAGCAGCCGAAGGAGGCCTATTCGCATTTCACTCGGCGGATGGAATTCATTGGTCGTTGATGAGCGAGCAACCGGTGGTGACTCGCGGCGCATTCGATTCGCAGAACTTAGCGTTTTGGGACCCCACCGCTAGTCTCTATCGCGCCTACTTTCGTACTTTCACAGCCGGTGTAACCACTGGCAAGGAATGGAAGCCCGCCGGTTTCCGAGCGATTCGCACGGCCACGTCACGCGATTTTTTGACTTGGGAGAACGAGGCCGATCTGACTTACAAGAACTCACCCGTCGAGCATCTGTACACGAATCAGATTGCTCCTTATCCTCGTGCGCCCCATATCCTTATCGGCTTTCCTACGAGGTATGTCGAGCGTGGTTGGTCGGATTCAATGCGAGCGCTACCGGAACTGGCACAGCGCGAACAGCGTTCAGCCGCGCACTTGCGATATGGCACGGCGCTGACCGAAGGGCTGATCATGGCCAGTCGCGACGGGGTTCATTTCGAACGCTGGAACGAAGCCTTCTTGCGTCCGGGCCCGCAGCGCCCCAAGACATGGTTGTATGGACACCAATATATCGCTTGGAACACCGTCGTGACTCAATCGTCGCTGCCCGGAGCGCCGGATGAGATTTCGTTGTATGCCAGCGAAGGATCGTGGCACGGGAAAGAAAATGAGATTCGGCGTTACACCTTGCGCATGGACGGCTTCGTGTCCGTTAGTGCGCCCTGGGAGGGTGGTGAAATGCTGACTCGTCCCATCAAGTTCTCAGGAGATAGATTGGAACTCAATTTCGCTACTTCGGCGGCTGGCGAAGTCCGCGTTGAGATACAAGACCTAGAGGGAAAGCCAATCCCGGGATTTGCGTCATCCGATTGCGCTCCCATTTTTGGTGACGCCATCGATCGAACAGTTACCTGGAGCGGCGGTTCACAAGTCACCCGCCTAGCCAACCAACCAATCCGTTTGCGGTTTCAATTGCGCGACGCGGACCTATATGCTTTTCAATTTGGCTCGGCAATTGAGTCATCGTCAAGCAAATAAACGAATATCCGAACGAGAACTCTTTTGATAGACGATGGTCAACGAAAGAGCCGCCTTGATAAACGCGCACCTAAGGTAGTTGCCGGATAAACCAACTCGCTCTGCCAGACTCATCGACGTGCCCTCTCATCGAGTCTGCGTTCCGAAATGCACGGCTGCGGTATGTCCCAATCGAAAAGTATGAACCAGTCTATTTGGATATTTCTGACGTGCTCGTGCGACAGCTTCCGACACTGTCGAGCCGATTAAGGCGAGCGGCAGAAGGAAATTTACCAATACAAGCCCGAAGCGCAAGCGAGTGCGTCAATCCAGGCGTATGTCACTCCAGGCTCTCACTCGCTTGCGCTTCGGGCTTGTACTGGTATATTCCCATCTGCCGCTCGCCTAAGAACTATCGCGACTCCGGCTCGATCGATACACACTCTTTCTTGTAATCGCGTAGATGGGATGGCTTGATCTGTTCGAAGATAGGTCTTGCAGCACTTGAAACCGCTGCTGGATCGGCAGACATGATTACCTCACTGTGGAATGCGATTCTTAACTTCCTCCGGCAGAATGCCACAGAGTCGAAGAGGATCAGTTGGTGTTCAGTGCGAATCCTCACGGTATGTCCGCGAGGGTTCAAAACTGGTGGGGGTAGAGTTTGGCTTGCTGCCCGCGTTTAATTGCCGCCAATTTTTTAATTTGAATGCGCGACCCTCTACTGCAGACGGTTGATCTCAGGCCGAACGTAACACAGGCTCTACGTTTCTGTTCCCTTGTGATACTCACTGATTCGTTGGTCGATTTCTTGGAATATCTCAGGTGCGAGTTTGAGGTGCATAGCCGCAGCAGTTTCGACGATTTGTTCGGGGCGTTTCGCGCCGCATAGGGCCACGGTAATGACGGGTTGCTGGAGGGTCCAGGCTACGACCAACTGCGATACTGTGCAGTCGTTTCGCTGGGCAATCGCACGCAAGTGGTCCAGGAAATCTTGGTTACGTTTCCAAAGTTCACCTCTGAAAATCTCGTAGCTCAACCGGCGATCTCTGGGGTCGAATTGATGGTCGCGATTCAGATGTCCAGCCAACAGTCCCTTCATCAGCACCCAGTAGCAAACCAATCCAATCGTGTGTTCGCGACAGAAGTCCCGCAATGCACTGACGCTTTGTTGTTGCAGCATATTGAACGGAGGCTGCATCGCGATCACTGGACACACGGTGTGAAATCGACGTGCTTGATCCAAATCTACGTTCGACACGCCAGCCCAACGAGCCCAACCGCGTCGCACAATTTCCGCGATCGCCTCGGCCGATTTCTCGATGGTTACCAGCGGATCGACGGCGTGCAAATACATCAAGTCCACATATTCAACGTCCAATCGCCGGAGCACCTCTTGCGCGTGCTTTAGCAAAGTCTCTGGGCGGCCGTCATAAACTCGCTGCTTGTTTGCGTCCCAAAACATGCCGACTTTGCTGGCCAAGACAACTCGGTCGCGGCGACCGCGCAGCGCATGACTTAGAATCCGATCCGATTGTCCCTCGTAGCCATATGCATAGGCTGTATCGAAGAAATTGATGCCCGCGTCGAGCGCCGCTTGAATGGTCGCCAAGCTATGCTCATCGGTGACCCCCACGGAAGTAATCCCAGCCATCGGCCAGCATCCGAGCCCCACAGAACTGACTCGCAAAGCTTCGTTTCCCAGAATGCTGAAGGTCTCAGTTCGGTCCATACTCATCTTTGGTGGGTCCTGGGAGTCGAGCTAGGATCATCCCCGAGCTTAGAAAAACTATTTGATGAAGTTTGGCGATTGGCATCAAAAGTGGATACAATTCTTGAAGCTCGACAAATTAGCAAGATAACCGGCCAGCGACATGAATGCACTCTGATTTCGAATCAGCAGCATTGATGAAACTGTCCGGACTCGATACTCAAAATTTCTTGACTTCTTGAATCACTTGTTGGGAGTCCAACCATGGTAGAAAGGATTTTCAAAAACACGATCCGGGTACGATGCGGATCTGGCAATTTTAGTGCACTTGAGTTACTAACTACTGCTGTGATGGCGTGGTTAGCGATTCTGTTTTTCGCGGCAGTCGTTCATGCTCAAACAATTGATGCGGCAGAGAATTCCAGTTCGATTCGTGTAACTCCACCAGCAACGGCAATTTTGGCTGGCGGATGTTTCTGGTGCGTCGAAACCGATCTGGAAAAACTACCTGGCGTTTTTGATGTCATCTCGGGATACAGCGGCGGCCGCACGAAGAACCCGACCTATGAAAATTATTCGCTGGGCGGACATCGTGAAGTCGTCCATGTCACCTACAACCCAACCAAGTTGACCTTTGCGGGCCTGGTGGAGTATTTCATTAAGCATATCGACCCGACCGACCGAACTGGTTCCTTTCGCGATAAGGGTCGACAGTACAGTCCGGCGGTATATTACGCCGACGATCAAGAGAAAGATGCTGCCAATCAAGTCTTCAAAGCGATCGAAGCGATGAAGGTCTATCGCAAACCCATTTCGGTAACTTTGCTACCTCGCGCGGAGTTTTGGCCGGCTGAGGAGTATCACCAAAACTACCATGCAAAAAATGGCGTCAAGTACAACGCTTATAGAACACTGTCTGGCCGAGACGCGTTTGTTTTCCGGCACTGGGGCAGCCGAGCCAATGTCCTTTCACTGCCCCTGTCCAAGCCAGTTGAAAACGCAGCCGCCAAGACATCTGATCCAACCGCCGTAGACAAAGGTGCGAAGGAGTCGAGCGCAGTTGATCGCCCAGGCGCGCCCGAAAAATCGTTAGCCACCGCTGAAGAAAGCCCGCCAATCAAACCCTGGGAGAGTTTCAAGAAACCGCCTGCGGGAACATTGCGATCCAAGTTGTCCGATACCCAGTTCCGCGTGACTCAAATGGACGCTACTGAACCGGCGTTTCGCAACAAGTACTGGAACTATCATCAAGACGGCATTTACGTCGATGTGGTCTCCGGTGAACCTTTGTTCTCTTCGAAAGATAAATTCGATTCGGGAACCGGTTGGCCATCCTTTGTCAAACCCATTGACCCGCAATCACTGTTAACGCGCATCGATCGAAAGCAAGTCCCCTTTCGGACGGAGGTTCGCTCCAAACTGGCTGATTCGCACCTGGGTCACGTGTTCTCCGACGGTCCTCCCAGTCGCGGAGGCATGCGCTACTGCATGAATTCTGCCGCGCTGAAGTTCATCCCAACGAACAAGTTGGCTGAAGAAGGCTACGAAGAATTCCTTGCATTATTCGAAGAATAGCCGCATTTTGAGCGACGCAAATCGCTTGATTAGAGAAAAGAACCGGTAAAACCTCACAATTTGCGACAACATATAGACAACGCCGCCCCGCTCTTCGTAACATCGCTTTTTAGTCTTCTCAGCTTCAAGTCCGGGCAAGGTATCGGCTCGGCATGATTTCTTTAATTTTTGGTTTTCGTGGGAAGTACGGATCGATGGCAGCTCGTAATACGGGATTCACATTAGCGCCGATAAAGAGAACAGCTACACGTTTGACCTTAAGGCTGGAAAGTAATTCGATATGAAATGCTGCCTGACCTTAGCCTGTGTATGCGCTGTGCTCACGCTGAATTCGGTGCGTTGTGCAGCGGTCGAGCCGCTGAACATCGTGGTGCTATTTGCCGACGATTGGCGTCACGATACGCTCTCGTGCGGGGGTAACCAGGTAGTCAAAACTCCACACTTAGATGAATTGGCAAAGAGTGGATATCGGTTCACCCACAATTACGTTACGACTTCGATCTGTGGCGTGAGCCGCGCGACCCTATTCACCGGGCAATGGATGTCACGACACGGAAATCGTCAGTTTTCGGAATTCACTACTCCTTGGACCGAAGCTTACCCTGGCTTGTTGCGAGCCAATGGATACCACGTGGGTCATGTAGGTAAATGGCATAACGGAAAATTCCCTCAAGATCGGTTTGACTTTGGGCGAGCTTACGACGGTACGCACTGGATGAAGCAGCCCGATGGTACCGAGATTCACGTGACGCAAAAAAACGAACGAGATGCAATGGAGTTCCTGCGCACTCGACCGGGTAACAAACCGTTTTGCTTGACGTTGGCCTTTTTCGCGACGCATGCCGAGGACCACAACCCGAAGCAATATCTACCTCAACCGCAGAGCATGTCGCTATACCAGGACGTTGTCGTTCCGGTACCCAAGACCTCCACCGACGAGTATTTTCGTCGCTTGCCCCCTTTCATTAGCAACGAGAAGAACGAGGGTCGCAATCGTTGGCACTGGCGGTTCGATACTCCCCAGCGATACCAGGAGTATATGAAGAACTACTACCGCTTGGCTACCGAAGTCGATGCGACTTGCGGCAGGGTCATTGCGGAACTTCAGCGGCAAAAGTTGCTTGACAAGACGCTGGTCATCTTCACGACCGACAATGGTTATTTCCACGCTGAACACGGGCTGGCCGACAAATGGTATCCATATCAAGAGAGCATTCGAGTACCGTTGATTGTGCATGACCCGCGGATGCCTCTGCGGCGAGTTGGGGAATTGTCCGACGCAATGACTTTGAACGTTGATCTCGCTCCCACCATTGTTTCCGCAGCACAAATTGCTGCGCCAAAAAACATGCAAGGCAGAGATCTCGCACAGCTCTATTTGACCGACCAATCAATTGCTTGGCGAACCGAGTACTTTTACGAACATGCGACCATTCGCGATGTCTCGTTTATCCCTTCGTCTGAGGCGCTGGTTCGCAAGGACTGGAAGTACATTTTCTGGCCAGATTTCGATCGCGAGCAACTATTCCATCTGGCCGCCGATCCCTATGAAGAAAACGATTTAGTTGCCGATCCCAACCAAACCGCAATTCTAATTAATAATCGAAAACCAGCCAGTCCGGAAGCTGGGAGGGCGAGGCGGGCGAGGCTCCGGCCGAGTCTAATTTGCTTGAAATCACGGCTCGGCCGGAGACTCGCCCGACTCGCCCTCCCGCCAACTCATTCTCGGACACTGTGCGATAAATGGGAGTGATTCTCATTCCCTACCGCCGGAAAACTGGTTCGAACATCGCTGGGTACTGATACCAAGTTTAAACCGCGTCCGAATTACATAATCTCGAAGATACCTTCGACTTCGACGGCTATGCCATTGGGCAAGACGTTGGTTCCGATCGCGCTGCGAGCACCAATGCCCTGGTCGGGACCAAAAACATCCGCGAACAATTGGCTGCACCCATTTAATACAGCAGGCTGTTGCTGAAAAGCATTCGTGCTGCGCACAAATCCTAGCAACTTGACGACTCGCGTTACTCTGTCCAACGTACCTAATGTAAATCTCAGTGTCGATAGGATTGCCAGTCCCGTTTGCCGCGCCGCCTGTTGGCCTTGTTCAAGGGTCATGTCATCTCCGACGCAGCCAACGATTACCGTACCGTCGTTGCGCCACGGAGCGTGGCCCGAAACGTACGCGACGTTTCCGACCACGACTACCGGCTTGTACAATCCTCCCGGCTTGGGAGCGGGTGGTAATTCGAGCCCCAATTTGGCCAGTCGTTGTTCGGCAGACATGCATCAGCTCCTTATTCGCTTGGTTCAGTTTCGTTCGACTTGAAGAAAGCGAGATTGTATCGGACACACGTTTTGCGGAACAGCTAGCCTGTGAGCAACGTCGTGGTGCGGCGCTGCTTTAGAAACCGATTTGTGGCCTCAACTTAGCCTGGACATCGACTGGCAAAGTCTGAAGTTGCGATTCTACTTCGGCGCGAGTCCCGCGCAAGCTTACTTCGCGTTCGCCAGCAGGCGTCGGCACCATAGCAGAAATCGACAGCCTGCCGTTAGCTTCCGCCATCGAGACCGAACACGCCGAGTGTATTTCTTGAATCGGTAGAACAGTTCTTGCGCTTCGACTGCCAAGCTGATTAACAAGTGGATTCTCTAATTGCTCAAGCCACAGTGGATCTGGGTGAATTTCGACGTTTTTGGCACCATCGTTGGTCAAAACGACAAATGCCAGGGGCTTGTCCAGTTGAGGAAGTTCGCATTCCTTGGTTAGCCGCCTGCGGTTGACATCTAACAGGACCATACCTTTGCGCAATCCGAGCTGATCGGCAGGGCTGCCTTTCAGCACGTTGGTAATCAGCAGTCCAGGACCGCTGGCAAGGTCGGGCAGCGTTCTGGCGAACAAGTCAGGTACCACCATCACCTCGACGCCCCAGGTCTGGGCGGCAGTCGGCGGAGCCGGCAGCACAGCGCTCTGTGCCAAGGCCGCGGCACTTGAATGGAGATTCGCGGCAGCTTGCGATAGCACCGAATTGCGCAGGCTATGAATATCGATCGCGCCAGGAGTTTGCGAGTAAACAACTTTGGCAAGCATGAGAAAACAAGCGGCTGTAAGTAGAGTTCGTTTCATGATTATGGTCCTAGGGGTAGTGAATGGTTGATGGTCTTAGAATTGCTATGCTACGGAATTCAGCGCCCTCGCCGTGCAAAAGGAAACATCGGAGGTGTGGGCATAGTTCGACTTTCGGTGTATGCATGGGTGCGTCGGCCAAATCCTGTCACTGTGCTTCCGCCGTTGGGAAAGTACCCGCCCTGAGTATTACCACCTGCGATTACTCGCGAGTTGCCACGTTCAGTAACCACGCCACCATGGCTGACATGGGAGCCGCCCGGACCGATACTGAGATTGAAATTGTGTCCAACTCCTCTCCCGCCGGCGTTTACTCCGATGCTGTGCGAAAGCGACAGGCCGTTGGGCCCAGCGCCGATCGCCAACGCTCGCCCCATGTTAGTCGCGCCGACACGCGATTCCGTGTCAGTATGCTGCCAAGCTCCACTGGCCGAAGCTCCGGCACCGGCATGTCCGGGACCAACGTCGACATGGGTTCCGGCACTCTGTGCGTTGACGATTCCACCGACTGAAACCAGGCATAGAAAGATTGCAGCTTTCCAAATTTTTGTGCGACATTTCATGATTGACTCCCCCTTGTTAACGTTGCTGTAACTTGCGAGCGGTGTGGTTTCCGACTCGACTTGACAAATTACATGGCGTAAGCGACCCCTTGCCGGGGACAAGAAATTTTGAAAACTTCTGTGCAAACTAGAAAAGGCGACAAATTCGTCGCCGGCCGCTGGCAGGCAAGCGGCGATTGATCGCAATTGAATCGGCGACTGATGAACTTAGCGAGAGTAACTGATGAGCTATTTGTTTCGAGGAATTTTGACCGTGCTTTCCATTGGCGTTCTGGGGTGGACCGAACGCAGTAACGCACAACCGCCCGAATCCACATCTGATCCAATTGCCACGCTCCAGCAGCAGTCGGTCCAGTCAAATCAAGTGACCTGGGGCCACTGGGGGCCAAACTCAGAGAAATACTCGTCTTGGAAGACGCACTCCAATCGTCTGATTCCGGCTTACATTTTCGGCGGAAACGCCAGTCAAGTTTCTGGTGCCAACAGCGTTTATAGAAACTCCGACCGAATAAAAGAACTGTATGGATTCGAGCCAACACAGACTCTGAATCCGACCGCCGATTACTTCGATCAAACGGATATCTACCGGCTGCAAAAGTGGGCGGTCGAAGCGGGCAAGAAACGCATCGTACTGTTTGTGTTCGATGGTATGGATTGGCAAACCACGCACGCTGCCGCGATATTCAAAGCCGGAAAGGTGACTTACGAATCTGGACGAGGAAGCGGGTTGGGCTTTCAGGACTATCGTGGTGTTGTAACTGATTTCGGGTACTTTGTTACCAGTCCACTGAACGAAGGCACGACGATCAATGTCGATGATCAGCGAGTTACCAAAGTCGGTGGCAATATTCCCGGTGGCTTTGACGTGGCTCGCTGTGGCGAGTTTCCATGGTCCCCTTTCCCCGACGCTCAATATCCGATCGCCGCCAATCAAGATGTCAAACACGCGTATGCCGATTCGGCGTCATCGGCGACCTCGATGACCTGTGGTATCAAGACTTATAACGACGCAATCAACGTCGATGTTTCCGGGCGCGAAGTACTGCCGATCGCGCGCACACTTCAAGAACAAGGTTTTGCCGTGGGAGTAGTTTCGAGCGTGCCGATCAGCCACGCCACTCCAGCGGCAGCTTACTCGAACAACATCCACCGCGACGACTATCAAGACCTGACGCGCGATCAATTGGGAGTCGCCAGTATCTTTCATTCAGGCGGACTGCCAGGCGTCGACGTCTTGCTCGGCGGTGGGTGGGGTGAAACCAAGGACAAAGATGGCGCACAAGGCAAGAACTTCGTCCCCGGCAATCGTTACGTGACAGACGCGGACCTTGAAAAGATCGATCAGCGTAACGGCGGAAAGTACCACGTCGTTCAGCGAACTGCGGGTGCCAACGGCAAGTCGCAACTGCGGCACGCCGCGCAGTTGGCTGCCCTAAGCAAGCAGCGTTTGTTCGGCTATTTTGGTGTCAAAGGTGGCCATCTACCGTTTCGTACCGCCAATGGCGATTTCCAGCCGGTCGACAGCTTTGGTACTGCCGCGACAGACAAGGCGGAGAAATATTCATCAGCGGATATCGACGAAAATCCCGAACTGGTCGATATGACATTGGCAGCCGCTGAAGTTCTGCAAGCGAAATCCGATCGATGGTGGTTGATGGTCGAGGCCGGCGATGTAGACTGGGCCAACCACGCAAACAATATCGACAATTCAATCGGCGCTGTGATCAGCGGTGACAATGCTTTTTTGGGCTTAGCCAAGTGGATCGAGAACCATGGTGGCTGGCATGATACTTACGTCATCGTCACTGCCGACCATGGGCACTACCTGATCATCGATCGCCCTGAAATGCTGACGGGCAAGTAATTCCGCTGTATTTCGAAACTGGCGCGGAGCACACTTGACTCGTTAAGTTGGGAAATAATCTCTAGACCGTTCCTAATCTTCCGGCATGGGGCGGCCCTTGGTCTCGGGCAAGAAGATAACCACAACTAGACCTGCCAAGAACACCAGACTCACCCAACTAGTCGCTTCGCGAAATGCGCCCAGCTTCGCAGCCGCCTGCGCGGCCGCATCTGCTCCTTCGGGCAGCTTTGCGATCGCGGCAGTCGCAAGCTTGCCTTGCAGAACTCCCAAGGTGAACGGTCCCGTTGCCGCGAGGAACCGCCCGACGTTGTAACAGAAACTAGTACCCGTGCTACGCAACCGCGTCGGAAACAGCTCGGGCAGGTAGATCGCAAATCCGCCGAACAGAGCAAGCTGGAAAAAGCCCATGACGCTGCTCATCCACAACTGATCCATGCTCTTGAACATCCAGAAATAGAAGTTGGTCGCCAGCATGGCACCGACAAAAGAAATTGCAAACGTTGGTTTACGCCCAATTCTCTGGGCGACAATCGCAAACGTAAGCATTCCAAAAAAAGCACCCACATTCTGAATAATGCCGTTCAATCCGCGATAATAAGCAGCCTGGCTAGCGATTTCGTTTTCCGCGACGCCTTTGGCACGCAGCGAAGTAATGATCACGTCTCCCACCAACTCGGGCGCGAAGAAACCGATGCCCCATAGACCAATCACGCCCGCGATACACAGCACCATACCCAACAGCGCCGGAGTGCGCCAGCGAGCGTCGCCCAGCAGCGAAACGTACGAACCAAACTTCACACCACTGATTCGACCAGCTTCACGAGCCTTGACCCACTTTTCTGGCTCTTTCAACTTAAATTGAATGAACACGCACAGAAAGGCCGGCACGGCACCGATCAAGAATGCGTACTTCCACGCCACCGCCGGTGAAATAGTTTGCGCCTTGATCAGGGAAGCCATCCACATGCTGATCAGTCCAGCAGCAATATTGCCCGCCGCCGATAAGGCTTGCAGCATTCCCAGCGCACCCGGTCGAGCCTTGTCTGGCAACGTGTCCGCGATCAATGCAACCGCCAATCCAAACACTCCACCCACACCTAGACCGGTGATGAATCGATAAATCGCAAAATCGATCCACGTAGTTGAAAGAGCCGAAAGGCCGGTGAACAGCGAGTAAAGTAGCACAGTAATCGTCAGCGTCTTCGCCCGGCCGATCCGGTCGCCAACCGAACCGAAAATCAATCCGCCAGTTGCCCAGCCCGCCACGAAAATCGATGTCGCGTAGCCACCATACGCTTTTACGTCAGTTCCCTGTGGCAACAAACTGGTCAAGGCGCTATCGCGAAACAAAATGAAAATCTGCTGATCCAAGCAATCGAACAGCCACGACAGGGCGGCCATCGCAAAGACGAACCAATGGTATTTCGTTAGATAATTCCACCAATATCCTCGATCAATTTCCCCGATAAAACTGGAATCGGGACCACCACCGGACCCTGAAACATTGTTGGGAGTATACGGATTGCTGGACATCAAAAAATTCCTCGGTGGGCCGGCGGTTCATTCAAACTACGGAATCGGTTGGTCAACAGCCACTACGTTGGCTGGAGCGTCACTATGATAACTCGATTCCGTGACCCTGTGGCCATCGCCCCAGCAAAAAATCATCTCGCCACAATTTCGGTGACAGAGTACGCCAGTAGCAGAGCGTAGAGCAATTGTCCTCAATTGCTCAGGCGACACTCAGCTCAGGCAGCACTCAGCCCAATAAACGATTGAGGACAACCGTTTTACTCTCATCTGCGTATTAGCCGCCAGATCACTTTACTGCCTCAACGAACAGACTCTCGGCTTCGCGGTTATCCAAGCTGGTAATATCGGCAAAGGAACTCGCGGTCTGTTGAAACCGACAATGGTGAACTTGCCCGAATCCAGCCTTGACTAACAATTCCTCAATAAACTCTGGTACAAACGGAGTGCGCACATAGCCATACCATATCAATTGAGTAATCAACTTAGCCCCCAAGCTCGCCGCGTCCTCGTCAGGCACCAAGAAGTAATCGCGATCTTTTCGCTGATAAGCCTGAACCCCCTTCAATAAATCCGGCAGAGCCAGACGCAGCACGCCACCGTTTTTCAATACACGCCTCAATTCGCTGAGCACCGTTACCTGATCGTTCAAGTGAATTTCCGGCAGCGCATGAATGCTGACGGCATAATCAATGCTGTCCGACTCAAGAGGCATACCCTTCCGGATATCACACGCCAGATCGATTCCCGGCCCTTCCTTGATATCCGAATTAATCCAGCCAGGCGGCGTCCAACTGCCACACCCCCAATGCAACCTTCGAATCTGTCCAGACATGAAACCTTTACCTCAATGATGTTACAGCTCGCATTAGCCACATAAACTTATATCATTAGTGCCGAGTTTGATGTTGCGGCCGCGTGATTGTAGATTGTAGAACAGCTCGTCCTCGAGTGTTCATGGGGTTGCGTCACATTTGTGTTTAGGCGTCGGGTGGTCGGGTGCCAATTCGTTCATCGCCTGCGGCCCATGAAGTATGTCGCACAAGAGCTTGAAACAGATTGCTCAGCACGGATCATTTGACGCTTATGGAAACCGACAAACAATTCTATTCGATTTTCGAAACCGAACCGCAGTGGATATTCGAGCTGACGGATTTGGATTCTCCCGGGCCGTGCAAGTTTCACTCGATGGTCTGCAAAGCCATCGAACGACGATTGGATGGGTTGCTGATTCCGGCAGCGCCGGATGCGACTCTGTGGGTCGTTGAGTTGCAAATGTACTCGGATCAGGATATCTACAATCGCACCGTCGTGGAAATGGCTTTGGTACAAAAAGAGTACCCCGGACGACGCTTGGCGGGGATGATTATCTTTCTGTCGCCAGATCACGACCCGAAAACGGAACCCTGGACCCGAGTTGTCCATGCGTTCTACCTACCAAAACTGCTGGAAGATCTCGAACGGCGAGTGCCGCGTCATCCGCTGGTGGCCTTGTTTCAACCTCTCCTGCTGGATGATCTCGCATTGCTCGAACAGCGAGCGGCGGCATACTATAATCAGATCAGAACCAGTTCGCTGGCGGAAACATCGAAGACGAAGATGTTGGACGTCTTCGTAAATTGGTTAGAACAGCGCTTCAAAGATCGCGGAAAAACGGAGATAGAGACCATGTTAATCGGCGAACTACCCGACCTGCGTGAAACCCAATCCGGCAAAGATCTGATTGCCATCGGCGTCCGACAAGGAATTGACATAGGTATCGAGAAAGGAATCGAGAAAGGGGAATTGATTGGCCAAATAAGATTGATCGAGAAACTTCTTCGGTTACCGATTTCGACGCGGCAGGAACTTGAAGCAAAAAATGATCAAGATCTGCGAACCATGCTCGACAGCTTGCAGGCCAGATTGCCACAGACGGGCATGTGAGGTAATGCGGTTGCGTCATTTGACCGTTAGAGGATAAACAAATGCGCTCGCGGTTTCGTAAATGTGAAAATCGACACTGTTAAGTTGTGTTCACCTGCACGCGTTCAGCGTCGTTTTTTCAACTGACGCTGGGGGTTTAATACTTCCTCGGCTAATTCCCTGGCGGTGCGCTGGTGCCGAGCGTAGTTGCCTTCGATCTCTGCCACCCCGGCGGTCGCCTCATCTAGATCGCGAAATGTTACCAGCCCTGGCGAGACGTCACAAATATAATGCAATGGGAAATCAGCCAACTCCCAAGTCTGCCAGCAGTTTGGTCAGTACTTTATCGGAGTCGAAATACTCGACCGCTATTTCGCGTGCGGCGCGGGCGTGTCGGGAATAGTTCGCGTTGACTGCCTCAGCACCTTTGGCAGCCTCGTCAAGCGTTGAAAAGGTGAGCAAACCTTCGCTTGTCGGGTAAAGGTCACTGATGCCCGTGTCGCGAGCGAGTACCGGACGACCGCTAGCGAGATAATTCACACTGCGGTCGCTCAACAGGCCGCTGTTTGTGTCTACGTACATTTGCTTAGGGACCATAAACTCGGCCTTCGAGCGCGCTATGTAGGCAAGATATTCTGCTGGTCCGCCGCAGACGACCTTGGGATCGACCAGCGACCAGCCCTGTCCGTGCAACATTCCTATGTCTCTCGCATCACCTGGGTGAATGTCGAAAGCCATCTCAAACCGCGAGTCGGGGCACAACGACGGCAGGCCGACAAACTTCCGAAACTCGTGGACCCGCAATCCGTAGGTTCGGCCTTTGTACTCGATGGGCCCATTTGGACCGCGCCAGGCACCGATGCTGGTGAACGCTCCCTCGCTCCGCAGCGCCTGAGCCGGCCAATGCTCGAGCACGACCGGTTGCGGAATCGTGATCCAATTGAGGCCGCAGGTCGGAATCGCACATTTGGGTTGACCGATATTCCGTCCCAGCGTCACGAAGTCCGTATGCCCTCGAAACGGATCATGCAGGCCGAGGTCTCGCCATATCTGCCCAAACCCCGGGTCGATATCGATAAACACTCGCCGCCGCACGCGGCTGAGGATCTCTTCGTCGTCGAGATATCCCATTACATTCAGGATCAAATCCGCTTCGACCGCAAGCTCCAGAACACGCTCGCGCGGCATGCCAGTGGTTCGCTCGCCGCGGTTGTAGATCAAGGAAAACGACTCGGTGAGGTCGTAATCCCGCATCACTTGCAAAAGGTATCGAAGGTTTTGTGAATCGTCCAACGAAGCCGGACAGCCGGCCACGTCTACGCACATCTTCGGCTCTAGCCAATCGATGAACAGGACGTCCCAACCCAGTCGCCGCAAGCCGAGCAAGAACTGCAGATGAAACCACGTCAGCCCACCCTGATTCGGCATCTGCGCCAGCGCTCCGGAATACAGAATCAAGCGCCGCATCTCAGGATACTGTCTCGTGCTCAGTGATCATTTCTCGACAATTCACGCTGCGCACTGCTTCCAAATATCCGAGGCCGTATTTCTGATCCGGTTCCAGATGATTACCTTCGGCCCACTCGTTCCAGGCATTGATGAAGACCAAGCGGTCGTCGTACGGACGCGACAACACCGATTGCACCGTCTCTCGTAGCAAGTTTCGAATGCTTCAGGCGACGAGTTGACGAACACGATCCCGTTTTCTCCCCGTCGAGGTGAATTGTCCCAGGAGACGAAGACGCAAGGGTAGACTGGAAAGTCACGAGTGCGACTTATCATTTTCTTGCGGGCAGCCGTGTAGTCGTGGACTTTCAAACCATCCGAGAGCGGGTTGGCGAGTACTCCGAGTTGAGGCTCGAAGTCCTGAGTGCCGTCGAAGCCAAGTTGACGGTAGTCAATGTCGCGGTGCGAGTTGATGCCTAGCAAATATGGCTCGGTGACCCCGTGGTGCCGGCACTCGTCGCGAAATAGCTGTGTCGTCCGCCGTGGGTCGGGCAAATCGAGCGGGCGATAGATCAAAAACAAGGGCCGGTCGTTTACTCGGATGTAACGTGGATCGGAAAATGCCTTCATCAACCATTGGATGTGATGGTGATCGTCTTCGGCCGAGTAAGTCTGCTTGACGATAATCTCTTTCTCCTCGCCAAGCCAGCGACGGGACCAAGTTTCATTGGCCCAGGCCAAACAGAATGGAAAATCGGGTTCACCTGAGGCGAGCACTTGGTTAAACGGCTTCTCCAGCAGTCGCTGACCGTTGAACCAGTAGTGCCAATAACAAAATCCTTCGATGCCATACTGTCGCGCTAGTCGTGCTTGGGCGAGTCGTGACGCTGCGAGGCGCAGATCGTAAAAGCCGAGATTCGCCGGCAGATGCGGCTGATAGTGACCCTCGAAGAGCGGCTTGGACTTGGCGACATTTGTCCACTCCGTAAATCCTTTGCCCCATGCCGCGTCGTTTTCGGGAATCGGGTGGAACTGCGCCAATTCGCGATTGTCGTGAATCGCAACAAGCATTGTGATCGGGAATCGGGCCACTGTTCCAGCACCACTGGCGGACGCGTCGGCCACCACACCAAGCCGCATGTCGGAATCGGACAAAAGTCCGTCCCAACATTCTCACCGATCGTAAAAAATCGATCGTGCCGCGCGACGCGCGCCCCTGCCAAACCCTGGGCTTGCCAATACTGAGTGTATCCAGGATCGATGTCCACCAGCAACCTATTCCTCATGCGACCAAACAGCGTCTCGATTGATAGGTGCCCGGAGATATTCAGCAGCGCCTCGGTCGCATCCGCGATGTCCGTCAGCCGGCTGTCGATCCGCGCTTGCCCATCGTGATCCACTGGGATCAAGGTGGCGCAGTCCGTCAACCCGAACTCCGACACGATACTATTGAAATACGCCAAATTAGCCGACGATTCAAATTCGCACGGCTGACCGGCGGCATCCACACACGAGTCGCGCGAAATCTGTTCGATAAAGTGAACTCGATATCCCAGACGTCGCAAGCCCAACACATAGCTCAAACGCACCCAAGCCTCACCTCCCTGATAAAGCTTGTTCGCTATCGCCCCGCTCACTACTACCAGTGACACGTTCGTCGTCCCAAAACATGTGGATCAAAGGACTGCTGCATGGACCTGGTTATTGAGTGTCGCGCTTCCTATTGGAAACCTGGGGTTATTGCCCCGGCGGCTGTCAAAAGTGGTTACGTCCAATTAGCCTTGCGATGCTATCAGTTGTCATTGGGCGCTTGAAAAGGTACCAGCGATGGGCGCTTGAAAAGGTACCAATTTGGGTTTGAGGTGGGGTATAAGTTAGAGAGTGGTATCTTTTGCCCTATTGTTCATCGGCATCCGAGCCGGTGGGCGCTTTGGTAC
>SYJV01000017.1 GCA_005798335.1 Planctomycetaceae bacterium | reverse complement strand
GGCAGGGCATAACAACAGGGAAGGTTTCGCCACAATCCCAGTATCCTTGCTCCGGCAAAAATTTTGTAAAATACATCGTAGCAGCCCTGCGGTCTTCGACGCTGCGCCAATTTATTAAAAATCTGCTACAGTGCCATTCGTACCTGACACTTATTTCTCGAGCGATACTACCCAGGCAATGAACCGCGAGATGTCGCATGATGACTTGCCTCCAGAAAAGACGAATTCAATGGAATTTTGAACGCGCGACCCATAACCCGCTCGACACACCATTTAGAGAGATTGGTTTCGCGAGAAATTTATTCCCATGCTCGAACACGAATTAGAGAATTCATCGATCAAACATGCGCCAGCCGGTCGGATGCCAATGATATTTTTCGATGTTGCCATTTTCAGAGATTCGAAACTGAATGGCGCCATCGCGAAAAGTTATCGCCAGGTCGCTGCCAGGACGCGCGAATTTGTCGATGACTTCTTGCCGAACCGAACGCTGCGCACCACTAATAATAATGTTCTGTGGACGACACCAGGCCAGGAGCGGTTCCGGGTCGTGGCTTAAACTGCCGTGATGAGGAGCCATGAGCACATCGCAGGATATCGGAGGCCGTCCTGCAAGTAACTCAATACCGTCGCGTTCGATGTCCCCGGTCAGCAGTACCAAGCGTCCAGCATACGCGAGCAACAAGCACAGACTGGCCGCGTTATCAGTTTCACCGCGCCAATTGGCGGCCGGATGCAGCACTTCGATCGTAGAGTTGCCGACACGAAATATGTCGCCGCTGGCTGCACTGAGACCAGGGACCATGGCGACTTCTATGGCCGAACGCAACTGCGCCACCTCGGGGCTGCTATGGCTCCATACATGCTCCGGGGCGACGACTTGCCCCACAGCAAACCGTTTTAGCAATCCCGGAATTGCGTTGTAATGATCGGCATCGGCGTGCGAGATAAACAACCGATGTATTCTTGCGGTTTTTAGATGCCACAGAACCGCCGCGATATCTTGGTGGCTTTGATCACCGGCTCCGAGATGTCCAGCGTCATACAACCACACTTCGCCGTTGGGCAATTCCAAAACAACACTCGTGCCGTGCCCCACGTCGATGAATGTGCAAACCAATTCTTGCGAGTGTTCGCTCGCCAGACCCAACCGTGGACTTCGTAGCCAATTGGGCCCTTGCCCTCGATTACCGATGATCCAAGGAGTCATACCGATCATCAACCAAGCCAGTAAGACAGACACGAGAATCCCAATGCGTCTGGAATTTAGTCCGCGCACGGTGAACCAGGCGACAATGATGGAATAAAAAATAACCATCCACCAGACCGGAGGCGTCGGTGCCCAAATGTATGCCAGCGGAATCGTCTCCGCGATGCGGACGATTTCCGTGATCAACCACAAACTTATGCCACAGACCCAGCCGGCTAACCAAGCGGCCGGTGGCAACCATGCCACCACGCACAAGACCAATCCACTCAGCAAGCCGATCATGAGCAGTGGCCACAGCGCGACGTTTAATGGCACCGCGATGGGAGAGACAACATGAAAGTTGCTCCAAATCAACGGTGCCGTGATCAACCACACCCACAAACTGATCATGCCCATTTCCATCAGCCAGCGTCGCGATCGATTTAGCCATTGGCGGTAACGTGGCAAACCTTCTTCAATCGCGGCTCGCAAGCCACCTCGTCGTTGTGATTTTCGGTTCCGATTTGGAGCAAACAGCGCAATCGCTGCAACCGCTAGAAACGAAAGCTGGACCCCGACATTCGGTAGCCAAGCAGCTCGGATCGCCAATACGGCGATAGCCGCGAACGCCAGGAGATTGGACAACTTGGTGCGCCGGCCAAGCCACCTTGCCAGGCACGCGCACAGAACCAGCAGCGTGGCGCGGATCACCGGCGGATTGCTGCCCGTAACAAACGCATAGAAGACGATCAGGGCGCTGACGATGACCAACGTCACCCGAATTGGAAATCTCAACAGCAGACACAAGATCACGATGGCTAGCGCCACCATTTCAACATGCATACCACTGATGGACAACATATGCAACGTACCGGTAGCAAGTAACTGCTGTTGATCCTCCCAATCAACTTGTTGTCGTTGGCCGAAGACTAACGCAGCGGCCAAGGGTGCTTGATCGAGTGTGACCCAGCGGTGGACAACTCGATCGACAAAACCGCTGATGTGAGCCAGGGCACGATACAGCGAATACCCCGAGCCAGTTTCCATTAACCGGATTTGCGATTCTTGCTCGCAGCGCAGCACAACAAACTGACGCCGCTGGCGATAATACTCGCGCAGATCTTGTTCACCGGGATTCGACGGAGCGCGAATGCAACTGGCCGAGCCATATACCTCGACCTTGTCGCCAGGAAGAAATCGATTCACTCGGCCATCTACGCTCAATGAACACAGTGCCCGAATAGGTTTCCAGTGACGCCCATCGCGAATCTCTTCACACAATACATCCCATTGCGTGCGCCAACTTTGGCTGTCAGGGTTCTCTGGACGATGAAACGCATTCGGCCGCCAGACAGGCGCCGATTCGATCGTTGCGCGGAAGACCAATGGTTGCCAACGCTC
Source organism: Planctomycetaceae bacterium (assembly GCA_005798335.1). Lineage (GTDB taxonomy): Bacteria > Planctomycetota > Planctomycetia > Pirellulales > Pirellulaceae > Aureliella. The sequence continues at coordinate 8,102 of SYJV01000017.1, read as the reverse complement.
TCCCGACAGGCGTAACGACAGCGCATCGTGAGTAGGAGGCGTTTGCACTAACTGATGAGCTGTCCCGATCGCACCGACCGCTGCCAATGCGCACCAGCATGCAACGTGACGTCGGTCGAGCCAATGCAGCACCGCTGCGGCGATCATCAAGCACAGACCGGTCAGCGCGCTCGGCATCGCGGCGCCCGGAGCGAGCCAGCGGCCAAGCAAAATTCCGCCGACCAGCGCTCCACAAGCAACAATTGACGGACTGCTGCGACAGAAAGCGATGAATCGATCGTACGAGATGCGGTTCATGTTTGTGGCTCAGCCCGTGGCCGATTGCGTTGTGGATGAGTCTGCCGATTCGCGTCCGCCAAAACTGTTCAGCAGCGCAAACGCGGCGGCTGAAAAAAGTGTATCTACCAATGCATGCGGAACGCGAAATGGATCGGCCACGTAGGGCTGTAGAAAGTCATCCCAACTCAATAGCACATGCAACGCCCACGAGACAGTGCCAGCCAGAATGGCAGCGATCGCCGCCATGGGGTTAGGAGTCGCGTAATACAAACCAAACAGGAAAGGCACGCATAGGCCTACCAGGCTCATCGCGTACGAAGCTTGAACCAGTTCATAAGCCCTAGCTCCGCTCAATGCGAGCAAAGTGGAAGCGACGGTGATTCCCACGACGCAGCAGCGCTGTAGCGTTAATTGCTGATGACGCAACAACGCCCCAAAAAATCTGTTGACTGCCGGTTCAATTAAGTTGTGCGCGACGATCGCAGCGGGCGCCATGACCGCGCTGACGATTGTCGACAGCACCGTAGATACGATGGCGAGCATGAACAGCAGCAGCAACGCTGGGCTGAGCAGTTGCTGAGCCAGCGCAGTGACGACCCCTGCCTCTGGCACGGTGGGCAATATTAGCGCGGCAGCCAATCCAGCTCCGACTGGCATCAGCCCCATCGTGAAATACACTACCGCAGCCGCCAAACAGGCTCGCTGGGCCACGCGTTCCGACTTGGCCGATTGGATGCGTTGCAACAAGTCTTGCACGGGCAAGTTACCAAGAGCGCCGATCGCGAGTGCCGACAGCGCCAGCATGATGTCTCGTGAGAAATTAGGCGCACTGGCAATTTGCCAATGGGATTCGCTGGGGCCACTGCGCAGCGTGTGAATTCCAGCCAACAAATCACCTCGTCCGAGATAGTCGATGATTTCGTAACCCAGCACGATCAAACCAGCGACAATAAAAACCATTTGAATGACATCCGTCCATGTAATCGACCACATGCCACCCATGATTGCATAACCGGTGCCCAGAATTGCGATTGCGATCACCGCAAATTCAAAGTCGATGGGCGTACATTGGCATAGTATCGTCGCCAACGCGACGAATTGTGCTGCTACCCAACCAAAGTAGCTTGGCACGAGAATCAAGGACGCCAAAATCTCGGCTGACTTGCCGTACCGCTTCAAGAAAAAGTCAGGTACAGTTAACAAATTCATTCGCCACAACGGCCGAGCCACGCACAAACCGGCAATCAACAGGCAAACTGAGATACCGACAGGATCCATCATCGCGCGGCGAATACCAAGTTGGCTTACTTCATCCGTTGCAGTCATCAGAGATTCCGCCCCGAACCAAGTCGCCACAATCGTGACGCATGCCAATGTCCCAGAGAGATTGCGGCCGGCTACCAAATAATCTTCTACATCGTTGATTTGCCGCTGCGCTAGGTATCCGACCACGTACATCACAGACATGTAGGCGACCAAAACGCCAGCCAGGGCCCATTGCATTGACTGAGAGAACTGCTCCATCGCGCGATCTCCGACGATGCACCGAGAAACCGAAAGTCGACGAACAGAATAAACACCTACGTTACCGAATAGGTTAGCAACGTTGCTGGTCCAGCAGTTCAGCGCAGGCCCAATTGCAACCAGCCATCATCGAGAGCGAGGTGTTCCAGACTAACGAAAGGTAAGTTGGGTGCGATGCGCGTAGCATCGAAAGAGTGATCCTTGGTTTTTTCGGGAAAGAGTTTGTCGAATTTCGATTTCATAAAGGCACGCATCGTCACTACTCCGAGCCCTCGTTCTTGCGCCAACTGGATATCGACGTCGCCTTGTCTCTGGAGATGAATCGTATTGCCGACACGGACCGGTAGAAACCGCGCGGTAATCGTGGTTGGTTGATTCAGCCCACGATCACCTTTCTTGAAGTCTACCGCGCGCATGGCGAATTTGATGTATCCGTCATCAAACTCGAGTTCAAAGGGCCGATATTGAGCTAGCGTAATCGACCAAGTTTCGTCGGCCTCGACTTCACTCCACAGCTCGTCTGGGACGCGCCCTAGAAATTGCTGGGCCAAATCGTCGAGATCTTCGTTGCGAATAATTCGGCCACCGAGAACTAAATCGGTAACGTTGGTTACCACCGACTGGTGCACTTCGCAAACGATTCCTGAAAGAGGTCGCGGTAATGGACAGGAACCGGATGCCGCCAATTGATGGTCGGCTCTCTCGATTAGGCTGGCCTCGACCGAGTTTGCAGTGGAATAGACAGACCAACTTGGCTGTGGAATTCCCAATCGTCGCAACTCGGGAGGATGTTGGTTGACAGAACTCAGCCGGCCATTGGCGCTCGCTAATTGCTGGCCTATGGTTTCATCGAATTGCTGGGCAATACGGTTCTCCAGGCGTCCCTGCCCGATTGCATTTGCCGCAGGTTGCATTTGGGCGGCTTTCTTGCTGGCGATCCGTCTGATCAATCGCATGCGATGTTCGATGGAAAAGATATTGGAACTCAGAGGTGCAACAACTGACGTGGGCTGGGAAGTAATCACCGGATTGGCCGAAAATCCGAAAGGTGAAAATACGATTAACTTCGATGCGTTCACGTGAGCAGCGCCTGTGCTACGAACCAAGACGCCACGGTTGTAGCCTACGTTGTTGCTGGAGAAATTCGCACCTAAATTGATGACCAACGAAACGCCATTGCCATTGGGAACTAGATCCCCGGTTACTTGACCGCTGAGGCAGGCGGTACCGGTCACATGGGTACCGAGCACGCATTCGTTAACGGGGCTTGGTTCGGCCACCGATCGTCCTAAGAGTTGGTTGACAAACGACTCATCTACATGGATCAAGAAATTGGGTTGTGCATACACTGATCGAATGGCACTTACTAACTTTGGCGCTTGACGACTACCATGCAGCCTCCACAGCGCCGTACCGATTTGCCGAATGCGCTCGGTATCGGCGCCTTGGGAGGATTTGCGCAACACGCTGCCCAAGCTGGTCAATAAATCGTCGAGGTTCTTGATTGCTCCATCTGGATTCGCACCATACCGTAGCGAATTGATGTATCCGGCGAGTGCATCGCGAACGCGAACGAAAGGACCATATTCCAAACCGAGGTAATTCTGCTGAAACGCAGCGTGCACGTCTAGCAATCGATTTCCGTCGGGCTGCTCACCGGCCAGTTCTTGCTGCAGCAAGCTCCATTTCAAAGTCTCCATCCATTTTTTGCCATTCTCGGTACCTTGTGGATTAAGGTAATGCTCCAATGTACGCATCGCCTCTTGGAGCTTGTTTTTCTCCACGCCGAGTTGCGGCAGAGTACTCGACGCTAGATTCTGGCGAGCGTTTTCTATTAAGTTGGTAAAATCGGTTTCCTGTGCGGCGAGCTGAAAACTCCAGGCACATCCACAAATCAGCCAGACGATTTGAATTAGAATGTTCCGTTCGATCTTGATAAGTCTTGTTTCCAACACTGGCCGTACCCCAATTAAGTTGTGTCTTAAGTTGCTCTATTGTAGTATCTTCCGCGATGTGTCCAAGCTGCCTAGTCGTTCAGCATTGTTCTTTTGAAGAGGCCCCGGATGTGAATGCACTGGAGTCGGACAAAAACCTGAGGCTGATGGTCTTCGTGATGTTCTTGATCGGAACAGCGAAATTCGGCGTGACCGCCGATGACACGTCGACTCGACCTGCCGAGCAGGCAGTCATCGCAGCATTCGAGAGAACTTCTTCCGGCTGGAGCTGTGACGAAGTATTATTGGACGACCATCGACGCGAGCGATTTTTGAAAGAGTGTTTGCTTGAATATCCGCAGGGTTCCGAGACGATGTTCTGCGAGGCACTGCTGCGCGTGCGCAAGCGGGGTGGTAAATTGCCGCCTGCCACCGCGCGCGACACTCGGAGGAGTGTCGACTTGGACGCGATTGCGGAGATTGCTGCGCGACGAGTTCAAGATGAGCTCGATGTTCACACCGATCGACTGCTAGTCGATCCAATCGTGCGACGATCCTTCGACAACTACTGCAAACAGATGCTGGACAATGCGGACCTTTACGTGTTGCGCAAGACCGCGATCAACCTGCGCAAGGCTCGGCGCTTGGAACCAGAGCTGGTTAGTCGAGTCACCGAATGGCGACGAGAGATTCGCGAGTACTCCATCGAGCAATTGCGAGCTGATTTCGGTGGCATTCCATCCCGACCCGGAGTTTACCTATTCCGCGACAAGTCGGGGTACTTGTATATTGGTCAGGCTCAAGATCTCCAGATCCGGCTTAGAAAGCACTTAGATCAATCGGATCGACGTGCTTTAGCAGCCTATTTGGAAGTTCCTACTCTAACTCGCAACGATTCCAAGGTAGTAATCGAGTTACATATTTTTGGTCCAGGGTCGCCCGGCGAAGAGCTGCGGATGCGCAAAGCGTACGAAAGCGAATTGATTCGCAGCCGGCAGCCGCGATTCAACCTGGCGCCCTAACGATAATGAGATGAGTTCACCGTGAAGAATTTTCTAATAGGACTGTGTGTTACTGGATTAATGGTTGGTTGTTTTGGCTGTAACAACCCAAGTTCGCAGCAACCCGCAAAATCGGCTGCTCAGCCCGAAATGCCATCTCCAGCAAAAATCGCGGATGACACGGAGGTCACGAACCGACTGCAAGCTGCCAGCGCCAAATTGAATCGCAATGATCAAGGGAACATTAGCGACATCGATTTACGAGGGATCGTGGTTAAGGACGAACTGTTGCTGGGGCTGTCCAGGTTACCTGCGCTACAATCGTTAGCACTGGACACGGCGGAGTTGACGCACGATGGCTGGAACCAGATCGGTTCAGCGACAACGCTTCGCCAGCTCGATCTTCGCGAGTGTTCGCTGTCGAACGAAGAACTAGCCATGGCCGTTGGTCCCTTGTCAGGTTTGCGAGTATTGCGGCTGGCCAGTAAATCGGGAGCCACGACGGTTGACGACACCGGTTTGGACGCGGTGGCCAAATGTACTCAGTTGCGAGTTCTGGCGCTGGACTACCTGTGGGTAGCTAACGCAGGGTTGACCAAATTGGCGGCGCTGAATTCGCTTACAGAACTCTACCTGGCGAACACTCTGGTCGACGACCAATCCATCGACGTATTGGTGAAGTTATCGCAGTTGAAAAAATTGCGACTGGCGCGCACACAGATCGGAGACACCGGGTTAGCCAGAGTTCCGGAATTTAAGTTGCTGGAAGACCTCGATTTGAGTGAGTGCAGTCAAATCACCGATGCTGGGTTGGCGGCGCTGGGCAAAATCGTCACTCTCAAACGACTGAATCTATGGCGCGATGCCATATCGGATGATGGCGTCAAGCAGCTTGTCAAGTTGACGAACATGGAGTGGTTGAATGTCGACAATACTCAGCTTACCGATGGTGGCTTGGATGCATTTCAAGGCATGACGAAACTGACCTTCTTGCACCTTGGTTCAACAGGAGTTTCGGACGCCGGCATGCCTAAGCTGAAGCCGCTAAGAGCCTTAAAGGACTTGAAGGTCACGCGGACATCGGTCACTCAGCATGGAGTGGACGAGTTGCTGAAGGACTTGCCTGCAGCAACGATTCAATTGAAATACTCCGAGTCCGAATGAACAATTCGATTGGCCATAAATTGTGCTCGAAGTTGTGCAGACGTAGCGCTTAACCCATCTCGACATCCATTTCTAGCAATCGGAATTGTTCTCCAATATGAAGCTAGGTGACTATTTCAAACTTCCTCGTCGCGGATTGTCCTTTGAATTGTTTCCACCCAAGACTGATGCGGGTGTCGATCAGTTGCTGAAGACGGTCGCCGATTTAGCAAAGTTCAAGCCTGATTTTTTTACATGCACTTATGGAGCTGGTGGTTCGACGCGCGATCGCACGATGCAAGTGGCCAAATCGGTGCGACAGAGATTGGGAATTCCCGTGGCGTCCCACTTGACGTGCGTCGGTTCGACGCGCGATCAATTGCGTGCTTATTTGAAAGCGGCAGGGGACGAAGGCATCGAGTATATTGTTGCGCTTCGCGGCGATCCTCCGCAAGGAGAACTCGCGTTCCGCGCAATTGAAGGCGGTTTGAGCTACGCCAATGAATTGGTGGCGCTAATCCGCGAGGAATTTCCAGGCTTTGGCATTGCCGTGGCTGGTTATCCCGAAGTCCATCAGGAAGCGCTCGATGCCGCTACGGACCTCACCAACTTACGTCGCAAGGTGGACGCGGGGGCCGATATCGTCGTAACGCAATTGTTCTACGATAACCATGATTTTTTTCGGTTCCGAGATCGCTGTGTCGCTGCGGGAATTCGCGTGCCGATCGTGCCGGGCATCTTGCCGGTGACGAACCTCGCACAGATTCAACGCATCAGCAGAATGTGCAAAGCCAAGCTGCCGCAGCCATTTGTGGAAAAACTCGCCGAACGCGACGGCGAGAGTTGGCAATATGAAGTCGGCGTGGATTTCGCTCGTACCCAGGTACAAGAACTGCTGCGCGCTGGAGCGCCGGGAATACACTTCTATGTGCTAAACAAATCCAGCGCCACATCCAGCATCTTGACTGAACTGGATGGATTCCGCGAGTAAGGACTCTTCCTATGTTGTGAATATCGAACGCGCGAACCCAATCATTTTTTCTTCAATGATTGCCGAACGTGGTTGAGCAATTACGAGGTAATTTACGTTCGAGTGCCGATGACAATGTGGCCGCAGGGGACAAACCCGGCTTTCTGAAGAGTTTTTCGGCTAGCGACGTTTTCTACATTGCAGCGCGCCGCAGGGATGCTGCCACGTTCGCGACAGATCCTCTTGAGTTCTTGTACAAGATATGCACCGTAGCCACGCCTTCGGTAGGGCTGGGAGACTTGCATATAAATGTCACCGTAGGGACGGTTGTAGTGATACAAGATGCCACCAGCAGCCACGACTGTTTGCTCATATTCCAACAACCACTGAGCTTCAGGATCTAGTTCGTTTTTCCTCAACGCATTTGAGTCGTTTGAATTGACTGATCGGAAGATACAGCTAGCTGGACATGCGAGCTGACCACCATGGTCTTCGAAGAGGATTGCCTCGCTGAAAAAATTCTTAAAGAAAGTAAACATCATATTCGTTAGCAGCGCATCATTGCTCTGCGTTTCGATGCGCTGCGAACCGCAAACATTGAGAAACGCTTCGAACAGTTCGAAGGTTCGGTTTCGAAACTCCGGACTGATGTAAAACTCGTAGATCGTCGGCAAGTCACTCCATGGACCGGCAACGGCCAGCGATCCGTAACCGGCTGTCTCCCAGTCAGCGATGATCTGAAACTCTTTGGTCCATCCCAAACGAGTATGAATGGAATCGTGAACAATCTGGCAGTTCATTTGGCGGCGAAAGAGTTCTCGGAAAGACTCGATCGATTTCAGATCAATTTCGCGAATCTGTATGGTCATCGAGTTTGTCGCAGCGTGGATTGGGAATGACGCCAACTCAGATTGGAGAGCTTCTTCGAATTCGAGGAAACGCAGTGTTGTTAATCAACCCACCGATGGCACAAATTGGACACTCTCGCATTAAAATTGAAAAATCTTCGCTGAACAAGTGCCAGCTAGACAAGCAACGCATCGTCGCCGAAGTTGAACAGATCGTACTGCAGTGAGTTGGACTTGGGTCCGGCCGCGGTATACTTAGCAACTCAACACCTGCGTATAGGAAATCCCATTCGCGGGTGTTGCTCTTTGTTGCGTAATAAACGTTCGACAACGCGCACACGGGTTAGTGAATCTTGCAGGTGAAGCAAGGCATTCCACATCTCCTTTGCTGGCGGTTAATTCT
>SYJV01000148.1 GCA_005798335.1 Planctomycetaceae bacterium | reverse complement strand
CTTCGAAAGACCTGATTCACTGGGAGAACCAGGCCAACCTGGATTATCCCGGTTCACCCGAAGAGCAACTCTACGAGAACGGGATCCATCCCTATCACCGCGCACCGCACCTGCTGATTGGCTTGCCGGTGCGTTATGTCGACCGGGCCAATCCTGAGTACACAACACCGGAGGTTGGCAACGGCCGGGCGGGACCGGCCCGCATTCGGGAATGGCCGACCTCATTGCGATCGCTGCCGGACTTTGAGCAGCGCCAAGCACGGGCGGCTCTGATCGAGCGGCTCGGCTCCGCGCTGACCGAGGGGCTGTTCATGTCGAGCCGAGATGGAGTGACCTTTCGCCGCTGGAACGAGGCGTTTCTCCGGCCCGGCATCGAGCGCCCAGGGACATGGAACTACGGGCAGCAGTTTGTCTGCTGGCAGCTTGTCGAAACGAAGTCGGCGTTCGAAGGTGCGCCCCACGAACTCTCCCTCTATGCCACCGAAGGCAGCTGGCTGGATCAAGGAAAATCGCTCCGTCGCTACACGCTGCGACTGGATGGCTTCGTTTCGATCAACGTTCCGATGAGCGGCGGCGAACTGATCACCAAGCCGATCCAATTCAGTGGAAAGGCTCTTTCGCTGAACTTCGCCTCTTCGGCGGCGGGCGACATCCGCGTCGAGATTCAAGACGCCGCCGGCAAACCGCTGCCCGGCTACACGCTTGCCGACTGCCCGCCGGTTTTCGGTGATGTGATTGAACGATCGGTCGCTTGGAAATCTGGCAGCGACGTGGGCGAGCTCGCCGGTAAGGCCGTGCGACTGCGCTTCGTGCTCCGCGACGCTGACCTGTATTCATTCCGCTTTGCCGACAAGGAATGACAACCATGAAAAGGAAGGGTCAGGTCTCAAATCAGCTCATTGATATCTGATGACCCCTTTCTTTCTTCAGACGCACGCATCCGGAAGAACCTCCATGAAAGCAATTTTCAATCTCGTCATCGCAATGCTGCTCGCGCCGCTGGCTGCATTGCACGCCGACGAACATCTCATCCAGCCCGGCGACAATCCGCAGGACGTTATGGACCGCGCCGCACCCGGGGATCGCATTGTTTTTCAGCCCGGCCTGCATCTGCATCACCCCGGCAAACATCGCGCGTTGCTTGATGTGGCCAAATCGGTCGAGATCGAGCTAAAGCAAGGTGCAACGCTCAAGCTCGCGGACAACGCGACGAAGCTTGAGGCCGTGCCGGAGATCACGACCGATCAGGATGCAGGCAAGAAGCTCGACGACATGGAAGTGGGCGGCGCGTTCGATCTCAGCCAGCCTTCCATCTTTACCAACCATTTGGGCGAGGCCGCTTCGAAATGAGACTCACCCTTGCATTCCTCACCGCCCTGCTGTTCGCGACAGATTCAGCGCAGGCAATCGACTACCCGCATCAAACCGCCGAGCCGCAGAAGTCAGGTTGGCCACTGAGTGATGAAGAGCTGGCTTACGTTCTCAAGCCCGAGCATGAGCGTCGGCCGGGGCGCGAGTCGAACAAGCATCTGCCGAAGCTCTGGCCGCAGGTTCCCAGCGCGGGACATTTCGGCGGCGATGCGTGGCTGAAGTTGCACGAGGCTCATGTGAAGACCGTGCAGGCCAATCCGGGGCCGCTCGATGTCTTGCTCGTCGGCGACAGCATCACGATTCAGTGGGGGGGGTCGTGGAAGAAGCATTTTCCAACGCTCAAGGCGGTCAACATCGGCATTGGCGGTGACAAGACGCAAAACGTGCTGTGGCGTCTCGATCACGGCGGCGTCGAAGGACTTCAGCCGAAGGCCATCGTGCTCATGATCGGCAACAACAACATGTTCTTCACGCCGGAGACCGGCATCGAAGCCGCGGCGCTCGGTATCCAGATGTGCGTGAAGAACCTGCGCGAGAAGTTTCCCGACGCGGCGATCATCGTTGCCAAGATTCTCCTTGCACACGCACCCAGCCATCGCTTCTACGAGGACATCAAGTTGACCAACGCGGCCCTCGATCCGCTGAAGCTCGACAGCGACAAGAACGTGTTCGTCTTCGACTTGTGGAGCGACTTCACCAATGCCGACGGCACGATCAAGAAAGACCTCTTCACGCCGGACAACATCCATCTCTCGCCCGCCGGCTACGCAGTGTATGCTGAGCGATTGAAGCCAGTCTTGAAGGCCGCAAACCCATGAACAACACTTCACGTTTCACTGACGAGATCTCAACCATGAATCCAATCGGGTACTTCAATCGTCGCCGAATGCTGCAAACGACCGCATGTGGATTCGGCTCGCTGGCGCTCGCCGACACGTTCACGCCGCAGCAGGTTCGCAGTCATCGCCGTGAAGTTCATGCACCGACATTTATGGACCAACCCTGGCAGCAGTCTCTCATTTCTGCGAGAGATTGACCATGCTTCGAAAATCAACCACCCGGGTGTTGTGGAGTATTTCGGCAGGGGGCAGTCTCCGCACGGTGGGCCCTATTTTGTTTACGAGTATGTCGATGGTCAGCCACTCACAAGTGTCAGGCCAAGCGACTCGTCGACTTCGGTGCAATGGCTGGCTCAGATTTGCGAGGCTGATTGTTACCACCGAACCGCCGCTTTGCCAGCAGGCAAGAGAGCTAGGAACTGCCTCTCACTCAGAATGCGAATTCCTGCGTAGGTATCTGTAACACTGAGCGAACCTGGCGAGCCTTCACTAGCCGCGCGTTGTAGCACTTGCTGAGCAATTTCCCGATCGATTCCGCCACTGGCAATGACGTAATGAGTTTCCTTCGAAATCACCGTTTGGCAAACCGCTCCCAATCCCATAGCGAATTCAACGGTTTCATCCTGATTCATGCCTCGCAATGGGCCGAGGAAGACTATTTTCTTGCCCGATAAGGGCAATTGGCTTCCGGACGCTTGAATGATAATAGAACGATCAATGCTATTGCCAGATGTACGGGACTTTGTCGGAAACCCCCATCGATCCACCAGCCCCGGCCCGCCGCCAGCTTCAGCGTGATCTCGGCGATGCCGACCGATCATGCGCGGGCCAGTCAGTTTACCGAGTGCGTACTTTCCGCGAGTCAGGCGAAGTTTGCTTTCTAGATCGACCATGTCCTGGGCACCGCAAACGCTGGCGGCTGATAAAGCAATTTGAGTACAACATTTTGCGTCTTCAAGCGCATCATGGTGCTTAAAATCGATTCCCAGCCAAGTCCCGAGAGGTTTCAGGCCATAACTGGGCTGGTTCGGCCAAGCCCGGCGGGCAATCGACCGAGTGCAGGAAAACTCGAGGTTGGGACAAGCTATATCGAACGTGGCCAACGTCGATACCAGCACCGAGATGTCAAATCGAGCGTTATGCGCCAGAATTACTTGACCATCGAGGTAAGCGAGAATTTGTGGCCAAAGTTCTTGCAACGTCGGTTGGTCCAATACGTGTTCTGGTCGAATGCCGTGTATTTCCACATTGCGAGGAGCAAAGTACATGCGCGGCGGTTTGATCAACCAATCGTTTTGTTTAATGATCTGACCGTTGTCTACAACAACTACCGCAAGTTGGCACGCACTGTCCGCACGGTGACTAGCAGTTTCGAAGTCGATCGCAACGAATTGCATGGAGCAGGCACAGCAAGAAATGGGCGCGGGGCGAAATGGATTCGCGTATTAATCCGACCAAGTAGCTCAACATTCTAAAGCGAGTCAAGCGTCGTCGCTACGATCGATGCTTGCCGAAGTCTTCATAGTCTTGGCGCGCGTCCAGGTTGTAACTCGCCACATCGTTCGGAAAGAGATTCCGAGCACAAATCCGATTGCCATAGCGCACATCAGCAAAGTAGCTAGCTTGGCACTGAAATGATAAACCAATACATGCACATTGACCGGGTCAAGATTCTGCATCGCAATGATCACGATGGCCAACACGATCGAACCAAAGAGTATCCATTTTAATCTACGCAGCATGCGAAGCTTGCCTATTCTAGTATGTGCAATTGGAAGCGAGACTACCTAATCGGTTCCAAACCATGTAGTCTGCGCAGCACGCCAATCTGTCCGGCGTGGATTGATTCGTGAATTGGGCAAAATAGCAATGCGCCGAGTTTGGTAGGATATGCGGCGAATGGCATCTCGGTGGGTTCGGCGAGGATTTTATCAGATAGCGTCGCAACTTCGAAGCACGCTTGTTTGTGTATTAACGCAAGCAAGTGTAGCAGATCGGAGGGTTGCGCGACCGAACGATCTATGCTTGCTGGAACACTGCCCTTACCGAATTGCTTGCGTAACCAGCCAGGCATAATCTCCATATCACCCGCCGCACGACCTCGTTGCCGAAAGAGCATCAAGCCGTATTGGGCGACGGCGATGTGTCCGACTTGCCAAGCCAAATGGCTGGGCGCACTGCCTGGAATTACATACCACAGCTCATCTGGAACGGACTGAATTAATTGCAACGTATACTGGCGGACCCAGATCATCTGCGCGAGCATTAGATCGCGCCCATGCAGCAGGTCGATAGCGCTATCGGGTAGCGCAGTTGGGTTCAGCGAATTTGCTGTGGAGTTCATGGCGTCCCTGTGTTTTTCGAGCGGCTGCCGACAAGAGAGGCCATCATTAAAACTGTGGCTCCTAGCGCGGCCACCGCTGCCACACCCATGGAATAGTAGATAGCTTGTTCGCACTGCTGTGCGTAATCTTGAATGAATTTGAACGGGGGGAGAGATTTTTCTCCAACACCCACTTTGGTAAATTGGTAAAAGGTATCGTTAAGGGCATGTAGATCCATCTTGTCGATCAATTCTCGCCCGGCTTGTCGCTCGACTTCTTCGGTATACGAGGTGTCCACTCGAAGCCTTTGGAATAAATTCCAGGCACCGTAACCGATTGAGCAAACGAAGATGGTCGCCAGTAAGCTAACCAAGATTCCTCGCCACCCTTTCCAAGCCGATTCGGCAGCCTGTAATGTTGTGGACGATGATCGATAGACATTTAGTGCATCGGCCGGCGGCAGCTCTTTTAGCCCACGCAACGTCGGAACTGACAACTTGTTACCACAGGCACACAAAACTACTTGGCCAGCCTGACTTCGCGTAACGATCGTATTTCTGCCGCAATGACAACTTAGTAGATAATTCATCGAACTTACTTCGATCTTTGGTTGAGAAGCGTGGTCCAGTCCCATGATAACGCGAACGTTGCCAAAAATTGCGACTGGACCGGCTGAATAGTGTAGTTAAAATTACTTCCGACTGCCAACGCGGCAATAGAATGCTCAACGGAACGCGGATACCACTAGGAATTCGAACCCGGTTGATTACGCTGGCAGCGGACGATTCGATCGCGCATTCGGCGGATTTACGGTGATTTGGCAGGTTGCACCGACGCGAGCGAATTGTCACAGCCATTGGGCGACAATGCAAGTCAACTTCCTCCATCCCTTCACGCGAGTTTTCGCAAAGTTCGCTGAACCCACCGCGACTAAGATGATGAGAGTTTGATGGAAGGACTTGTCCGTTGGAATTTTTTGCCCAGACGCAACCTTTTACTATTTGAATGTTGATACGCAGTTTGGTTCATAGTGAGTGGTAGAATTCTGTGTTAATCATTCAAGCAACCACCTTGAAGCAATTGCCCGCTGACACAGCCCAAGTCACTTTGGCAGAATAGGAGTAAGGCCTTGTTCGACGTACTGCTGGATGAATTTGATGATGATACCCCACGTGGCGCGGAAGACGAACTGGAGAGTTACCAAAAGCTATCATTGGACGAAGAAGATGGGGCGGATTCGCTCCCCATGACGGACGATGACGGATTGGCACCCGAAGGTGAAGTTCAGCTTGAAAGCGATGAAGAGTTACTGGCGGCTGTCGAAGAGGAGGTGGAAACTTGGTCGGATGATCCTGTGCGCATGTATTTGACGCAAATGGGTGAAATTCCGCTGTTGACTCGCGCCGAAGAGATTCGACTCGCCAAAGCAATCGAAGTTACCCGTCGCAGATTCCGCACGAAGTTGCTTGAGTGCGATTACGTAATGCAATTCGCCTACAAGATTTTACGACGCGTTCAGACCAGTGAATTGCCGTTCGATCGCACCGTACAGGTTTCTGTCACCGACCATTTGGAAAAGGATCAAATCCTCGGCCGGCTGCCGCACAATTTGCGTACGCTGGATGTCTTACTCAAGCGCAACCGCCGTGATTATCGGATCGCATTGAGTTCGGAATTGCCGATGGAACGACGCCACGATGCCTGGCGTTCGCTGGCGCGCCGTCGACGCAAGGCGGTGCGTTTGGTCGAAGAACTTGGCTTGCGGACGCAGCGGTTGGAACCGCGGATCGACGACTTATCAAAACTGAGTCGACGCGTGGACGAACTGCGGCGAGAAATCGATCGACTGGAAGGCGATCGCGTTTCAGCGGCGCAACGCTCGGAATTGCTCCAAGAGTTTCGTCAGATTCTGATCGCCACTCAAGAAACTCCCTCCAGCCTCCGCAATCGCGTGCGCATGGTTCAAAAGGTATTCACCGAATATCAAAAAGCCAAGAAGCAGCTTTCCGAAGGCAATCTGCGGTTGGTCGTTTCGATCGCTAAGAAGTATCGCAATCGCGGTTTGAGTTTCTTGGATCTGATTCAGGAAGGTAATGCGGGATTGATGCGCGCGGTCGATAAATTCGAATATCGTCGCGGTTTCAAATTCTGCACTTATGCGACCTGGTGGATTCGGCAAGCGATCACGCGGGCTGTGGCCGATCAGAGCCGTACCATTCGCATTCCAGTACATATGGTGGAAACCATGTCACGGGTGCGCAACGTATCGCGCCAATTGCTACAGGAGCTTGGACGCGAGCCAACTTTGGAAGAGACCGCTCGACGAGCTGAAACTACCATTGAAGAGGCTCGTCGCGTTTTGGCCATGAGTCGCTATCCGATCAGCTTGGATCGTCCGGTCGGCAATAGCGAAGATAGCCAGTTCGGTGACTTGCTGCCCGATGGTACCGCAGAGAGCCCCGCCATCGGAGCTGGTCAAGAGATGTTGCGCGATCGCATTAACCATGTGCTGAAAACACTCAGTTATCGCGAACGCGAAATTATCAAACTGCGTTATGGCTTGGGGGACGGTTACAGCTATACGTTGGAAGAAGTTGGCCACATTTTCAAAGTTACGCGCGAACGCATCCGTCAGATCGAGGCGAAAGCTGTGCGCAAGTTGCAGCAACCCAGCCGCAGCCAAGATCTGGTAGGATTCCTCGACTAACCTATTACCCGTTTTGAGAATCTCCGTGAACCTCAGGCCAAAACGTCTGTGCTTTTGGCCTGAGGTTTTTTATTATGCCAAATTCGTATGGAAACCATAGAACAAGAACTTCAGCGCGGTTGGGCGATTCAGCAACAGCGGAAATTCGTTGACGCCGAACAGATCTATCGCAACGTAATCGCCAAAGCACCCGGCAACTTCAACGCCTGGTGCTTTCTGGGTATCGCGCTACACGACCAACGCAAGTATTCCCAAGCCCACGAAGCTTACCAAACGGCATTGCGAATTCAGCCGAGGTTTCCAGTCGCCCTCAACAATATGGGAAATACGTTGCGTTACTTGCAACGTGCCGAAGAAGCAGACGCGTGCTTTCAAAAAGCCATCGACCTCAAGCCGGACTATTTGAACGCGTACAAGAATCGCGGTACGCTCCATGTGTGGAACGGCGAACTCGAACGAGGGCTACGTTGTTACGAGCAAGCTCTGCAACTCAATCCGACCGAGGCCGAACTCCACCGCAACCTGGGAGTGATTTATTTGCTCCAGGGCAGGTTCGAGGAAGGTTGGCGCGAATATCGCTGGCGCTGGCGCGTTGGTGACTTGCAGCGTCCCAAGTTGAGCGCGCCGGTTTGGGACGGCAGTGACCTGCGTGGCAAGTCGATTCTCCTGACTGCCGAACAGGGACTCGGAGATACACTGCACTTTGTGCGCTTCGCGAAAATTCTGCGCGAGCGAGGCGCCAACACAACCGTCTACTGCCAACCGCAGTTGATGGCACTGCTGCGAAATGCCAGTTCGCTCGGGCCCATGTTTCCCAATAGTTTGCCCTATGACCGACCTCTGGACACGCACTGCACTTTGCTAGATGTCGCCGATATATTGCAAATTGACTTGCATTCGATCCCAAATCAAATTCCTTACGTTCTGCCAGCCGAACATTTAGTCCAATATTGGGCCGAACGATTTCCGAAATCATCCTCTGTCTTTCGCGTGGGGATCGCCTGGCAAGGAAACCCCGATCATCAAGCAGATATGTTTCGCAGTGTACCGTTGAAACACTTCGAAAATCTGGCATCGGTACCTCAGGTAGAATTGATCAGTTTGCAGAGTGGGTATGGGACAGAACAACTTGGCGATTGGCGCGGCCCACGCCCAGTTACCATACTGGACCAGAATATCGACAAAACCAGCGGCGCCTTCATGGATACATCCGCCATTATGCAGCACCTGGATTTAGTCATCACCAGCGATACCTCGATAGCTCATCTGGCCGGATCGCTGGGGGTTCCGACGTGGGTTGCGCTGAGTCTTATGCCAGACTGGCGCTGGTTACTGGACCGCAGCGATAGCCCTTGGTACCCCACGGTGCGTTTGTTCAGGCAGCACAAACAAGGTGACTGGTCCGGCGTATTCAGCCAAATTCTCGAATACCTTGTTCGCGCAATAACAACGCGATTTCAATGCAAATCCGTTGACTAAAATCCGCTCTTTGGGTGATAATCTGGTTTTCGTGAACTTAGGCTCGTTTCGGGACATCTCGTCAACCGTCGTAGAAATTGCGCGACACGGTTCGGTTAGCTGATCCCACAAGGAACTAAACTCCGTGTCAGCCTTCAAGTCTGCGGTGCGTCGAGTTCTGACTTCTCCCAAATCGCTGCTCGACAATCGTGGGCTCCGATTTCCATCGAGGGCCACCCGGTTATTATCCAAACTCTACCGACCAATTCGGTTTCACCTGGAGTTCCTGGAGCCGCGAATGCTGCTGACCGCCGGCGCAGATTTCGGTTGGTCGCAGTTCTCCGTGCCGCCTGAAGTACCCGATGAACACGCACACTATGCCCGCGGAACAATCCCGCCTGGCGCAATCGTTGGAGCCAACGGCAGCTTCGTTGTACGACGCAATGCCGAAGCTGGTAGCGCACAACCAGCCGAAGTTGGCTTGAGCGAGAGCCAAATCGCGGCGATGCTCGCGATTGAACAGCACCTGCCTGGATATCAATTCAGCATCGATACGTTCCTAGGAACTCCTGCGACTCTATCCAATAGCTCTGGATTTCTGTCCGGCAAGTCAACCGATTCACCAGCCGATATCGCCAAGCAATTCATGCGCGAACATCGAGCGGTTCTTGGACTCGAACCCACAGATATCAGTGACATTGCTGTCAGTGCTCAGAGCACCAGTTCGATTTCGCAACTAAGCCACGTATACCTTCAGCAAACTTATCGTGGTCTCGATGTCTTCGGCGCGGTAGCCAACGTCAGTGTCATGGCAGATGGTCAAATTCTAACTGTGGGTAACAGCTTTGTACCGAGTGTCGCCAGTTCACTGAATTCGCTTGAGCCCAAGATTTCCCCAACACAAGCTGTCGAAGCTGCCGCGAGAAATCTGGGCGTAACAATTACGCAATCGCTCGATTCGAAACGCCAGGACCACGATGCGGATCGGTCTGTTTTGCTGTCTGACGGTGGAATTTCGCGCGACCCCATTCCGGTCAAAATGACAATCGTGCCGATGCAGCGCGGCGAAGCAAGATTGGCCTGGAACGCGGTCATCAATTTGCGAAACGATGCCGACTGGTTTGAAATCAATGTCGACGCATTCACTGGCGAAATATTGGGGCGATTTAACTGGACGGATTACGACAGTTACCGAGTCTTTCCGATCCCCTTAGAAAGCCCTGTGGACGGTGTGGGATTGCCGGCCAGTCACGAGTTGATTCTCAATCCAGCCGTTGCAAACGCTTCGCCATTTGGCTGGCACGACACCGACGGAGCTGAGGGAGCCGAATTTTTCGATACTCGCGGAAACAATGTCAATGCTCAAGAAGATCGCGATGGTAATAATACTGGCGGCGCACGTCCTGCCAGCCTGACCAACGACTATGATTTTCCGTTCGATGACACGCTGCCACCGCAGGACAATGTAGATCAAGCCACCGTCAATTTGTTCTATTGGAACAATATCGTGCATGACGTTATGGCACTGAACGGATTCGGCGCGGCGGCTGGCAATTTTCAGTTTAACAATTACGGTGCTGGTGGATTGGGCGCGGACCCAGTACAAGCGGACGCGCAGGATGCGGCTGCAGTTGGCGCGGTGAACAACGCCAATTTCAGCACACCGCGCGATGGGGTATCACCGCGCATGCAAATGTTCGAATTCAGTCGGACGAATCCGCGCCGCGACAGCGACAATGACGCGGGTATTATCGTCCATGAATATGGTCATGGCATCTCGAATCGATTGGTGGGCGGTCCAGCCAACGTCTTCGCGCTCGAGGGTATTCAGAGCGGGGGAATGGGCGAGGGCTGGAGCGATTGGTATGCGTTAGTTTTTTTGGCCAAGCCGACCGATACCGCAACCGGATCGTATCCCGTAGGGACTTATGTTTTGGGCCAACCAGCCACAGGCGCTGGGATTCGTCGATTCCCATACAGTACGAATAAGACGGTCAATCCTTTGACGTATGATGACATCAGTGACAGTCAATCAGATGTGCCATGCCCCGCAGGTTGCAGCGAAGTGCACAACGTTGGCGAAGTGTGGACTTCAGTATTATGGGATATGTACTGGAGCTTTGTGAACCGTTACGGATTCAGCACAAATCTCTACACCGGTACCGCTGGCAATAATTTGGCGCTCAAGTTAGTGACCGAAGCAATGAAACTGACGCCCGCCAGTCCCACGATGCTGCAAGCGCGCGACGGCATACTCGCAGCCGATCTGGCGATGAATGGAGGCGCTAATATTCAGTTGATCTGGGCCGCCTTTGCCGGCCGTGGCATGGGTTTTAGCGCTCGCGATGGCGGCAGTCACTTCTCGACCAATGTGGTCGAGGCCTTTGATTTGCCCGCTGTACAAGATGGCAGCGTGGAATTTGACCTCGCACAATACCAAATCGGCGACATCGTAAACGTGTTCGTGCGCGATCTCGATTTAACCATCAATTCGATCATCAGCGTCAATGTGACCACCAGCATCGGCGACACGGAACCAGTAACACTCTCGCGCGTGGTGACCCAACCGGGAGTCTATCGCGGAAGTATCTTGATCGCCACCGGCACTCCGTCGGCGGACAACAGGTTGCAAGCATCCATCGGTGGTCGCATTGATGTCTCGTACATCGACGCTAACGACGGAGCTGGCGGATTGAACGTAATGAACTCGGACACCGCGCAGGTGGGCGCGCCAGCCAACAACTTCGAACGCCAGGCTCCGCAAGGTGGACTGTTCCATGTCAGTCGCAACAATTCTGGCATCTTGTCGTCGGCGACCAGCCAACACGGTTTCTACTACTTTGTCGAGAGCGGTCAAAGAATAAGTGCGGTGGTTACGCCAACCAATCCTGCGGCTACGCTGACGATTCAATTTGCAGGTTCTGCCTCGGTCGTCGCGCCAGCCGCTGGTCGAGTGGCGGTGCTGCCTCCGACGTTTGCTGGCAGCAGCGGCGAGCAAATTATCATTGTTACGTCCAATATATTCACAGGATACAACCTGGAAATCGCCCGTAATTACATTCGAGAAATCACCGACTCCGCCGATGGTAGCGAACTGGCAATCGACAGCAGTTTGATTGATGTGGGTGTTACTCCCACAACGGTCGGCACACCTAGATTTGGTGTCGTGGGTACGGCAAATCCCGTTCTCCCTAGGGTGATCTTCGCGCGATCCAATAGTCCTGGTTCTTTTATCGATATTTCGACTACAGGGACGCCACTCGGGTTGACCGACGATGGTCAAGCTTTGATCACTACAACCGTCGGAAATGCGTTCTTTCCGGCAGGCTCAGTAATCGTCAGCAACAATGGTGGAATCATTTCCGGTACCACAGGCAGTCTTTCTCCGTTCAATGACTCGCTCCCTACTTCGCTGCCGAACGGGACTTTTCTGGTTCCCTTTTGGGACGATCTCGATGGAGGAACTGGTAATGGTAATGTGTATTGGCAGCAGCGCCAGATTGATGGAATAAATGCTCTGATCGTGCAGTGGCACAATCGACCTCGTTGGTCAGGAATTGGAGCCGCTACATTCCAGCTCCAGTTGTTCGCATCCGGGCCAGTATATGCACGCTTTGTCTATGCCGACGTCGACTTCGGGGACCCTGCCTACAACTTCGGCGCCGAAGCCACCATTGGATATCAGCGCAACTCCACCTCTGCTGTTCAGTTCAGCTTCAACTCTCCATCGATCGCCAACGGTGACATTTTAGAATTGCGTGACAACGTTCCAACTCCCGACATCGATGAATATACGCTGAATTTATCTGGCCAAGTTGGTAAGCCCATCGATGTTGTTTTGGCTGGAATGAACGGCCAGAATTTCTCGCCCGTGAGTCTCGTTTTGATGGGCCCTGATGGCAGCTTGGTGGCGACTGCTGTGACAGATCCCGTCCGACCGGGCGTCAGTGTCACCAACTATGCACGAGGAATCCTCGGCTACGTAGTGCCTGTCGCCGGAGTCTATACCATCCGCGTGATCAGTTCCGACACAGTCGGTGATTATGCCGTCGTCGTCACAGGTTCGCTAGCATTTGACACCGAGCCGAATTTAAATCTGGCCACTGATCCACTGCGTTCATTGGACGGCAATTTTGGGGCGATTGGATCGGCAGCCCAAGGTTCTACAGGCACAGGTTTGAATTTTTTCGGCACGCGCACGACATTCAATAACGCTGCGCCGGGACTGCCTGTAGAGGATTTCGAAGATGGCAGCGCCGGGCAAGGAGCGGTGGTCGTTTGTAACGCTCCCATGAATAGCGCGTCCAATGACGCCTGTTTCACTCCCGGTGAGATCTTGCCCGGCTTGGAGATTCTCGATAATCCTGGACCGAGTAACAATGGCTTAGTTCTCCTGGGCCGCAACGTGATCGGCAATTCATCGATTGTCACAGGGCCGAGCTCATTTGCTGAATCCACCGAGTTGCGATTCCCCAACAACAGCGTGTTTGCGGTCGGCATGGATGTGTTTATCAATACGGCAAGTCGGGTAGCGATTTCGATCTTTGGCCAGAATGGATCCGTTTTGGGCACATCGTTTGTGGATGCAACATTGACCGGAAGTTTTTGGGGAGTTACTAGCGATACAGCAATCGCCCGCATGACGTTAGTATCGACGCAAGGTGAATTGGTCGATAACGTCACCTTTGGCGCGACCGTATCCGGAGTCGATCGCTATCGAATTTCGTTGAACGCCGGAGCAAATATAAGCTTTTCCGCGAAAGCGTTGTTTCCGCACGTGTTAACGACACCGATCAATACGCTCGATCCTCAATTGCGTTTGATTCATCCTAATGGGACCACCATAGTGGCCTCCGACTTGGATTCCGATGGCGGTCGAGATTCCCTGTTGCAGTTCGCAGTCACGACCAGTGGCGTATATACGATCGAAGTTTCCGCCGAGTCAGGAGTGGGTGATTACCTCTTGCGACGGTCTGCCGACATTTTGCCCCCGAGCGCCATTTCATTCCGCCAAAAAACGCCGCTCACATCTCCGACAAACGCTGACCAGCTTATATTCTTAGCTACCTTCAGCGAACCAGTTACTGGAGTATCGGCGGCCGATTTTTCTGCCGTAGGAACGACTGGCTCAATCAGCGTCACTCCCATCGACGCCAGCACCTATGACGTTGTTGTTTCGGGCGGTGACCTGGCCGGATTGAATGGTACCGTAGGATTGAATTTGAATGCGCCGACAATTTTCGATTTGTTTGGCAACGCGCTGGCCAACAGTGAGCCATCGATAGACGAAGCGTATGTGGTCGATAACGCGTCACCAAGAGCCGTTGACGTCATCGTGTCGGGATCTGCCTGGAGTAACTTGTTCATCGACTCGATTGATGGCGGTGGCGTTGGCTCGGGTAATGGATTGGGGTATTCGTTGAATTCTGGTTTGGTCATACCGAGCAACGGCATCGACCGAATTTATGTGCTGTTCAGCGAAGCGGTAGTTGGCTTTAACGCTTCGAGAATCCAGTTGCTGGGCGTGAACTTGGCCAGCTACGCGAACTTAATTACGTCGGTGGTCTTCAACGGCCTGCGCACGCGCGGCGAGATCCAACTTTCCAGCCCGATCACCCGCGATCGATTTAGGATTGGGGTCGCAGATACTGTCACCGATACAGCGCTCAACGCGCTCGATGGCGATTCGAACGGATCAGCAGGCGGACCTGTCAACGTCGTATTCGGAATTCTGGTAGGCGATGCCAATCGCGACGGCAGTGTCAATGGCGGTGATTTGCCAGCCTTCGCAGCGGCATTCAATACCAGCGTGGGTTTTGCGGGCTACAACCCCAACGCAGACTGGAATTCTGATGCGTCGGTTAATGGTGGTGATTTGCCACTGTTTGCCACGAACTTCAATCAATCCTTGCCATCGAGTATGCCGGGCTTGTTAAGCTTCGGCAGTGGTGGTGGCAGTGGTCTGCTGTCTGCCTTGGCGCCGCCAGTAGTATCAGTGGACTCCGTCTTCGGGAAATGGGACGATGAAGAAGACCAGCGAATATTTGCGGTCGCGGAAGATCTGCTTCCACGCGACGACGATCTATGGTTGCTGGACGAATGATCAAGAATTCTTATTTCAACCTCTTTTCAGTTGCAAGTGACGATAGTTCCAACTTGAATTATCTGGATTACTGGAAAAGTCGGTAGCGTCGAATTCTATCGGCATTAGAAACCGGATAAGCAATTGAAGATAACCGAGAGCAACATGAAAATTCTTGTTTGGGCACTAACACTTGTCTGGATCATCGGAACTCAAGCCAGCGCAGCGTTCCTGATAACCGCCGACCCGGCGGATTTGCAATTCAATGGGGCCGGCAATCACATTGTCGATTTTCTAATTACTCACAACGGAGTTGGCGCTAGTTCGTTGTCCGGTTACACGATTCGCTTTGGCTCACCGGCCAACGCCAGTCTCGGAGTCATGCCTGCCGGAGTGACTGCGACCGGCGCCTCTCAAGTTCTCAACGTCAGTGGCGCTGGTGGCTTGTTTAATTACAACACCGCGACCAACACAGTTGCGGTTTCAAACCTCACAATCGGTGGACCATTCGCGGATATTGGCAATGGAGGCAATGCAGTTCTATTTTCGTTGAATTTGGTTCTAGGCTCGGCGAGTTCTTATACAATTGGCGTGGACTTCCAGAATGCGCAGCGCGGCGGACTGCTGGCAACGGAAATTGGCAACGAGTTCTTCAACCCCAATAGTCCTACGACGGATTTTTCCTTTACACTGCAAAGCGTTCCGGAACCATCGTCCTTGCTGCTGGTAGTATCGATGTCAGCATTGGGTTGTCGCCGCTTGTTTCGAAAGTCGCCGGCCAGCAAGTCCGTAACAGCCTGACGATACTATTGTGTTTTGTGAAAATCGATTTAATGGAATCGACGAAATTGAAGCGACGTAGATTCTTGGAAGTAACCGGCCTCGGGTCGACTGCCGTTTGGTGTCACTCATTGGAAATTGTGCGAGCGAGCGACAAGATCGGACGCGCGGAATGTCGCGCGGATGTCGTTATCGTCGGTGCCGGACTTGGCGGCTGCGCGGCCGCATTATCGGCACTGCGAAACGGTTGCACTGTAATCTTGACCGAACCGACTGACTGGATTGGCGGGCAACTCACGCAACAAGCGGTTCCGCCCGACGAACACGCATGGGTTGAGTCAACTGGGGCTCCAGCGGCCTACCGTCAATTTCGAAACATGGTGCGCGATTTTTATCGGCGCAACTATCCACTGTCGGAAGCCGCTCGCAACAATCCCACATTGAATCCCGGCAATGGTAGCGTTTCGCGACTGTGCCATGAACCGCGAGTCGCATTAGCAGTTTTGGGCGAAATGCTGGCCGCACACTTGAGCACCGGCAAGTTAACCTTGTTGCTCAACTGTCAACCGCACTCGGCGCTTGTCGACGGCGATCGCATCGAATCGATTCAAGTACAAACTGCTGGCGGCTTGGTGACTCTTGCGGCGAAGTTGTTTATCGATGCCAGCGAACAAGGAGACTTGTTGCCGTTGGCCAAGGTGGAATATGTCATCGGCGCCGAGGCACGCGGCGAAACGGACGAGCCGCACGCACCGATGGAGGCGAATCCGCGCAATATTCAATCTTTCGCTTGGTGCTTTGCCATGGACCACGTGCATGGCGAAGACCACACAATCGCTAGACCCTCGCAATACAATTTTTGGCGCGATCACATTCCGGCGCTGACGCCGCCTTGGAGTGGCAAATTACTCAGCCTCGAATACTCAAATCCACGCACGCTCGAACCGAGACAACTGGCCTTTGTACCGCCGATTGGCAGCCAGCCTCCACCACGAACGGCGAATCTAAATTTGTGGTTGTACCGCCGAATTCAAGACCCATCGAACTATACCCCTGGAGGTTTCGGCAGTGGTGCAACGATAGTCAACTGGCCGCAGAACGATTACATGCTCGGTAACATCATTGCCGACCAAGCACACGACGCGAGCGGCGCCGACCAGGCTGCGGCTGAGGTCGCCAAGCACATGGAAGGTGGCCGGCAACTGAGTTTGTCTTTACTGTATTGGTTGCAAACCGAAGCGCCTCGTCCCGACGGTGGCACAGGTTGGTCTGGCTTGCGATTGCGGCGCGATATGGTGGGAACTGAGGACGGATTGGCCAAGTTCCCGTACATCCGCGAGTCGCGCAGAATTCGCGCGGAATTCACGATCCTGGAACAGCATCTTTCGAAAGAGATTCGCAGCAAGATCGCAAAGACGCAAGGGACCACCCCAGTTGCGGCGCCGTTTTCGGATT
Source organism: Planctomycetaceae bacterium (assembly GCA_005798335.1). Lineage (GTDB taxonomy): Bacteria > Planctomycetota > Planctomycetia > Pirellulales > Pirellulaceae > Aureliella. The sequence continues at coordinate 52,373 of SYJV01000148.1, read as the reverse complement.
CAGTTGGCATCGGCTATTATCATTTGGACCTACATCCCAGCAGCGGTGGCGACAACTATATCGACTTTGAGAGCCTTCCGTTCCAGATTCCGCTGGGTGCGCTGATTCCGCGCCGCGTCGATAACTTGTTGGCCGCCAATAAGAACATCGGTACGACTCATATCAGCAACGGCTGTTATCGCTTGCATCCTGTGGAATGGAGCATTGGCGAAGCGGCCGGAGCGCTGGCTGCATTTGCTATTGAGCGACGTGAATCGCCGCGTGGAATTCGCAATCGTGCGCAGGCTCTCCAGGATTTTCAGCAGCGATTACAGCGGCAGGGCGTCGAACTTCAATGGAGCGCCAAAATTCTAAACGGCTGAGTGCAAAGTCGCGTAAAAACAATGCGCACTCTAGGGTACGAACGATTACGAGCACTGCAGAGTGGGCTGATGCGATGTCAAGTTGCTGCTGCTTCCGGACAAGTGACTTGTTATACTAGAAATCGCTGCTTTGCCATTTCGAACTCTCCCACCTCAATAAGTTGTCCGGCAGCGGTACGTTGCGTAAGCTCCCATACACACTGCTGCTAAGACATGGCCCCTGATATACAGAATCCGAAGGACCCGCCCATGAAATCCATCCGATTCTTGGTTTTGTTGCTAGTGCTTGGAGTCGGACTGCAACCGCCTGAGGCTGTTGTCATTGGCGCCGACAGAGAATTGTTCTTCGAAACTGATGTGCGCCCCATTCTGAAGTCTCATTGTTTTCACTGCCATGGTGAGGAGACTGAACATCAAGCCGAGTTGGATTTGCGGTTGGTTCGGTTCATAACGCGAGGTGGCGAAAGCGGCTCGGCACTCTTGGCTGGTGCTCCAGCGGAGAGTCTGATCTGGAATCGGATCGCAACAGGAGAGATGCCTCCCAAAGGTAAAGGGTTATCGGAACAAGAGAAGTCCATTGTTCAAACTTGGATCGCGCAGGGAGCTAGAACTCGTCGTCCTGAGCCTGAAAAACTGCCTGCGGATAGTCCATGGACAGCCGAAGAACGCGGTTACTGGGCGTTCCAGCCGCCGGTACGTTTGCCTGTCCCTGTTGTGGACCAAGCTGAATTGGTCAGGACACCAATCGATAATTTCTTGCTATCGAAGCTCGAGCAACACGCATTGAGTTACTCGCACGAGGCCAATCGCGAAACGCTTGTACGCAGATTGTCGTTCGATCTATTGGGCTTGCCACCAGATCCGGTACTGTTGGATGAATTCGCGGCCGACACAAGGCCAGATGCCTATGAACGACTGGTCGATCGCATGTTGGCTTCGCCAGCGTACGGCGAACGCTGGGCGCGGCATTGGTTGGACGTTGCAGGATACGCTGACAGCGATGGCTATTCTGAAAAAGACACGGTGCGTCCATGGTCGTTTCGTTATCGAGACTATGTAATTCGGTCGCTGAATGAATCCAAACCGGTGGATCAATGGATCATCGAACAATTGGCGGGTGACGAATTAGTTGCACCGCCCTACGAAAACCTGAGCTCGGATGCAGTGGACAAATTAGTTGCCACTGGATTTCTCCGAATGGCGCCCGATGGGACCGAGGACGGCGCCGATGTCAATGCAGCTCGCAATGACGTCATGGCGGATACGATTAAGATTGTCTCTACTTCTCTGCTGGGCATGACGATCGGCTGCGCGCAGTGCCACAATCACCGGTACGATCCGATTTCGCAAGTGGATTACTATGCGTTCCGCGCAATCTTCGAACCGGCGTTGGACTGGAAGAACTGGCGTGACAAGAACTCGCGGATGATCAATATTCTCGTTCCGAAAGAACGGGAAAAAGCTGCTCACATTGATGCTCAGCTCAAGGAACTCGACGAGCGGCAGAAAGCTGAACTCGATTGTATCGTGCAGGAAATTTTTGACCGAGAGCTAGAAAAATTGCCCGAAGATCTGCGTGCCAAAGCCATCGCCGCGCGGGCTACTAAACAGGACGAGCGTTCCGCCGAGCAACGTCAACTGATGAAGGACCATCCCAGTTTGAACGTCGACCGCGGCAGCGCTTACCTCTACGAACCAGATCGACTGAACAAATTTAACAAACGTTGGGACGAAACAAAAACCAAAAAACGAACGGAAAGACCTGCAGATGAACGCGTGGCATGCCTGACCGAAGTGCCCGACAAAGTTCCTGCCACCTTTGTTTTCTTTCGTGGCGATATTAATCAGCCTCGCGATGCCGTCAAGCCTTCACTACCGAGTATCTTTGAGAATCAAATTCCTATCCCCGAAGATGATCAGTATGTGCCCACTACTGGTCGGAGATTGGCGATGGCAAAGCACCTGACCAGCGGCCAGCATCCATTGCTAGGCCGAGTGTTGGTGAATCGAATTTGGATGCACCATTTTGGCAAAGGGATCGTGAATACACCCGGTGACTTTGGCGTTTTGGGTGAACGCCCCAGCCACCCTGCGCTGCTGGACTGGATGGCGGTAGAGTTGGCATCCAACGGTTGGGATCTGAAGCAACTGCAAAAGACTATCGTATGTTCGGCTGCCTATCGCCAAACTTCCACCCGAAATCCGGCGATGGACCAACTCGATCCGGAGAATCGGTTGCTGGGCAGAATGTCGATGCGACGATTAGAATCGGAAGCGATCCGAGATGCGGCCATCGAATCGGCTGGGATGCGCACGCGAACCATGTTCGGGCCACCAGCGCCGGTCAACCCTGACGACGTCGGACAAGTCATCGTCGGCTCGGCAACTCGCGATGGTAATGGCATCATGATTGCGAAATTGACCGATGATCCCGAACAATATCGCCGCAGTATTTATGTCCAAGTCCGCCGATCGATGCCTCTGGGTGTTCTAGAGCCATTCGACGTTGCAGCTTTGTCTCCGAATTGTGATCGGCGTTCTGCATCCACCGTTGCAACGCAATCACTGCTGCTGATGAACAATCAAGTATCAGTACAATTGGCTGAGAGATTTGCCCAACGAGTAATTCGAGACGTTGGGGACGATGTTGACCAGCAAATCCGTCGAGCTCGGATGTTGGCCTGCGGTGCTGGTGCCACAGACGCAGACATTGCTGGGGCCCGCGAGTTTATTGCGCGGCAGCGTGAGATCTTCACTTTGCGACAAACTTCCGAGGCAGCCGCGCAAGCTAAGACTCTGGCCGAAAAGTCGGACGTCGGCGGCAAATCGTCGGCGAAGAACGAGCCGGCAACCAGCGAGCAACTTGCACCTGCCACGCAAGCTTTGGCGGTGTACTGTCAAGCATTGATTTCCTCGAACCAATTCCTTTATGTGGATTGATGAGCTGACTTGCAATTTGATTCGCCCGATGATTCCTTGGTCGATTGGAAAGTGGTAGCACCATGAAACACTCTTGGCTCGCATTGCGTCACTCTCGTAGGCATTTTGTATCGCAGCAAGCGTTTGCATTGGGATCGTTGGCATTCGCGTACCTGCTCAAGCAGGATAAGTTATGTGCTGAACCGAAGAAACCCAATTTGGATCGCCAGACTTTTGATCTCACGCCCAAGCCGCCTCAATTTCGTCCCCAAGCGACGGCGATGATTTCCATGTTCATGCAAGGCGGGCCTTCGCACTTGGATCTTTGTGATCGCAAGAGTGAACTCGAAAAACACCATCTAAAGAATTTCACGGGAGAGATCAAGTACGATAACGCCGCCGAATCGTCGGCCAAGTTGTGGGCTGGACCTTGGAAGTGGTCGCGGCATGGCGATTGCGGTATGGAGTTGAGCGCATTGGTGCCACACTTAGGATCGATCGCTGACGACATTACGTTGGTGCGTTCGATGCACACTGGTGTTAATAACCACGGTCAGTCGATCTACGCCTTGCATCACGGACGAACTACCGCCGGTAGGCCCGTTGTGGGCTCGTGGCTGACTTATGCTCTGGGGAGCGAGAGTCAAGAATTGCCGGCGTTTGTGGTTTTGAGTGATCCTGGTGGATTACCTGTGCTGGGCACCGACTGCTGGTCGAATGGCTGGCTCCCGTCGCTGTATCAAGGGACCGTGGTTCGCCCGCGCGAGCCACGCATTTTGAATCTCGATCCTCCCAGCAAATTGGCTGGTGAGCCTCAAGCAGAGTACTTGCGTTATTTGCAACAGTTGAACCGCGAACACCTCGTACATCATCCCGGCGAATCGGATCTTTCGGCGCGCATTGCCAACTACGAACTTGCCGCGCGCATGCAAACTTCAGCCAAGGAGGCACTCGATATCTCGCAAGAATCGTCGGCTACCCATCGCTCCTATGGGCTTGAACAAGAAGCCACCCGGGAATTCGGCACACGCTGTTTGATCGCGCGTCGCCTGGTCGAACGCGGCGTCCGGTTTGTACAACTCTATACATCGACACAGCAATGGGATCATCACGGTGGAATCGAGAAATCATTGCCTAGATCGTGCTTGAAAATTGATCAGCCTGCGGCTGCGTTGGTACGAGACCTGAAGGCTCGAGGCCTGCTCAATACAACGCTGGTCCACTGGGGTGGCGAGATGGGGCGCCTGCCCGTCGTTCAAAACGAGAAAAACGTCGGGCGCGACCACAATACTTACGGGTTTAGCAGTTGGTTTGCTGGCGGTGGAATCAAATCCGGTTGCATTCACGGCGAAACTGATGAGGTCGGACACAAAGCTGTGACAGATGTCGTCAACCATTACGACTATCATGCTACGATGTGCTACCTTTTCGGCTTGGATGTAAATCAACTGAGCATTTCACGGCCAGGAGGTGAGGGCTCACTACTCGACGGCCAGCCTGGGAAAATCGTCGGTAAGATTCTTAATCAACCGCCTACCGAGTCGGCTTAGGATCGGCGCAGAAATATGGACCGTTCCATAAGTTTTGCAACACTTACGCGGCAAGGATGTTAGCTCCGCAGCAACGAAAGAAAATTCCACGCAGCAACTCTGGGTCGGATGCCATTTTACAAAGCTTTTCATCAGCGAGTGTCTTGAGTTCCAGTTTGGTTTTGGCTTGATGCCCTTTTAGTTCTTGATGCTTGAGGTGATTCCAGACCTTTTCGTCTGGGTTCCAATCTGGCGAATAGGCCGGGAGGTAGAAGACGTGCAGTCGTCGTTGGTTTTCAATGAAGCACTTTGTCTTTTTGGAAACGTGCGGCGCTGCTTGATCCATAACAACGACTAAATGCCGACGTGGATGGTGTCGTAACATCTGACTCAGAAAGTCGATTACTTCGTCGGACGCGATTCGTTTGTCATGCAACCGGAAGATTAACTGTCCGCCGCTAGTAATTGCCGACATTGCGGACACACCACCACGATTTCCGGTTACCCGTTGCTTTGGAGTTTGACCTCGAATTGCCCAAGTCTTACCAAGTAAAGCGGTAAGGGACACATTGGCTTCATCTTGGAAGTAAAGAATTGCCTTATAATTCTTGACTGCGGCGCGTATCTTCCGAAGTTCCGTGCGACGCCACTTCTGTCGAACCTCTTCTGACATTTCAAAGTAGACGCGTTCCGGTTTCTGATACGTCATGCCAGCTTCGTGCAGTCTACGCATCATGGACTGCTTCGAGAGCGATACACCAAACTTCTCCGCTACGATTTGTATCAATCTAGGTGTTGTCCAAAAATCTGTCTCAAAACCAAACTGCGATGCGGGGCAAAGGACGATCTTGCACAAAGCTTCTGTGTCGAGAGCTTCAATTTTCCGAGGACGACCTGATACTTCTGCGCGAACAAGTCCGGCCTCGCCTTCCGACTGAAATCGACCAATCCATCTATGCACTGTGGAACGGTCAACCCCGAACGTAATGGCAGTCTCTGTGACGTTGACCTCACCACTTAGCACAGCACGCACCGCACGAATGCGCACTTCAAATGTAGAATAGCCGGTGACAATTGGCAGTCCTTTGCTCATAGGCACAAACTATTGCAAATTCACGTTGCTCCGTCAACTTCAGTGTTGCAAAACTTATGGAACGGTCCATAAGTCGCTTTCCGGTCGCGGCATTCCGATGAACTACATCAAGGAAGCAGTGACGCTGATGTCGGCCCAAAGTGGCTCGTACACACTGTTCAAAGCAGTCGATGCACTGACTCGCATGACTGGCCGGTTAACCAATGCTGGCGATCGCGCCGAGCAAGACGCTCGAATCGGCAGCTTGCTTGCATTGGCTGTCTAACATGGACCCGGAAGTTGCTTGGGAACAGATGTTCACCGCGATTCGGCAAGGTGATTTTCAAACCGCCGCCGATATCGCTGGCGATCTAACCGATTGGATAGAACGCGGTGGCTTTGCGCCCTGCGTATTGCCAGAACTACGTGATGCGACTGAGGAAGCTCGCCCAGTCGCTAACGAAATCCAGCGCCATTTGGCGCAAGAAGATTGTTCGTTTGTTCGAAAGTTACCTTAACCTGAATTGGAGAAGAAGATGTCAAACGCAAATCGTCCCGTACACGAGATCCGCATGGGCCGCATCAAAGCGGCGATCTGGGAAAACGAAACGCGCGAAGGAGTTCGCCATAACGTTTCCCTCAGTCGCATTTTCAAGGACGGAAATTCCTGGAAGGATTCCACCAGCTTCGGTCGCGACGACTTGCCGTTGGTGGTCAAGATCGCTGACCTAGCCCACACATGGATTTTCGATCACGCTGCTGGGCCTATGGACAGCGCCATTGCAGCGGCCGGAGTATCTGCCAGCGATGACGCTCACTTCTGACAAGTCGTTGAAAACTGCAAAAGGCTGATTCATTCAGCCGGTTCTTACTCTAGGCTCGATGCACCACCGAGCCTATTTAACTCCTATTCCGCCAACTTGTTTATTGCTTAATACTAGACTCGGAAATGTTGAACGAACCTAACGACCCTCAGTAATCTGCGACTGACACGCTGAAGCGGTTCACCAGCCTTCAAGGGATCGAATCTCCTTCTTTACAAAATATTCTCGAACCTTTCGCCGCAAAGTGCCTTTGTACTAAGGGAGCACGCACGAAGCGCTTCGCTGCTTGAGACGGAACTCGCATTTTCTATCCGAAGCTTTTTATCCTGGAGGTCAATCGTGCGCTTTCGTCTCTTTTTGGCATGGATGGCACTTGCGATCGGCTGCAACCGGCTTGAACTCAAGTCGGAGTTGGTTTCACGTCAGGGTGAAATTGAGGAAAAAACTCCTGCCGCGGATACACAGACCGTTTCCACCTTTGAAGTAAAGGCAAAAGCTGGTGTGGAGCATGTTGCTGAAGCGCCGCTCTCGGCATTCAAGGCTGTGGAACCCAATGAACGCGACCAAGTTGACGTGGCGATCGAGTCCGCAGTTCGAGAATTGTTGGCCCGGGACAGTCACAACTGGCTCAAAGTGCCTTTCTGAATATATCAACACAGTTGGGTTGGCCGGATACCGAATTCGGTCAACGGATGGACGCTCTTTACTCATTGAATCTGGAGAAAATGTATGTCAATAAGAAGATTGAGAACTCAGGCAAGCCTTGTGTTGCTGATCGGTACCGCAATGGTATTGGTTACCAACGGAGTCGCAAACGCTCAGCAAAACGACCGCCCAGACTTGATCGTTCGGCCTCTGGAGCAAGACAAGATCGGCCAGCTCGATCTACGTCAATTGACGGATCAAATCGAGTCCTTGGCCAGCTCGTCGCAACTGTACGACGAAATCGTCCAGCGTTTGAACAAATCTGCCAACGGCACACCGGAAGCTGCCAACAAGATAGCGCTCGTCAAGCTACAAACGCTCAAACCAATCGCTGGCGCGATAGTTCTAACCAGCGGCGCGATTGGGAACTTCCAAGTGACTACGCTGGTGCAGCAGGCCCGAGTTCGCAGCCAATCTGCGGTAATTGAGGAGCAAACCGCCGTTGTGGAAAGCGAGATTCATGAGTTGCTTTCAAAAGTCCGTGCGGTGGACGGGAAATTGATGGGTGATCAAGGAAGTGTCTTGCTGCTTGCGAAGAAAATCGAACGACGAGACGAATTGTTTGATGATCTCAAGGCCATCGCTTCCACTGAGAAATCTCTAGAAATCACGCTGAATCGCCTGCTGGACCTGGACCGCGCCGCCAAGACTTTCGCGGACCTGGCACGCGAAGAGACACTCCGTCAAGTCGAGGCTATCCGTCGCAATCGATTGGCCAAGGATTCCGCGCTCCTACAACAAGAAGCTCAACGCCTCTCGCTAGCAATCCAGACCCTGGCACCGTCCATTCAGAACCTCAAAGGTCGACCGAATGACCCAATCGTTCCCGAGGCGGCGCCCGCCCTCCCGCCAGAATTGCCTTTACCTAAGTTGAGCTCCGAAATGGAAGCCAAGATTCTGGCCCTGTTAAAGCAAAAAACTAAATGACCGATCGCTAACACTCGGATTGCCCACATTTTCGTGTTCAAGACCACCTTCTTTCCAAAACAACAGTCCAAGGAGAATCCAATGTTCCGCCGTTTCATTACCTGGTTGACCACTCTTCTACTGCTCGGCAGTTGTTACACCGCCGATGCTCAGTCCACGATCAGCACTCGTTCTCCAAACAAGTATGTCCTGTTGGCGTCTGATGCAACCTCTGGCCCAGCTTCAACGCCCGCAAAACCAAAGAACAATGCCGACACCAACGCTCGAGAAGCGGCCGACTTCCTCAAGGAACTCGACGCGCTTAAGCCAGAGGAGATGTCCGTCAAAGCCGAAACGATCAGCCAAGAACTACTCAGCCAACTTCGATTTGGACCCGCCATTGAGCAGTCGAAACAGCGCAGAGCGGCCTGGCAGCGGCTGCGCGTCGAACTAGCCAAGGACCTGGAATCCGACGAGAGCTTGTTGGAACAACTCCGAGCACGTCTGACGACGCAGCTTGCACAGGTCGAGCAACAGTCGCAAGGCGATTCAGCTTCGGCCAACGCTCGCTCGCGTGCGATCGTCGAGGCCAGTGGGGAATCTATCCGAAACCTGCAGCGACGGATCGATCGAGTGCGCGAGCATGTCGCCAAACTCGACCATCGAATTCGAGATGCTGTGACTACTGAGCAAGCGATCACGGATCGAATGGAAATTGCCAAGTCATCGACTCGGGACTTCGTGGGGTTTGAGTTGCCTGACGATTCGGCATTGCGATTCGAATTTGAACGGGCGTTGCCCAACCACACCGCCGACAAATTAACGACTGATAAATCGCCCACCGACAAACCAAGGCCCCAGAAGAGCTTTGCGGATCTCTTAAAGGATCTGGGCATTAAATTTCCTGTGCCGACTGCCACGGCATCCACCGCCAATCGGAAGGACCGATCACGATGAGCGAGCTATTTCGATCCCTAACTGCAGCCAGCCTCGTGACGTTGCTTCACCTGCCGCTGGCCTTATTCCTATTCAGTTACCAGTCCAGCGTTAACACTGATGTGGTCCGATCAATCGCACCTGACCTCAGCAGCAAGAAACTTGCGAGCGCGGTTGCCGTCCCAAACCTAGGAGTGGTCGAAAAGGTCGGTCCGCGCACGGAAACACGAGCCGAGCAAACTGTTACCAAACCGCCGATGGCTGCGGAACTGGCAGAGCAAGAAGACCCTACCTGTGACAACATCCAAACTGTTTCCACCGCCAATCGTGTTGAACCACGTCAAAAGACGATTGAACGGATGTCACAAGACGAGCAAGCGGAAGTTCTGGCCCGGTACAAGATGGAAGTTGAACAAGGGAAGTCAGAGATCCGCTTGGAACTTGGCAGCGGCGTCAAGGTTACCGACTTGGCCAATGAGTTCATCATCCAAGGCTTGAATCAAACGCGCGTCTTTGATCGCTGGGGATTCGCGACGCAGCCTACGGGAAGCCTGCAGGCCGCGGTTGCTCTACAAGATCTGCCATTCAATTACCGTTCGACCCAACTGCGCGTTTTTGGTCTAGCCGACGACGATCAATACCGTGCGTCCATCATCTTTTCGATGAAAACCGAAATCGAAATGTATCGGTCGCTGTTCGAGTATCTCAAACGAATTGGCCTCAGCGCGCCGCGCGCCGACTGGGTCTATCACGCGGAAATTAACCATAGGCATCCCATGTTTCGTTGGACCGACTACTCCCCTAAATCCTCACGATCTTCCTCTCGGAGACCTTAGACCAATGAACTCGACAACTATTTCCATTGGAATTTATGGTGCGTTGGCGGCCCTGCACTTCGCCAACTGGTACGTAATCGTTTACCGACTGATGTTTATTGATTTTGCTTGCCGACCTTGTGCCAGCCGACCATTCCGCGAACTCCTAGAAAAATTGCGACAGCCTGGATCTTGGCCAGCTGCCAAAGAAAGATTCGAGCTTTCCTCCGATGGCAGTTGGCTATCCGCTTGCCTTGAGGGTGACTCGTACTCAAGTATCGCGGCGGTGGTCGATGACGTGGCCAAGAGCATGGATCGATTCATGAACATACTGCACCTGGTGTCCGGTTGCTCGACGATGCTCGGGCTGCTCGGAACAGTCGCCGGCTTCCTGGTCGCACCTACCATGAACCACATCGGTCTGAATATCGCCTTCCAGACTACGTTTGCCGGCATCGTCGTTGGTTTACCAGCAATCGTCTACGTGGGCTTGACTCAACCGCGACGCGATCAAGTCCTTCAGCAGATCGATGAATTGCTCGACACGCTTCAGCAGTTTGAATTCCGCGATGTTACCGCTGGTCAACGCCTCCCCACGCTGCAACCTCATGCCGATTCCGTTCAGAATCCGCCCTCGATCCCAATGGTTGGCAGTCATACATCCAAGACTCAGAAATCGCCGAGACCAAAGGCATCGCTGATCAAAACCGCCAGCTCCGAGCCTTTACTGCTTACAGCATCCCACGTGCAAAAGGCCGCTGCGGATGAACTAGCAACCGAACCAGAACCTTATGCAGGAGGTGCGGTATGAAAAGTAGAAATCGCCGTGCGACTCTCGGCGGAGCCACGTGGCACGTCATGATCGACTTGTTCGCAATACCGCTGGTTCTCGTCACCAGCCAAAACCAATGCTATTACGACTCAGCGCCAATCGTTGCCCGTCAGGAAACACAATCAAAACAAGCACCTCCCTGCGAACCATTCATCGTGGAGTTATCGAGCCAAGGCGTAAGTGTGGCAGGTCGCCCGGTGGAATGGGCGGCGCTCGAACATCAATTTCACCAACTGGCCCCGACGGCGCAGATCATTGTGAGAGCAAGTTGCGACGACCGTGGTCAAGGCCCGCTCGCGGAACTCATGCGCATCAGTTTGTTAGCCCAGCAAGCCAAGGTTGCCGACAGATTGTTCGTCGTCACCCGCGAGCCCGCCCCCCAGTGAACCGAAAGGCGCTAGCCTCGGGCGTCGGAGGAGTAGCGTATGGAGCACCACATTTCCCACTTAGCAAGGTTGATCCAGTTCCATGCTCACAGCCTGCACTGGTTAACGAGCCAACTCCCAGTCCACTTTCGATTCACATAATCTAACCCAACCCCAGGGAATACCGCCATGCGTTTTTCAGTGCGCCACATCCGAACCGCAAAGTCGGGACTCTGTCTTGTGCTGACCCTCATCGCGACGAGCGGCTGTACTCAAAAACGCGAGCCATCAATCAGACCCATCGATTTCGTTTCGTTCAATCAAGAGAGCGAGGATAAACATGCTCCACCAGAACAGCTTAACCAGCCAACCACCACTCCAACCACTACGCCCACCGGCCCGACCAATACAGCCCCGTCCACCTCCCTGACTTCGCAGCCCAACGTGCTGGAGCTACAGCAATGGTCGGAGCGGATCGAACAGCAAATGTTGAACATTGTTGCTCGCGAGCGTCTGCGGAGAATCGAACAAATCCTGAGCGATCTCAATCGCATCGAGCGTGAGACGATCGACGAACTGGCGAATCAATACCAGGAACGCACCGCAAGATCGTTAGCCATAATCCAGCGCGTGCGCGATCGCTGGCATACCACCCGCGACGAAGCTCTGCGCATCCAACCCGCGGAATAGGCTTCCAGCCTGTAACCGTCAATGCCGCAGGCTTGCCCCGCGGATCAGTACGGTTATTGCTTTACGAATCGGAAAAGAACCTCCAAGTTTACGAACCAAGCTATCTCAATCCGAACAGGAACACAAAACATGAAAGCGCTTCTATACACGTCCGCATCCGTTGTTGTCGTCGTCGTTTCGTTGGTCGCGACGCTCGGCAAGAATTTCGGACCATGGTTCAAGACGGGCAAGGACTCCATTGCTGAAAAGTTGATAGACCTGGTCGGTAAACACGAGTTCCAACTGAACTCCGTAATAGCCAAGATCGCCGAATACAAATCGCAGATCGTCGAGCAAGCTCAACAGCGAGTGATGTTACAGTCGTTGGTCGGACGCGTCGACGAGCGTTTGGCGAGCGCGCGCTGTACGATCTCCGAACACCGCGGTCAAATGCATACGATTCGCCGTAAATTAGTCGCCGGTGATACCGTGTTAACATCCACCGGCGCATCCATGTCCAATGAGCAAGTACAAAGCTCGATTCAACATTCTGAGCGTGTAATCGACATGGCGGTCAGCCGCGAGAAGTCGTTATCTCAATTGCTCGAAATCTGTCAAAGTCGTCTCAACCACTTGACCCTTGCCTGCGAGCAAGCACCGCAGCGATTGCGCGAACTGCACGACTATTGTCGAGATCTGCAGGACAAGATTGCGGTAGCCAAAGACATGCAATCCTGGACCAACGAATTGGGCGAAATTGGCACCACCGATCCTGCATTCGACGATTTGCGAGGCGAACTGACCTCCATCAGCGACAGAATCGATGGCCAACTGGCCGGACTATCGGCGCTGATGAGCATACGGCACAGCGCATCCGACGTTGCCCCAGCCACGGACGACCTCATCGCCCGCATCACCCGTTCCCTCGACGACACGCCAAGCGATCGCGAACTAGCCCGCGCCAACTAACTGTCGCGACGTAGCAAACTGATGGCCAAATCAGATCCCAATCCCACCGGCTCGTCCGGTGGATCATATCGACCGCAGACAATCCTCGCACGACATCTCGATTCTCTTAAGTCCTATCACCCAAAACTGCCTTTCAACTAGCGTGGCAAAACAACTTCCAATCCGTCGAGTTCCATGGGAGGCTTAAACATGTCGTTCTTCAATCGCAATTCAAAACTTCCGGAAGGCTGGACAATCGTAACGATTGATGGTTGGTGCTATCTCCGCAAGGATGGCCCGATGGTTGAATACTCGACGCTCGGCCCGGATATCCGTTGGCCGCGTGTTATCGGGCTGTCGAGTGCCGTGACGGCGCTAACCTTGTTGATGGCGATGTTAAACTAAGGGCGATTAATGACATCTGAACGACATTGAGCAACTCAACGATGCTCGTGTGCCGGTTCTAGTATTGTTCCGCACGTAATTTCTCGAATGACATCTTTTTACGGAATTCGGCACTCGTTCCGCATACGCCTTTTAGTCAGTAGTGTTCCATTCCTGTTTCGATTTCATCGGAGAGTCGCTCACGTGGTCGCATATTCGGATCAAACCGTGTTGGAAATAGCTCGCGTAGATTTTGCTAACGTCGTGCGCACACTGGCGATGAATCCTGATGCGGTAATGGTCGGCCGATTGGTCAAACGATTTGTGCATGATACCTTTCGCCTTTCCGTTGGTGGCATGACCCGCACTGTAAAGGTTCCGTTGGGCATCGAGCGACCGTTGAATGCGAATTGGATAGTGGCGGTTGGTGGTTCGGACGATACACCCTATCGCTCCGAAAAGGAATTGCGAGAAATCTTTTTGCCGCTTCCGGGGCAATCGTGGGTGGTATTGAGCTTTGGATTCGGTAATCGGCGAGGCCAGTGGCGCGCGTGGTTGTTTCACGGCACTGACGTGTCTCCAATTGGCACTCTAAAGATTGCGGGAGGCCCCTATCTTCTTTTGAGGAATTCGCCCATCAACGATCCACAAACGCCTTCCAAAATCCCAGCCCGGTGGAGCCGACTGACCAATATGCTGGGATCGAAGTTTGTCGAGTCTTTGCGTGATATGCACGTGATGGTAATCGGCGCCTCGCGTAACGGATCGGTAGCGGCTCGCCAATTGGCGACATTGGGAATTGGAAAACTGACGCTCGTGGATCCCGACGTGCTGGAAATCCACAACTTCGACGCGATGCTCGGTGGCGACTTGGGAGATATTGGCAATAAGAAGGTCTCTGCGCTGGCCAACGAAATCACGCGGTATTGCGATGATATTGCCGTCACGGGTATCCCAAGTACCGCTACCGATTTAAGAGTGGCTGAGCGAGCTCAGAACGCCGACGTGCTGGTTACCTGTGTCGATCACGGAACGCCAGTATTGCTGGCCGCGCAGTTGGCAAATTGCTGGAACAAGATTCACTTGGATATCGGTACGAGCGTTCAGCGCACGGAAAGCGGTGAACTTACGATGTCTGGTGACGTGCGACTGTTCCTGCCACGCCAAGGGTGCGCTGCATGCGTGGGAGGGATTGCGGATCGAGAGGATGCCGAACTCGAACTGCGATTGCCGCCGGGCGTTCGCCCCATCCGACCGTCGATCGACTTTCGCCAACAGCGAGCCGGCTCGTTGGTCACCTTGAACGCGATCACCGTATCGATCGGCATTCAGCACCTGATCGATACCCTGACGGGCCGTTCAACGACCAGCCGTTGGAGTCGCGTAGATTGGCGTCCCGATGGACTCCTCGTGGCTGACCGTGCTGTGAGCGGCCTGCCCGAATGCAAGTGGTGTGGAATAAATTCATCGCCGTAAACCTTTGCATACAAATGACTTATTCAATCCTACACAAGTTTCTTGCAATTTCACAATGATTTCGCGCGCATCATGGGACGGCAAACGCATTTCAGATAGATATCGCGTTTTCAGTAATTCCAAATCTCCGGCGTATTAAAGGGAGCCCAATCAATGCGTGACATTGAATTCCAACCTGAAGATTTCCCTCCGGACCATTGGTCGAAAGATTGGAATCTACTTCGCAGGCTGATTGTTGAATGGGATATCATCTGCAAGTTGTACGGTTTAGCCAGCGCCGCACAGATTGAGACCATCGATAACATGTTACGGGAGATCTTCTCGCCAGATGAACATGGCAATTATCCCTATCCCGCAATTAGAGAATTCTATTACCGACTTGCTAGCGACCCAATATTCCAAGGGAGTGTCGTAAAAAACCTTCCTCCGGACAAATCGCGCGGGTTACGGTTCATGGATTTCTACCCGATTATCGTGCAGTACTGCGTATTCTTGGTGTTGCGAAGCGCGAAGGAATGGGAAAAGAAGCACGCTGGCAGCACGCATTGGGCTCGATTCTGGAGCAAAAAGTTCTTCGCCAAAACGGTCGAGCGGTCAATCTGCTATTACTTGAAAAGCCAGAAAGAACAGGTGTCATCGCTCACCGGTGCGTTTGGTGCCGAATCTGATCCGATGCAAACACCGCGCGACTACGCTGGTAAGTCGTCGCCGCGTCCCGATCAGATTGCCATCACACTCGAAGAAAGATTGAAAGATCTTCCTGAGTTCGAGCAAAGAGTCATTCGCGAATGGTTGCTAAAGAGCGGCGAAGGGGATGATGAAACCGAAATGGAGGTTGCCCGCTCGTTTGGGCTTACGCTCGACCAGCTCAATCAGATTCTCCAGTCCTATTTTCAGAATCCTCGCAAGAAACGCCGCTAATCTCGTCCCCCTCAACCACGAAACAGCTCAAACATTTTTCAAGGAGATTAATTATGAACTTCACTAAAAAAGACGTTTTTCTGTACTATGCCAACTTGCTCGACACACAGCGAGCCCAAGAATTGGAGGCGTTGTCTTTGACGGAGCCTCGAATCCGCAAATGGTTGGACGAACTCGATCCCGACATGCACCGCGATCCATCCATCGTCATGGCAGAAGCGGTCGAGCATGCGGTCACGGCTGACTTGTCACAATACTCGCGCGAGTTCACCCAGATGTATCTGGACATGGAGCAAGAGGATCGCCACGAACGCATCCGCAAATTGATCTCTCAATGGAAAAGTGCTCCTGGGTGGCTCATGGAACACATCAAATCCGCCGTCGATCTGTTGGCAGAGTCCACGCGCGGCATCTTGGATAAGGCGACCGACTTTCCGGCAGTTGTCTTCCAGGGCGAAGCGAAAGGAGCGGACGCAGTTGACGAAGACGACTCCATTCCGACGACCGACGAGTTCGAGCACATTTCTCGCGATGGGATCTACCGCTTGCGAACCAAAAAGGAAAAAGTCCCATACGGCTTCGGTCTGATTTACGTAGTCGACCGCAGCCAAGATAATCGGCTGGTCGCCATGCAACCGGTGATGCTCGACGAATCCCCCAATTCCTATTGGCTGAAATTGGACTTGCGTCAACTGGTCATTCAGACGGTGCATTCGCAGTTGACGGCGCGCATTGTGGCTGCCAGCGAAGATACGACGATGCACTACACCGAAACCATGCTCCAGGAATTGAAAGACTGCTGTGCACATGGGGCGCAGGTCGAACGCATTGACAAGTTTATCGACATCTGGAAGGAAAAGGAGAAAGCGGATTGTGAAGTTTAAGATAAAAAGGGAAGAGTTGCTTCAGATCGGCAATTTTGATACATGGTCGAAAAGCAGCCACACTATGCTCGGCCCGACGTCGACGCTGGCGCGGGCCGTGCGAATTCTGCATCTTGACGCCAGGACCCGGGAACAGGCCGTAGCCAGCTTCGGTGGAAGGGACGCCTTTTCAGAGTTCCTGAGAAGTTTCCACGAGGCGCTGAATGCCGCTCAGGAAAAATCAAAAACAAAATCCAATTTTGAGTTTATATACCAAGGATTGCAAGAAGAATATGGGCAAGCGGTTCAGCAAGCTCAGTCGACAATCAGCGCACTAACTGCGCATTTAGAGCGGCTGTGCGGGCAAGTTGCGTCCACCACTGAATCGGAAGACTCGCTACCCAAAACATCGCGACTTGGCATACTGCTAGTTTCCACTGGGCGCGAAAGTCACAACGCTCCAGGTCAAACCCGATCAGCCGTTCCAAATCAAATCGAATCAGCCGTGGTGGGCGAGTTGAACATCGCCCGCTGCAATCACGCGCGTGAGATTGAATTGCGGCCGGGTTCGATCGGGTTGACGGCGCTATCGGAAGGAGACGATGGATTTCTCGACGGTACGCGGAACGCTTGGCAGGTTGCGAGTTTTACCAACGGCGACGGATTCCAATGGTGGTTGGATTCAGTGGATAACTGTACTTTCCCAAATTACCAGCGATTGCACGATCGATCGTGCGAAGCAGCTTTTGTGTGTGGATTGTGGGCTGCGGCCGGTGGGATACCTGGTGAACCCGCCATCGGAGACGATTCGCTTGACGATATGGGGGCGGTTACGGCGATGCTGGATAAGTCGAACCTGTGTGGCAGAATGACTCGATTGTTCCCTGTCGCAGGCTTTCCGGCCAAAGTCGCGGCTGCGGTCCAGCATGGTCGTTTGTTAATCGTGGCTGCCAAAGAGCAATTGGACAATCGGCCCGCAGGCAGAGAGAAAACAGATCGACAGCTTATCGATCCACAGCACCTTCAATACATTGCGGAAGTCGATACAGTCGGCGAAGCTTTTGACGAACTGTTGCTGTCTTCCCGCGTCGCCCGCAAGCATCGCGAGAATCGATTGAACGCGTGGAATGCGAAGTTCTACGAGGTCGACGACAAAGGCCAGCCCATACAACAGCCACAACCTTAGACAGGACAATTGCCGCCAAATTGGCTAACTCTGCGGCCGCGGTCTAGCGCCAATACCGTTCAACGAACGTGGGATAAGCTTCCAGCTTGTCAACCTGTAGCGGAGTTTCGCCATTGCTTACACAAGATATTGACAAGCTGGAAGCTTATCCCACGTTCGTTGAACGGTATTGGGTTTAGCGCCCTTTCGCTCACAGCCCGCGCTCATTTATTTCTGGCGCCCTTAGGAATACCATGTTTGGTACGTAAGATTCAACCCGATTCGTGCGAGACTGTTCGAGGACCATGGAAAAGCCGCTGCCGTTTATCCGTTCGCAGGAATTCTTGTTGCTCGACGATGGTGTTAGCGCGGAGGAGTTCCTCAAACCCGAGGCATTTCGCATAGCGCGCTGGATTGCGCTGGAGAAGCGACGAAAGAAGGACCAGCCAGACCAGCGCGAGACTGGCCTGGAGAGGTTCGCGGACGGTTACCAACGTTGGATGGATCGCTGGCAAGCGACCACGCGCGAAGCTCTGTTCGCCGACGCTTCACTGCATCGATTGTGCTTGACAATCGACGGCGGTATCGGCAAGACGACGACGTTGAAATGGGCTGAAGCGTTTCTTGGAGGCGCTCTGGATGCGAACAATGAGGACTCGAACAAGCAGTTGGGGACAACTGCTCTACACTCGTCGGGACGCCATCTGTGGCTGTACTTGCAGATGAAGGATTTGCCGACTTCGAAGGACGATTTTCTCTCGGGGCCGTGCTTGGAAATCCTACGAGCTTCTCAGTTTCCAGGCGAATTGAGCAAGGCGGAGAGAGAACGGCTCGATGCGCGCATCGTCAACTATCTCCGGCGCATGGTCGCGTCGGGCAGCGTGACTTTCTTGATCGACGGTCTCGATCAGACTCACGATCGTGAGGTTGGCAACAAACATCATCCTAAGATCGTGGCCCTGGGCAAGTTTCTCAACGAGACCGCGGGGCAATGCCGAGCCGTCGTGGCGGGACGACCCCATTCGGTCAGGCGGCATTGGAAGGACTTGTTCGAAAACGGCAACTGGCGATTCGCGCAGATGCAGGGCTTTACCGAGGAAGGACAACGCCGCGCGTATCTTGGTAAGTGGAAATTCGACAAGTTGAATTCGCTCGACACTGAATCGCTCGAAAACCCGCGAATGTTAGAAGCGGTGCAGCGCTTGCCCGAAGTGCGTTTGGACGATCTCCATTCGCCCAGCGAACTGTACGCGGCGGTGATCGATCACGTTTGGAGTGAGGATGCGGCAGTCGATCGAACGGCAGGACAATCCGCCGTCGATGGCGCACAGAGGGGCAACTGGAAAGAACGTGGTCTGCACCTGTTGTCTGCAGTGGCGATGCAAATGTTTGACGAAAAGAACTGGGAGGGTGTCGCGGAAGGAGAATTGTACGACTTCGAACATCGCCTGTTCACGCAACGTGGGGCCGCGCTGCGGTTTGCGTCCGTGGATGATCTGCATCAAGCACTGGTGACAGTCGGGGAAACCAATTCGTTGTTGGAGTACTGCTTTCTGGACATCGAAGACCAATTGACAGATATCTACTTTCGCGATCCGACGTTGCATGAGTTTTTCGTGGCGAGATATCTGGCCAAGCACTCGGAGCCGGAGGACTGCGCCCGATTTGGCCGAACGCCTTGGTTGCCGGGACATGACGAATTGAACGACGACCATCTGTATCGAGTGTGGCGGTTCTTGGCCGAGATGCCCAAGGAACATCGCACGTCGCTGAACTGGGTTCGCGCTTTGGCGCCGCTGTACGCCCCACGGCCAGAACTTGGCCTGCGTTCGTGTGAAATGTTGTTTCGCAGTTGGGACCTGATGGAATCGCTGGCGGCCTACCATGTAGCCAATCCTCGCAACTTGCCCGTGCATTCGCTGGTCGCCCGGGAAACGCTTCGCCAGTTTTGTGCGGAATTCTCAGGCGAGATTCTACGAGGCACTCAAGGCGAAAATTGCCGAAGCATCGCCCATCGATTGGTGGGCGATTTTGTACCCATTCCGCCACAATACAGCGGACCAGACGATCTCAAGTTTGTATCGGGTTCTAATCCAGACCAGGAGAACAACCCAACGGTGAGTGTGTGGAGAGACGAGACACAGCGCAATGTACAGTTGGCTGCGCCCTTTGAATTGGCGCGCACGCCAGTGACTAGCGAGCAGTACGAACTGTTCGAGCCCAAGCACTTTCGATCATTCCAAGATCGTGTCAACGACGTAGGCGAACTGGACCAGCATCCAGTGGTTGATGTCAATTGGTTTCAAGCAGTGATGTTTTGCCGTTGGTTGACCGGTCCGAGAGATTCTGGAGATGGGATCCATCGCAAGATCTATCGTCTGCCGCATGAGCTGGAATGGGAATTCGCGGCTCGGGCTGGCACGCAGAGTATCCGTTTTTGTTGCTCTGACCAGTCCAATCTCGATGAAGTTCGAGCTGCGCTGGCCAAAGTGGCGAATTTCGGGCAAGATTGGAAAAAAGGCTACACCCGAAAAGTTGGCGAATTAGCAGCCAACGGTTGGGGCTTGCATGATATCTACGGCAACGTAGAGGAATGGTGTTCCAATTCCTACACGGATGACCCACGGGAAACATTGGGGCAATCGATGCCGCGCACGTCAGCCTCGCGTGTTTGCCGTGGCGGGGCGTGGTACTACCTTCCGAGGTCTGTCCGTTCTGCGTACCGTCTTGGCCATCCTCCCACGCTCTTGGACACCTACCTAGGTTTTCGTGTGGCCAGGGCTTCTTAAACCCTTTCCCCTTTTCTTCCCTTTCTTCTGTCTTTCCAAGCCCGCGAAGCGGGCGCGATATTTCTGGAGCCTTCCGAAAACCTTTCGAAACAAGGTCATCGAATCGATCCTCGCGTGAAAGTAACTTTATCAAGGGTGCGGGCCACCAGTTCATGGCTTTGCGTGTGCGAGACATGTCCCAGCCAACTGCGAATTTGCTGCCTGATGTCATTGGTATCTGACTTCCCGTTTTGAAACTGTTCCTGTGCAAATCTCATACGACGCCGAAAGCGAGCTATGTTTTGCTTTTGCAGCAGGCAGCGGGAGGGAAAGATTCGATAACCCAGAAACGGAACACCCTACATCGCAAAGCACTGGCCACACGAAAACCTATGTTGTTGTTCAAGTTCGTGGGATGATTGTCATTACGGTTCGCAGAACGGACATTCCTTGGATTGTTGTTCCACGCCCCGCCACGGCAAACACGCGAGGCTGTGATCGGTCGCCCACTAGTGAATATTGTGCGGTGAAATTCGCAATGTGTTTGAGTCCTCGTCCGCATTTCGAGCTTTCATTCCTCAGAACGCGCTTTTTCGCAGACGTGATCGTTAGAGTCGCGCAAGTCGCTGGGCTTCCAAATATCGCGCGCCCGCTTCGCGGGCTGAGAAAGACAGAAGAAAGGGAAGAAAAGGGGAAAGGGTTTAAGAAGCCCTGGCCACACGAAAACCTACGTAGAGGCGCAAGAACGGGGGATGACCGCCACTACGGTACGCAGAACGGACATCCCTTGGATTGTAGAACCACGCCCCGCCACGGCAAACACGCGAGGCTGCATGATACCGATGCTCCCGCCGGTATTGCGGACTGTACGCGTCAGCCGTCCATTCCAATTGGTTACCAAGCATATCGACGAACGTCAGGGGATTGGTATGGTTTCCCTGATGGTGCCCTGTACTGAGTGTGTCAAAATCCACAGGCTTGGAAGTATGTCCTTGATTGATGTTAAGGTTCGCCGTGCGTTTCTCCGGATCATCCTCGTCTCCCCACCAGTATCCCCAATCCCAACGCGTGCCTGCCTTGGCCGCCTTCTCCCATTCGTCTTCATGCGGTAATCGACAACTTTGGCCATTCCAATACGCCCAAGTGCAAAATGCCCAGACATCGTACCAGTTGACGTACAGCACGGGATGGTCGCCGGAAGGCGCGCGTTTGCCCAGATCGGCGTGGAACCAGCGATTCCCATCGCCATGTCCGGGATCGAACAGTTCGTACCAGCTTCGCAGCGTCGGATATCGATTCAACTGAAAGCTAGCCAAGTCATCCTTCCAGTCCTTGCGCGGCGTTTCATCTTTTGCGTACCACCAAGCCTCCAATTCTTCAATTCCTCCACCACGGAGTATCGATAACCATTTGTCGCGCAGCCACTGTCGATTGGCGTCGCCGCGCGGTCCTGGCACATATCCGGCTTTGTCTGCTCGCTCGTTGGCATAGGCTTCCGCGTCAACGATGGAACGCAGGTATTGTGCCCATCGCTCACGTTCGTCGTCGGGCAAGCCCTGTTGGTGATCTGGAGAGCCCATTCGAAAGCGCGGTTCGGCGGGCACCGGCGCGAACATCGTTTGAAAGTGGCGTGCGCCAGACTGGCGCCGGTCGCCTTGATGGCCGTCAACGACGGATTGGAACTCGGATAGGAATTGTTCGACGTACGGTACGCCATTGTCCTGCATCCGGGGCCATGTGCGATATAGCATCTCGCTAGAGCGTTTGGTCCCCTCGGCAGTCCCATCCCCGACACGGTAGAGCGGTGACATTGCCTTGGCCCAAGCCGACTGGTCGATCTCCGTGTCGGACATTTCCGCCGCGAACCGCCAGATCCAATAAAAGGCATCAGTTCGCGCGTCATGATGCAGATGCACCCATTGCCACAGTCGATCGACATCCGCGTCGGTACAGTGCCAGCAAATCTCGCGCGCGGCCAGAAATTCTTGTAGCGATCGGTTGCGCCACAGAATCTGCTCCATCCGTTTCGAATCAACGATACCTTGTTCGATGGCTTCATTCATCGACTTCAACCGCTCGACTGCATTTTCGAATGTGCTGTATCCGCTATCGCCGAAGTACGGGTTCTTCAGCCGCTCGAACGCAGCGCGATTCAATTTGTCGATGGCGCTGGCACCCTGAATTCGATTGAAATTGGGAGCCATAGCGTGCGCACTTGGCTCGGCGATCCGCCCAGGCGTATTGGGCTCGGGCACCCAAAGCATTTCCCAAGCCAAGGCGCTGAGAATTCGGATGGCTTGTCGGACCTGGGAGCCATCGATCGATATGTTCAACTGAGTAGATTCCTGCGAAACAATCGCAGTTCTTCCCAATTCGCAGGCTTTAACTTTCTTCAGCCCGAATTCCACCAAGTGGTAGATCGCGCGTTCATAGATATCGCTTGGCGTGTGAATCGATTCGAAGTCCTGGCGATCGAGCTTTCGAAGATAACTGAGCACACGTGGGATCGTCAGAATATCCTGTAATTCGGTTTTCGTTTCCTCGGGTAAGTCTTCGTACCTGTCATGACCGTCTTGGTCCCGCAAGTAAGTTCGCTGTTGCTGAGTCGTAAAGCCCTCGAACTGGAAAAACTGCCAATCTCCGCTCGCAAACAGCTTCTCCCAGCAATCTTGCAGCGCATACGGCCTGCCACCAACCGCGATCGGTAACCTAGCAAGGCTCGTCACAACGTTGAGCAGAGTTCGGACTGCGGGGCTGGCAGGGTGTACCTGGTCGAGTTCATCAAACAGCAGAGTCAATCTTCCCGACAGCGCTAGCCGCCGAAGATAGTTGGTGACTTGACGCGGCAAGAGTTCGGTCGCGTTGCCGATCGTATTGGACGAATCGCGCGCTAACATGATAGGAGTCAATACCGTTTCGAGAAACTGATCCGCCGACAATTCCCTTCCAGCCAATTTCTCCGCCAGATCGCCCAGTTTTATTAAGAACGATTGGCGACTTCGGCACCGAGTTAGCAACTCCTTTTCCAGCCAGCACAAGTTTTCCGATTTGCCGACTCCCGCGTCCGTCGTGAGGACGAGTCTAGCCGCGGTGCCATCGGTTCCGTTCAATTTTTGCAACAACGTGTCGCGCGTCACCGCCTCCCAGTTTCCAGCATCGACATTCTCCACTTGGCCACCCGATAATCGGCGCGTGCGGAAAAAGTCAGGGTGTAGATAACGGCGTACATCGCCCGTCGTCATCAATTGCAAAACACGTTGGTGAACCAGAAACGGATCGGACATAAGGAACTCAAGTTGTTCTAGGTAGCGAAGTACATTCAACCCCAGCCACCTGGGACACGTTTTGCCAAATTTATTCCATCCAAGTAACCGTTGGAAGGCACTTGGATGGAATAAGCTGATAACCCATGGTCGGAGCTTAATCGTAACGAGCCAATTCGCGTTTCCGCGCCAATTCCTGTTGTCGTTGGAGATCAATTTCTTGCTGGACCTCGATCTCGATGCGGCGCAGCGCCTCGGCCAGTTCCGACGAATAACAGACTTCGATTTCGTTGGGTTCTCCCTGCGGCCTTACCGGCATTGGCCTCGTAGGAGAGTCGCCAACGCTGTGTGATGAACTTTGGGGCGTGCCGAAATCTGTGAAGAGAGGTCGATTCATGCAATAGCTCCTTGAAGAAATTGTTTCGAAGCTGCCTGTGGCGTACAGGCACTGGCTACTTTAGTAAAGGCAGTTCATGGTGTTAGTGTGTCAACGTGGAACAAGCTGGCCAGAGTCCCGTTGGGACTGTTCGGAACTGGGCGTGTCCCACTGACAAAAAGAAAAAGGCAAAGTGTGGCGCCTTCCGCTCGGAAAAATCTATCTGATTCGACAATCAAGCTAGCAGGTTTTACAACTAGGCTCGACGCACCACCGAGCCTTTTCAATCCGCTGGCTCATGCAGAAATCTGTTGCTGAATTAGCAAGCCAGACCCGATTTGGCTCGCAGCCTTCCAGGACACATCGCAGCCGCTATTTGTGGGCATACGGAAGAGATTGCTCGCGAACACTATTGGACGGTCTCGGAAAGCGATTTGGAACGCGCTCTGGCGGTCAGCAGTCCAATCGGCGCTCCCACTGGCGCTCCCATTGAATGGCGTTTTGAGGCGCCTTGCGGCAACGCTGAAATGGTTAACGAAAATTCATCAATTGAAAATACCCAAGAAAAACAAGGGAAAAATGCACTTGAGGCAGCTTCGGGCAACTCTAGGCAAAATGAGGGAGATGGGCGATACTGGACTCGAACCAGCGACCTCCACGATGTCAACGTGGCGCTCTAACCAACTGAGCTAACCGCCCGGGGAATTTGCAATTGTCTCATTGGGAAAGTTTCTACGCTTTGGCACCGATCGTCAAGTGCCGTTGCGGGCAGCAAGCGTGTACCTGGTGTGCAATCCATTGCAACAACTCGTTCGGGTATGATGGTTTCGCTGACGCTCTGACGCTTCGGGTTACGAAGTGATCAGACTTGCTCAGATGCGGCGTGGTTCAAGATTGCTCGCGACGAGTTCTGGAAAATCAGTAGCCTCGCTGGTCTAGGAGGTTTGTGTAGCCATAGCCAAAGTTTGCCGAGCCTCGGCGTCGAGCTTCTACGATCATTCCGGCGTTGCGGGCGATGGCGGGACTGTCAAATTCACAACTATAGGATTGCTGGTCGTGGCAACACTCTCTACTTGCCGATTGTTTTAACTCACTAGGTGGCACGGTCAGTGTTTTCCAGGGTGCACCATGCTCGCTGCGAAATTGCAGTTGCAAACGGAGAGTGCATGGCTGAGTCGGTGGAATATATTTGAAGGTCAATTTCAGCTTGCCGCTGGCGGTAGCCTCCAGAGTCATTCCTTCGAGAATCACCAAACCGTGGCGAGCGTCTTCTTGCGAATTAGGACCAAACGATATCACCGGAAAGTATGCGGGAGCGTCAAAGGTAACTTGGGATACGACTCGGTTAGTGAGAAATGCCCGACGCGCGTTTTCTTGATGAGTTTCGATCTGTTCGAGTTCGCCGGCAGTCGATCTTGCTTGTTTCTCGATCCGGTTCCAGGATTCAGTGAGCATGGTAACTGGTGCCGAAGCTGGTTGCGCTGGTGAAGAAGGCGTCGCATGCGCCGACAAGTGTCTCACCAATTGGGTTCGAGATTGGGAGTGAGCCATGGAAAAATTGTTGTTCGTCGTAGATTGATCGTTGCCTGCTTTCGGCTCGCCGGAACAGGAATCGTTTTTTGGCGATGGCAAGGACGAATCGCTTTCTCCGCTCTTGTTTGATACGGGTGCCGGCACCCGTATGGGCTCTGGTTTGACCTTCTCTGTCGGAAGCTGCCCGGTAGGCACGATCAGTATTGATTTGATCGCATCGGCGATTTGATCATCGCGAATCTGCTGATCGATGTGATCGATGATCGCCTTTCGCCGGTGAGCGGAAGTATATTGGTAATTGATTTGAGATTGGGCATTGTACAAATCGACCCACAGCGGTTCAGAATCGGGGCTGCTCAGCCCGCACGCTTGCTCGTCGATGGTGTGAAAGGTCAAACGATGACGACCGGTTGCCAGTGCGGATTCGACAGGGAACCTAAAGCAGCCGTTGGAAAGCGATTCACCACGCATCGACCCGAATTCGCCCGCATTGGCAATGATCGTCGCGTTGGCTGGGATGTTGGCGAACTGCACCATGAGCGTACTTTGGATATCGATAATCTTTGCGTTTGTGCCGATGGGAGCCAAGCCCGATTGTTCCGTTCCAGCGGCGACGATTCTGGGAGTGATTGGCGGTGCGATTTGTAAGTGGAGTGGCGTAGACAGTCCGCTCCATTGGTTACCCACTCGATATTCTGCTTGCAAGGTAATGCGGCCCAAGGGAGGACAAGTCCAGTGGTAAGTTTCGGTTGTGGTCGAGCTTCCATCGGCGGCGATTTCAACGACAGGACTTTCTTCTGGCCTCAAGAGTGCTGGGTGAGCTGGCGAACCGTTTACCCAAAACCGGATAGCGTCCGGTCCATCTGCAAACGGAACATGTACTTTGATTTGAAGTTGACCGTATTGCAGAATCTCCCATCGCTTAGGCAATTGGCTGCTGACGGAAAGCTCTCGGTCAGGAGCATTGGTCGAACCGGCTCGGACGGTCGGAGGTTGCAGTCGGTTCGAATTCTCCTTGCTTAGCGAACCATCGAACATTTGTTCGCTTGCCGTTTGTATGGCCTCGGACCACGTCGCGAGCTCAGAATTCGGTAAGCCGTTTGGATCATCCCAGCACGATTGTATGTTTGCGATGTCCACTGAGTGGGTTGCATCTTGAGCGAGCGTACTTCTGGACCAGGATAACGCCGCCCAAGCGAGGACAAGTACGTAGATATTGAGCCGATGTACGTGCATGACAAATGACCTCGCATTCCCAAGGCTGGCTGACGTCTGAGACGTTCTGGTGCGAACATTTCCCGGTATATTTTTGCGTGGATGTTCGCTAGCCACCGTTTTGCCGGGAAAACTGTGGGCCAGCGGACCCATCGCTGACGGTTTCACTATAGTTGGCGCGTCGCGATTTCTTCTCCAGTTCCCTCGTCACAGCGAGTAATTCGTGCTCGCCCGAGCCGAGAATTAGGATTATGCGAGATTTACATTCCTTGCGAGCAATCTGGAATCTGGCATGGGATTTACTGCGACCTGATGTCACAGAGTTACTCTTAGATGAACTTCGGTGGCGATTCGTTTAGAATGTTGGTCATGAGAACTCTAGCAAATGCACTTCGATTTTGGTCTCGAATCCCACGATTTGGTTTGCTGCTGGCCACATGCTGGCTGTGCGGCCAAGTTGGAGCGCAGGAGATACGGTTTTCGCGGGACGTGTTGCCGATTTTGTCGGATACTTGTTTCTCGTGCCATGGACCGGATGAAAAGGCGCGTCAAGCGAACTTGAGGCTGGATTCTCAGGCGGGCGCTTATGGTCGGGGCGAGAGCGGCCAAGTTGCGGTGGTGCCGGGCGATGTCCAGGCGAGCGAGATCGTCCGCAGAATCACATCGACGAATCCGGACGAGGCGATGCCTCCGCGTGATGCGCTGCGACAGTTGACCCAGGGCCAAATTGAGACTCTACGCGCTTGGGTTGCGCAAGGCGCCAAATGGGGCAAGCACTGGTCGTACGAGGAACTGGTACCGCCAAAGTTACCAAGTTCGGTCGCCGGGCATTTGCCAACCGGCAATGCCATCGATGCTTTCGTGCGAGCTCGGTTGCAATCTAGTGGCATGCGCTGGGCCGACGAAGCGACGCGAGAAGCACTGCTGCGCAGGGTAACGTTGGATCTGACTGGCTTGCCACCCACGCTCGACGAGATCGATAGTCATTTGGCAAACGACTCTCCCCAAGCATACGAACAGTTGGTGGACCGACTGTTGACGTCAAAAGCATACGGTGAGCGCTGGGCATGGGAGTGGTTGGACGCGGCGAGATATGCCGATACGAACGGTTTTCAAGGAGACCCCGAACGAACGATGTGGCCGTGGCGCGATTGGGTGGTCAACGCGATCAACAGCAACATGCCTTACGGCCAATTTACCGTAGAGCAGTTGGCTGGCGATTTGATTCCTCAGGCAACGCGCGACCAAAAGTTGGCTAGCGGATTTCATCGCAACAATATGCACAACGGCGAGGGAGGAAGAATTGCCGAGGAAACTCGCGTCGAAAATATCTTTGACCGCGTGGAAACTACCGCCACGATTTGGTTGGGGTCGACCTTTACTTGCACAAGATGTCACGACCACAAATACGACCCGTTCACGATGAGCGACTATTTTGGTTTGTATGACATCTTTAATCAGATGAGCGAAACAGGAGCCGGTCGAGGCGGACAAGCAGAACCTGTGCTCGATTTCTCCACCTCGGAAGAAGAGACCCGCGTCAAACGAACACAGGAGTCGGTCGAACTAGCGGCGAAGGCAGTTGAGCAATTCGAGCTGAAAAAATTTCCTCGCGCCGAAGGAACACCACTGACGGAATCGGTCGCGATTAACTTGCCTGGGAATCTGCCGAACTATATCGCTCGAACTGAACCAAGCAAACGCGGCGTAGATCAACTGCTGGAAGCGATCGGTTACTTCGAAAAAGATGGAAACGATCCTGACTACGTCAGGCTGCTGAAATCGCAATTGGCAGCCGTGCGAGCGCGCGACGCTGCGCGCAGCAGTGTCACGAAAGTCATGATTATGGACCAAATCGACAAGCCTCGCGAAACTTTTGTTCTCAGCAAGGGAGCTTACGACAAACCCACTTCAGCCTCCGTTGTAGGAGCGATGCCGGTTTCGTTGCGATTCAATAATACTGCCTCTGCCGCAACCGCACGTGCGAACCGATTGGAGCTAGCCCAATGGTTGATTGAGCCTCAAAATCCATTGACAGCGCGCGTGACCGTAAATCGATTTTGGCAGGCTTTCTTTGGTATAGGATTAGTCAAGACAACTGAGGATTTTGGACTGCAGGGGGAGCGGCCGAACAATCCCGAATTGCTCGACTGGTTGGCTGCGGATTTCATATCGAGTGGCTGGGACGTCAAATCGCTGCATCGCATAATCGTAACCAGCGCAACGTATCGGCAATCAGCCAAGGTAGCTGGTGCAGCGCTTGAGGCCGATCCCGAGAACCGCTTGTTGGCGCGCGGGCCTCGATTTCGAATGCCGTCGTGGATGATTCGCGATGTCGCCTTGGCGACCAGCGGCTTGTATGTCGATCGGTTGGGCGGAGCGTCCGTCAAACCGTATCAGCCGCCCGGAATCTGGGAAGAAGCGACATTCGGCAAGAAAAGTTACCAGCAAGATCATGGCGAGTCATTGTATCGACGCAGCTTGTACACATTTTGGCGACGCATCGTTGGACCAACTATGTTCTTTGACAATGCGGCGCGGCAGACTTGTTCGGTTGCGCCGGTGCGCACGAATACACCTCTGCATGCGCTGGCGACTTTGAATGACGTCACTTACGTAGAAGCGGCGCGAGCGCTGGCCGAGCGAATTATGTTGGCATCGTCCACGGACGCATCGAGAATCGAAACCGCGTTCCGCCTCGCCACTTCGCGGCGAGTGTCGGATGACGAGCGGGCGATCTTGCTCAATCGTTTGACCTTGATTCGGCGGCATTTCTCGGAACATGCGAGCGAGGCCGAAAAACTGCTCAGCAGCGGAGAATCGCCGCGCAATCCTGCACTAGACGCCGTCGAACAGGCAGCGATGATGACGCTGTGTCAACTGATCCTCAACCTTGATGAGGCTTTATCGAAATGAATTTTGTACCCCAGTTGGTTGCAGATCGCAGCGCGCTCCTGACTCGCCGCGCTCTGTTTGGACGAGCCTCCGCAGGGTTCGGCGCGGCTGCTCTGGCGACGCTGCTGGACGGCGATAGCGCGGTCGGTGCGGAGGGCGTTCAGTCAACAGACACGTCCGGCGGCTTACCCGACTTGCCGCATTTTTCTCCGAAGGTTAAACGCGTTATCTACTTGTTTCAAAACGGTGCGCCATCACACGTCGATTTGTTGGACTACAAACCCAAACTAAGGCAGTGGCACGGCAAGCAGATTCCTGACGAAGTGGTCGGCGGTCGACGATTCAGTACCATGACCGGCACTCAAACCGATCGTCCAGTGCTGGCCGAAATCACTCGGTTCTCGCAGCATGGTCAATCAGGCAACTGGTTATCGGACTTTACGCCGCAGATGGCTTCGATCGCCGACGATTTGTGCATTATCAAATCGATGCACACTGAGGCCGTCAATCATGCTCCGGGAATCACGTTTTTTCTGACGGGATCGGAAATGGCGGGGCGGCCCAGCATGGGTGCTTGGCTAAGTTATGGGTTAGGTCGCGATACCGACGAGTTGCCGTCGTTCGTCGTGATGACATCGCGCGACAAAGAGGCGAGCTGCGGTCAGATTTTTTATGACTTTTATTGGGGCAGCGGCTTCTTACCGACCAAGTATCAAGGCGTTAAATTTCGTGGCAGCGGCGAACCGGTACTGTACTTATCCAATCCTGAAGGGCTAACCGCCACGGTGCGCCGAGGATTGCTGGACGATCTGGCGCGACTCAACGAAATGCAGCTTCGCGAAATTGGCGATCCGGAAATCGCCACGCGCATCGCGCAATATGAAATGGCTTACAAGATGCAAGCCAGCGTACCAGAGCTGACCGACTTTTCCGACGAGCCGCAATCAGTGCTCGACATGTACGGGCGCGATGTTATGCAGCAAGGAACCTTCGCCTTCAATTGCCTCATGGCTCGCCGTTTGGCAGAACGGGGTGTGAAGTTCATTCAGGTCATGCATGCCGGATGGGACCAACATCGAAATCTGAATAGTCAGTTGAAGATTCAGTGTTTCGATACCGACGCCCCCAGCGCCGCATTAGTAAGAGATCTCAAGCAGCGTGGTTTGCTGGAGGATACCTTGGTGATTTGGGGCGGTGAATTCGGTCGGACTCCGTTCCTGCAAGGTAAGATCACCGAAACCAAGCAATGGGGTCGGGATCACCATCCCTACTCATTCGCCTTGTGGATGGCCGGCGGCGGTGTCAAGCCTGGTTTCAGTTACGGTGCCTCGGATGATTTTGGATTCAACGCGGTCGAGAACAAAGTTCACGTGCACGATTTTCAAGCTACCGTCATGCACTTGCTGGGTATCGATCACCAGCGGCTAACCTACAAATTCCAAGGACGCTATTTCCGCTTGACCGACATTCACGGGCGCATTGTCCGGGAAGTGCTTGCATAAGATGGTGGCGAAGCGAATAAGGAAAACGCTAACTCCCCGTGCTGGATTTACTACCCTTGAATTGCTGCGGTGGACTTCGCTGGTCGCGATCCTGATCATACTGCCTCGTAGTTCTGGTTGCGGGCACAGACACAGTAGGGTTGAGTGCATTTCCTTCTCACCGGATGGCCAGCAACTGGCGGTTTCGGTGATTAGCGCACGCGGGTCCATGGAGCCGCGTCGGCAGCACGTGTTCGCGCACGAAGTAGAACGAGATCTCAGCATTTTCCCCACCGGTGCGCGAACTTCCGGTCGAAAGATCTACCATGAAGCGCTGCGGCATGGCAGTCATGTCGGTGCGAGATATTGGGAACGCTGGCACATGCCAAACAGCTCCCGCGGGGAAAATTCACCGCGCTCGATGACGTTTGTGGATGACCAATGCGTGGTGGCAACGAACTGGAACGACGGCAGTCTGGTGCCAATTTACTTGGATCAACGCGGTTTATCGCGAGGCCTGCCGTTGGGACATAGCGCGTATGCGGTGGAGCGTTCGCCGAGCGGAAAATTGGTCGCCGTGGTCGGTAGGGATGGTTTATCGATATTGGATGCCATGACGCTTCGCGCGAAAATGAGTACACGGCGACCATTCCTGCTGTACCGAGGTGGACCGGTCATGTCATTCACCGAAGACGACTCCCATGTGCTGGTCGGATCGCTGGTTTCGACCATCGAGTGCTGGAACGTTTCCTCACCAACTCAGCTAGGAAACTGGGCGAAATTGGAGTTGGACTTTTTGAAGAGGCTGAGCCAGAATTCGTTGCCACCTGGCCTGGATAGATTCGATTTGCGTTCCATATCGTTTCTTGAAAAGGACCTGCTGCTTACTTGTACTTCGTTCGGTGTGAGAATCCAAGATTCGTCTGGGAAGGTAACTCAGACGCTCTCCGAGTCACCCAACTGTGTCATGGCGTGCGTTACTTCGGATCGGACGACCGCGGCCTGGATCGATGGTGATGTTGTCGTCATCTGCGATTTGAAATTGGGAAAAATCAACCACACTATTTCGGAACCGTTTGCGACCGCCCTGGCATTTTCCAGCGACGGCGACAAGTTGGCGGTGGGATGGAGCAATGATCAGCGAGCGGCACAGGTTTCCGTAATTGATTGTCGAAGTGGACAGATTGATTGGACCCAACCCACGCCTGTCCGATATCGCCTGGGGAGAGTAGAGATCACAATCGCAATCGCGATCCATGTAGGCCTCTCGATTTTGTCTTTTACACGTGCTCGCCGAAAACGAGCTGCTTTGAAAGGCGCGGATTCAACCTTAACTTAACCGCAATCCCGGAGTGGAACTCGTCAAGAGATTCGTCGATTTCCTGCCGATCTCGTAGCGGAATGCGTCAAGCATTTCGATGAAGCACATTCGGCATCGCGATGTTGATCCGCGCTGCCCGAAAGCCTTGACGGCTTCCGCTACAATATTGGCACTATGAGCGCAATTAGACCAGAGAGATTAAATCGTTTGCCAATAGAGTATTATCAGAGTGTTTTCGAAAATCCGATCCAAAATACCAAAGTCTTAGCGTGTAGCGGAATGCGTCAAGCATTTCGATGAAGCACGTTCGGCATCGCGATGTTGATCCGCGCTGCCCGAAAGCCTTGACGGCTTCCGCTACAATATTGGCACTATGAGCGCAATTAGACCAGAGAGATTAATTCGTTTGCCAATAGAGTATTATCAGGGCGAAACTTGGGTACATTGGGTACTGACGATTGAAAATCGGAAGTCCGGTTGGCTCGACGCTCGTTTGCTGTATCGATTTCGCGAGATACTCACACACGCTGCATTTCGCTATCAGTTCGCTTGCGTCATCTATTGCTTGATGCCAGATCATATTCATATGCTGTGGACAGGGCTGGCATCTAGTTGTAATCAGCTCAACGCCATGCAGCGATTCCGACTCGACATGAACGAATCGCTACGACGGATTGATTTCGAATTTCAGAAGCAAGCCTACGACCATGTGCTCAAAGACAGAGAGCTTGAGGGAAACGCAATCCAGGCAACCGCCGAGTATATCGCTAGAAATCCCGAGAGGCGAGGATTAGTTCCAATAAACAGCTATGCAGGCTACGGTTATACAGGTTGTCTTTTGCCTGGAGCTTGTCAATTGCGGCTATTCCAAGAGACAAGCTGGGACGAAATCTGGCGTTGCCTCGCATTCCTGCGCCGGACAGAGTGTTTTCGAAAATCCGACCCAAAATATCAAAGTCTTAGCGTGTAGCGGAATGCGTCAAGCATTTCGATGAAGCACATTCGGCATCGCGATGTTGATCCGCGCTGCACGAAAGCCTTGACGGCTACAGCTGCTAGCGTCTTCGTGAGGTGACTTCGTTTTTCATGAACGCCAGCCCATCTTTGGCTAGCTGCAGTTCTTCGTCGAACATGCGACGCCAAATTTTTGTTGCTGCGGCTAGTTCAGGCAGGGCAAGTCCGAAGGCTTCGATCACTAACCAACCATCATACCCAATCTCGATCAAAGCGTCGAAGTTCTTGCGCCAGCGGACGTTGCCTTGTCCCGGAGTGCTGCGATCGTTCTCGCTGATGTGCACATGGCACAGCACGTCCTTGATCTCCTTGAGCGTCTTTGGAATGCTCTTCTCTTCGATGTTGCTGTGGAAAGTATCGTACATGATACCGCACCAAGGGTGATTTACCTCCCGAGCAAATTTGGCGGCATCCGCGTGCGCATTGAGGAAGTAACATTCAAAGCGATTGAGCGGTTCGACGCCCAGCTTGACCTTCACCTTCTGCGCGTGTTCCGCTGTCGCACGCATGCTTTCCACACCCCATTTCCATTCATCGGCTGTGGGTCCTTTGCCGGTAAAATAACCGAGGGCGGAATGGAACGGCCCCACCAACGTTTGGCAACCAGCAGCGGCGCAGCAGTCGAGTGTCTTGTGGTTGAGTTCGACACCCTTGGCGCGAGCTGCTGCGTTTGGACTGATTGGATTATCGGCTTCGTTGCGCACCGTTACACCGGTGCGCTCCAGGCCAAGATCATCCAGCCGCTTGCCCCAAGCCGCGTAATCAAGGTCGAGGTTGAAGAACGGCAATTCGACTCCGTCGTAGCCCATTTTCTTGAGCTTTTCGAGAATCGGTAAAAGACTATCGTTCAGCTCACCCGTCCACAACAATAAGTTCATGCCATATTTCATATCGCGCGTATCCTGTTTGAATCCAGTAAATGTTAATGGGTTTTCGAGGGACTACTCAACCTAACAACAGCTCACTGAAAGAGTGCTGCCCAAGGCTCAGTTTGTCAGTAATAACGAGAACTTTTCTAATTTGTCTTTGGTGGGTCACTATTAACCTGGCCGATCTTCGTTTAACCCGCAGCCGTAGGCGAGGATTTGCGTATGGTTGACCGCAATCAACTACGAAAACTCGATACAAATCCTCGCCTACGGCTGCGGGTTAAACGAACATCGGCCAGGTTAGTGGCTCATCAAAAACTCTCTGCGGAACGGCCGATTACCTGCCATGCAATCTGTTGTGATTCGCCACAAAGCAATTCCATTCGCAGCGATTTTACCTCCTGACGAGCTTGTGCCAACCAAGCCACCATAGAATCTGGAAGAAGTTCCAGCCCCACACGTCCGAGAACTTGATTGAGACGCCGCAACAGTTTTTCGTCCGAAGCGTAATCGTACAGGAACCGTTCGACGGAAAAGCGAGGAACCAGCAGCGACAACCGGTCAGTGGCGAACCGGCTGATTCGGTTCACTGTCTGCTCAACAAGTACCGGATCGATTGAGTCCAGCGCGGCGTAATACCGCTCCAGTCGCTCGGGATCGTCCTTGACCAAGCAATCGTCCAACAGCAGTTCAACGGCGATGTGTCCCAAAAACCCTGGCCGCAAACTGCGATCACCGCCCAGGACTTCGCGAAGACTAATCGCGAATTTAGCACTCAATTGCTGAAAAGCGGCCGATTGGTGGAACCAACCATCGTCAAAGTGATGTTGGATGATCCCGCGCGCCAAACTCACTACGCGCGGGTCAGCATCGTCCAGCAGCGTCCGAGCACCTTGCGAACGAGCGCGCACTTTGCGATCAACGACTCCTAACCAATCCGGTACGGCGGTTCCGGCGACAAAATACGAGTCATCCAAGAACCTCCGAGCATGTGCAAAGTAGTTCATTCAGTCCGGGTTCACACCGACGCATGTAGTTGCCAAGGAACACCAGTCATCATTTCGCTTGCAGGCAAGTTGATCAAGCGGACCAACGGTCGCAGTTCGAACTATACGTTCAGCCACTTGCCCTGCTTGGCACTATCCAGAACGGCATCGCAAACTCTCTGAGTTTCTAACGCGTCGCGGAAATTCGGATGAGCGGGCTGGCCAGTTTCGAGAGATTTTAGAAAGTCCGCAACTTGATGGACAAACGAATGCTCGTAACCGATCTGCAATCCCGGGACCCACCAGTTGCCCATATAAGGTTGATCGCCATCCGAAACGTGGATACTGCGCCAGCCGCGAACGACGGAATCGTCGCTGTGATCGAAGTACTTTAAGCGGTGCAGATCATGCAGATCCCAAAAGATGCTGGCTTTTTCACCATTGATTTCGAACGTATACAGCGCCTTGTGCCCGCGCGCGTAGCGAGTCGATTCGAATAAGCCGAGCGAACCATTGTTGAAATGGCACAGGAATGAACAAGCATCATCGATACCAACTGCTTGCTTTTTGCCGGTTTCAGCATGCAAACGTTCTTTGACAAACGTCTCCGTGACCGCAGTCACGTCTCGAATCGAGCCGTTGAGCCAAATGGCAGTGTCGATGCAATGCGCGAGCAGGTCGCCGGTAACACCGCTGCCAGCCGCGTCGACATCCAACCGCCAAGTTCCCGCGCCGCCCTGAGGAACCTCGGCGTTTATCGTCCAGTCTTGAAGAAAATTCGCGCGATAGTGGAAGATTTTCCCAAGCTTGCCTTGATCAATAATCTGCTTGGCCAAGGTCACTGCGGGAACTCGGCGATAGTTGTACCAAACCATATTGGGCACGCCAGCTTTTTCGACAGCCGTGCACATTTCTTCGCCTTCGGCAGCGTTCATGGCTAGCGGCTTTTCGCATAAAATCATCTTGCCCGCCTTGGCTGCTTCGATTGCGATCTCCTTATGGCTATTGTTGGGAGTGCAAATATCGACTGCATCCACGTCGGCACGATGGACCAATTTTCGCCAGTCTGTCTCGACGGACTGGTATCCCCAAGTATCCGCGAAGGACTGCGCCTTGGCGGCATTGCGAGCGCACAGTACTTTCAATACAGGTCGATATTCGGACTTGAAAAAATGACTCGCTTGGGCGTAAGCGTTCGAATGAGCTTTGCCCATAAAACCATACCCAATCATACCGATGCGCAGTTCTTTCATCTTCCGAAACTCTCGAGGTTAAGGTGATTCCGTAACGGACCTGACGTACCAAATTCAATCGTGGTACATATCAGACTACGAGCCGCGTCAGCCGTCAATATATCAATAGATATCCGCGATCGCCGAAATCGTAACACCCCGAGATTATCTATTGCGGGCTCGGCAAATCGAGTTGTCCAATGCGCGCCTCAGCGGCGGCTTGCCGGACTTCCGTTTGTTGCTTTAGAAGCGCTGACTGTTCGACGATACGCGCCTCTAATCCGGGATCTGTCAAAGCTGTGCCACCTGGCAGAAAGCGAGCTAGATTTTGGGCCGGCAGTGTGAATGGTCGAGTTACGCTGCCGGCAGCCAGCCGCGTTGCTTGGGCAGCCGTCTTGGTTTTCGCGCGGACATTGGACGCTGTTTCTTTGGTGCTTTGCCAAGCGGATTTGAGCTTGTCCAGCCGCAGCAGTTTGGCGGCTTTCTCGGGCAGCGGGCGGCCATTGCGATAGCTGACAGTTGGCTCGCCGACATGGGGAAACGTCACGATCACGGCTCGGTTACCAAAATCGTATTCGATCGATCGCGGACCATAGTGCACTATCGGGGATCCAGGCAACATTTGAACTGGCAAATAAACTTGTTGGCCATCGCGGGGATTCTGAGCGATGACGATCGAAGGTCCGCCGGGCAAATCGGGGCCACGAAAACTGCGATCACCCGTATAATAGTAGCGATGCACGATCAACGAGGGTGGGATATCAACCTGCGAGTTTCCGAATTCGTCGGTCTTGATAGTCACCGCCGGATTGCCGCGCGCGTCGCGATTGGGATCCAACACTTCGATTTCCAGAACCGGTGATACTCGCGCGGTCAAGGAACTCAAGCGGTTCTTGGGAAGTAAACTATCCGGCTCCTGCGCGAAGACGAAAACTAGCGTGGGCAAGATCGCCCAGGTAATGATGAAGGCGCTGATCATCGCCAATCTTGGTTTTTCGATGTGAAGCATCGCCATCTTACATTGCCTGCTGGAAACTGAATCAAAAGAACCGGTTACTTGCTAACGTTGCCAAGGTTGCACGACGCCTTGACCGTTTCCCGTCAGCGGATCGAGTTTGACGAAGAATTCAAATTCCGCTTGGTCAATCTCGTCGTAATGTGCGGCGATCATGGGGTGTCGCCCCGATTGTGTGATCGACTGTGGAGCTTCGCGTTGGACCCAAAACTCCGGAACATCGATAGCTGCTAGCGCGGTCTTGCCCGTTTGATAGAATTCTGGCTCGCCGCCAACAGCAGGCGTCAGATTCTCGCCACCGCTGCGCGTCGATCGCAACAACCGAAACTTGACTTTGAAAGCGTTGCGTTTGATTTGCAGGTCGAGATTGCGCGGGCGCGCTTCGTCGC
The DNA here is from genome assembly GCA_005798335.1 of Planctomycetaceae bacterium. GTDB lineage: Bacteria > Planctomycetota > Planctomycetia > Pirellulales > Pirellulaceae > Aureliella. The sequence continues at coordinate 14,325 of SYJV01000148.1, read as the reverse complement.
GACGCAAGTAGTTTTGATCGCCGCGCAAGCTCAGTTGCCATAGTCCGCTAGGCTCGACGACCAGCGCGACGTCGCTGAGACTGCAATGGGCGATCGTCAACTGAGCATCGGCCAGTTGCATTGATTTCGAGATTGGGCGGCTCAGTAAATGGCTGGCACTGTCGGCCTCCAATCGCTTGCTCAGTGCCAACTCGGCGCGATCGGCCAATTGAAATGCTGTCGGCTCGGGTATCGTCACAGACTCGATCTCAGCGATGCTATTGGAATAGGACTTGAGAATCGCGACCAGTGCATCAATATCTTCACGAGCATAACGCGGAATCGCTGGCATGCTGCGGACGATCAGGGATGGCGTGCGTGCGCCGAATTGATAGTCCGCCGGCGGCACCGCGCACAATGGTTGCACGCGCCGACGAGCTTTGCGGATCGATAGTAGATCATCGGCCTGCGCGGTTAATCGATCAACTAACCACGCGGAGATCGAACCGCAGATCACTACAAAAGACCGGCGAGTCGAGTGTTTCATGGGATGGGCATCCTGCGGGTCATGAAATCTTAGGAGTTACCTGGCGTATTGCCAACCGTCGCTGGGCGAGTTTGTTGCTGCGCCAACGGGCGACTGTGATGGAATCGCCGACGGCTGACCGATTCGTTGTCCCTGCGGCGCGAGCTGTAATGATTCTCGGTCCGGTGTCGCAGTCGCTCCCGGTGGCAGTTGCTCGAAATAATTTCCTTGTCGATGCGGCAAGTAGGTTGCTCCTTCGGCCGATTGAGCGGGGACAAAGGTAGGCGACACGTACGTCGATTCGGGATCGTAGCCCTCGCGCATTTGACTGTTCTGAAGATCGAGTCCTGGGCCTCGATATCCGTTGGGATGTACACTGGGAATCGACTCTTGCGAACGGTACAGATCGGCGCGGCGAAGGTCTTCTGGAATTCGCAGAAATTCGTCGACCCGCGCACTGCTATAGTCGTAAATGCGATTTTCCAAATACTTGTGCCGACCGCGAACCAGATATTCACGATTGCTCAACCGCAATGGATCGAGATCGGAAACGGCGGGTGCCCAGCGCAGTCCCATCAAGTCGAACAAAGTCGGAAAAATTGTCGCTTGAGCCATAATGATATTCTGCTGCAACGACTTTTCATCACTGGGCAATGGTCGCCACAGCGCGCCGACCAATGGAATATCTTCCAGCAGCGGTACACCCTTGGCCGTCCGTTCTGCTTTCAGTGCCACCACATAGCGACTGACCTCGCGCAGTTCGAAATTGGATAGCTGGACATCAGTATCGATAAAGTGCTGCTTGACTCTCCCTAAATGTTTTTCGTCGGCGCGCACTGGTTCGCGAACTTGAGTGGTGTACAAGTAATGGAAATCGAACACGACCGCTTGCCCGTCGGGCGCGATGACCGGTCGAATTTCATATCCGGTCCCGGTCTCGAATTTGTAGATTGCAGGATCGGGGATCAGTTTCTCCACGTTCGATTCAAACTCGGGGCCGGAACCGGCGCTGCGAGCCAGCAGTTGTTCCGAGGTTGAACCTTGAAGAGTAGGGAGTACATTGCGTACCGAACCAAATCCCCCCAGAGATCCGGCGGGAGGCGATGCTGCGGAACTGCCGCTTTTGAGTTTCGCCAGGGCCAGTAGATTTGGGTCGTTGACAAGCGCTCCGACATCGTTGTAGATCGCCAGCGCTGCATCGAGTCCTTCTTCGATCAATATATCGCGTTTCGGTAAATCAAATTCCATCGTTGCCGACGGTGAAACTTTCGCGAACTCGCGGTTATTCGCTAGTACATTCGTGGTTTCAGTTTGGCCGAATTCAACGCGTTTGAATTGACTGGCCTCGCGCACCAATCGGAAAACCGGGTAATAGAACTGCGTATTAAAATCGTCATCCAGCGATGTGGTTAAACGTTTCAGATAATTGTCAATGTTCGCCGTGTGCGCTCGAGTCCCTTCAAGTAGTTCGATGTACTTTTCCTCCAAGTCATCGATCAGCATGTCCAAGAATTTCTTATGGTCGAGCGGTCGCCGCGCATCGTGCAGTCGCAAGGTAGCCACTTCAGCGCGCGAGATCGCTTCCAACCACATTTCAAATTGCCTATTGACCGCGAGAATGTTTAGGTTGCGTTTGTTCTCGGCCTGTTTGGATGGGTCATTTTGGTAGAGAGCGGTAATAGAACTGGCAAGAGTGGTCCAAGCTTTATACAGATCGATCACACCGTCGCTGGAAAGATCGACGTCTTTACGTGAGCGATACTTGCGGAACATGGCTTCAAATTGCTGAGCATTGCTGCGTGCTACATCCAGCTCATTTTTCGTGGCGACCGCCCGTTCGAGCAAGGCGCCTGATGTGTCGCAACTCCGCATGATCTTGTCGATCGTGGCGATTGCCACAAAACCACCGCCCTCGATGTCTTGAGCCCTATTTGTTTCGGTCTTAATTTCGCTCGCCAAACGAGTAACTCCATCACGCGACGACTGACTCAGGACTCCCATTGGTTCTAGGACCGATTGGATTTTCATCAGCTCATCAGAAAGCTGATTAAGCAGCGATCGAACTGAAGCCGCATCTGCGGGTGTCAGGCCCAGGTAGATGCTTGTATCGGGGTGTTTCGTACTAGACTTTTCTGCCGTTGGAATCAGCAGCGCGTAGTTCTTCAAATAGCTTGTGTCCAGCCCATCTTTGATGACATATACTGGACCAGAATTTGCCTTATGCTGTTCGGAATTAAACTCTCTGATACGAAATGACTCGGTGTCTTGTAAGAATCTGCGAACTTGCTGAAGCGTACCTACCGTATCCCTGGCGCTGGGAGCTGAGTTCCGGTCAATCGCACCGACGAACTGTAACGTTCTGGCAAGGATACTATGAGACCTAGCATGCGAGTTTTCGAGAGCCTGCAGAATCGAGTTGACTTCGGCAAGTGCCACTCCGACGCCGGCGATAACTTGGGACTCGGATGTAAGGGTAAGTTCGCGGGCTTCTCGTGATTTTTTCTCGGCCTCGATTTCGCGCTCGGCCTCCAAATGTGAAGCGCTAGAGGAATCCATCCGCTGTTCGATTACCGCTCGCTCCATCACGCGCTGTTTGTATTCCAATTCGGTAACCAGCCGAGCTTTGAGGATTTGAGCCAATCGAATCATCTCGCGCTGGAGTGGTGTCAGCGTGTCGTCGTGCGAAATTTGGGAATCGAAGAATCCGCGCAAACTAGTAAAGGTGGCGTTCTGCGTCAGTGAGCAAATACGTGGCGCGTGGTGGCTATGTTTGCAGCCGAGTTTACATCCTCCTTTACAACACCCGATGCCGTTGCGCAGGTACTCTTGTTCCGCAATGGAAAGATCGCTTTGCAGCAAACGTTGAAATTCTTGTAAAATCGCCAGCCGAGTGCCGTTGTTGGCCAGTGCCAGCATGGTTAAGGCGCTGGACAAACTGGTAACGTCCATCGAATGCAACGACAGCAGTTTGTTGCCTGTGTGGAGAAATTCCGAATCGATCGTCTGCAGTTCGGCAACAAAATCACGTCCAAAAAATGCATGCAAGTAAAGTTGATCGCGTTCGGCTTGCGAAGCGCCTGGATAGAGACCTCGCGCATCTTCCGCGCGGGCTGCGGCCACGTGAACTACCGCTTTACGCAGCATTTCGCCCGATTGCACGGTCAGAAATCTCGCTTGATCGATGTAAGTTTGAATTCGATTGGCAACCACCTCCAACTTGTCCGCCTCGTCGCCGTTGATTTGCGTCGAATGGACGTTGATACGCACTTGCCCTTGAGGTGAATCTATCTGGTCGACCATCAATCGCAGTTGATTCACGCCTTTCAGCGGACCGCGCAGATGTAGCAGGCCCTCTCCGATTACCGAGATGCTCGCTTGAGCCACCGGATCGATACTGCGAGGATTTCCCGGCACAAACGTATCGGGGTCGGCATGAGCCGCCGCAGTCTCGAGTCGAAACTGATCAGCGCGAGCGAGTTCTTCCTTGCGCTGGGCCTGTTGCCAACGTTCGTTCGATGCCACTTCGGTTTCGCGGGCGGAACGAATTTGCGTTTCCAGTTGGCTGGCCTGATTAGCAAAACTCTGTGCGGCACTTTGCAGTTTATTGAGCGTATCAGTCTTTTGTTGAGCCGCGGTAGTGCCTGGGTCCACTTGTTGCGCAGCAGCCAGTTGAATCTGCTGTAAAGTTGAATTCAATGATCGCTGTGTATCGCTAAGCTGATTCTCCAGTTCTCGCGTGCGCTGAGCCGCTGTGACGGCTTCGCGCTCGGCGATCTGTCGATTGGTAGTCAGCGATTCAGCCTCCTGACGGGCTTTGTCCGCTTGTTGGTGCCTGAGCGTGACATCCTGCCGATTATAGGACTGCACTTTGCGATTGAGAATTTGTGCAACGCGATGCGCGTCGCGATAGAAGTAGAGTCGAGCGACTCGCGTTTCCACTTTATCACTGGGATTGAAACCTTTGCTGGAATTGCGCGGTTCGACGAACTCGGGAAATTCGACCAACGGTGCGTCACTGCGATTGACTCCAGGCGTGACGGTGAAGTCAGCCCTTTGGCGGCCGTCGGCGCCTCCCAATTCTTTGACGTAGATTCCGCCGGGTATGCCGCCACCCGCGGTGAGTTTGTTGCCGTAATAGTCGGTGAGCGCCTCGCCAGTAATTCTCAGTTGGTAGCCACCTGGTTTCGGGCCAGCTACCGTCAGCCGAATCGCCTTGCCACCATCTTCGGCTTCGATATTGGGGAGCTGCTCAGTCGTCAGATCGCCGTCAAATCGCGCGTTTGCAGAGTAGCTGATTCGAAAAGGCGCGTTCACGCCATTATTCGCTTTCCACCTACTAATTATTGTGTCATCAACCTTTAACGCTCGTGAAAAAGTGATCAACAACTGAGTGGCGCCCAGTCGAACGCCCAGGTCGAGCGGTTCGACGCGAGTCACCTCGAATCCGTCAGTACGAACTTCAACGGGAACGATTGCGCTGGTGGTTCCTACTTTTTCATCTCCAGCAAACATTTGGGCAAAGAGCCGATTTTCACCTTCATTGAGTTCGATCCTGGGTACGGTGATGGGGCTCACCGAAGTCTCAATCGGATCGCCGATTGGGCTTTCGCTGTTGAACAAATTGATGGCAGTTTTCGCGCTGGTTACGGAGTGCGTCAATTTCAAAGATTTGTCTTGACTGCGCTGAGTCGTTCTCAGCGCAGTCGCGGGAGTAACGGCTGCGCCATACACTTCGCTGATTGACAAACCGGAACTAGGAGGTGGAGCTGTCGGGAACGCGAAAGTAGTAGGATCTCCCACGATGTGATTGGCAGAACCAGTTGACAATTGCCGTATCGAGATGATTGCCACATACATATTCTCTCGCAGGCGACCTTCGCTTTCTTGAACGAGCGGGACGTCAAACCGCCGCGCCAAGTCTTGACCGTTGCTCAACTCGGTCATCGGAGGCTCATGGCTACTGATGACTTCAAATTTTCCACCCTGTTTTTCGACAGCAAGTACGTGAAATCGATCTCTAGTATTCGCCGGAATTGCCTCAAATCCCACAGTGGTTGTGACGTTGCGAAACAAATTGATCGATGAAGCATGGGGAGTCCAGGGATACGTCAAACCCAATCGCGATCTGTTTACAGTCGACTTCGCCGGAGCGTTTGACGGGTTAGGAACATGGACATGGAAAGAATCCGGTATTTGAGACCTCGAAACGGAAACGGCGAATTCCTTTGGACTCTGGTTCAATTTGAGATCAACCCAAGACTCTCCGGCCGGTAAGTTGTCAACTGCAACCTCAATGCTGCCACTGGTGACTGTCACTGAATCGACAACAACCACTGGTGCCCCTGGAATTGCCACGGTGGTCTTGTACGTCCCGTTGCCTACGGTCATTTGAGTCTTGATTTTATTGGATCTCAGCCAGATACCTGAGTTCCAAATCGGCTTCTTCCAGACCCATGGGTCCTTTGCGTCAGCGGCGTCGATGATAGCGGTTGTTGAATCGATTTCGAATGCACCGGCCGTAACGACTTGATTGATATCGCTTTGGGAATCGTGGTCGTAATGGAACGCGAATTCGCCGGAGTTAGAGCTAGTCACCGCATCCCGCAATTCTCGGGCTGGCAGAGAAGCAATGCGTTGCGGTTCACGAACAACTTCAGGCACCTGAGAATGTTCATTTCGTACCGATTGATTGCGCAGGGTTCGTATCAATGTAGCCCAGCAAAAGATGAGCATCAGTCCGACGACGAGAATGGTCAGTTGTCGCACTTCCTACCTCCGTGTAGGGTTTCCGAGCTAGCAATCGTGAATAGGATTCTCAGAACGCTAGCAAGCAGGCTTGCTCCGGATAGACGCTGAGTTCAGTTGCTGCCACCTTCTGTCAACCTGCCCAGGCAGATAACTTCGACGCAGAAAACATTCAACTAGTCTCCGCTGAATGGATTGTCGGCACTAAGTGGGGGCGAACATTCGTTGCCTTCGGTGCTTTCCCAATTTTCGGCGCACCTTACCAATCTGCGAGCGCTGAGATTTGATACATTACCAATCGATGTTCGTGCTAGCGTTGGGATCGCAGTGCTAGCGAAAGAGTGAGAAGTTTGCGGTTTCGCGAAAGGCGAATAGATATGTATTCAGTCCACTATCCGACCAAGGTTTTCAATCGCCGGTGTGCTTTTGCCACCTTTGCTCTAACAGGAGTCCTGGTGACAATGTCGACAGCGAGTACTGTATATGGACAGTCCGACCAACCGCGGCAATGGTCGCCTGAAACCATGATGACGATCAAGCGCATTGGCAGCGTGCAAGTATCGCCCGATGGCCGTCGCGTCGCGTTCGCAGTGCGCGAAGCCATCATGGATGGCGACCAAAGCGAATTCCGCACACAAATATTTGTCGCCAACGCCGATGGCTCCGACCAACGGCAACTTACACGCGGACAAAAATCGTCTGATGATCCTCAGTGGTCACCGGATGGAAAATGGTTGTGCTTTGTTTCCAATCGGGATGACGAAGAAGGAGTCGCTTCGAAGAAGAACTTGTGGTTGATGCGAGTCGACGGCGGCGAAGCGATTCGATTAACTGCAATGAAAGGCGATGTGAGTGGATTCAAATGGTCTCCCAACAGTCGCTCAATTGCGTTAACTGCCCTCGATAGTGAGACACCGGACGAACAAGAGCGAGTGCGAACCAAGAACGACGCAATCGTCGTTGACGAGAACGTAAAACACAGTCGGCTGTATGTGGTGAGCGTCGATGAGTCGCCATCGCTTCAACGCGATTTGTTAGCGATTAGCCCCAAAGATCGAAGCATCGCCAGCGACGCGGCACGCGCGGGTCGAGCTGCGTTGGATTGGTCGCCGGACAGCGGCAAGATCGTTTTCGCTCATTGCCAGTCGCCACAACCCGACGACTGGGCCAGTAGTCATCTGTCGATCGTCGATTGTGCCAGCAGTGCGATTACCGATCTCGCGAACACGCCCGCTGCCGAAGGTACGCCCTTCTATTCTCCAGATGGATCATCGATCGTATTTACGCTTAGCGACGTTCCTGCAACTTGGGCTGGCGCGCGGCGGCTTGCCATAATCGCCACGTCGGGCGGAAGCGTCCACTTGTTGCCCGAGACTAGCGACGGATTCGGCCGGTATTCGGAAATCGTGGGTTGGTCAGCAGACGGTACCAAGATCTACTTTACCGAGATGCAAGGAACAAGTTTGCGATTGCAGGCGATGACGCGTCTTGGTGCGGTTGAAACGCTCAGCCGCGAAGACGGTATGTCGATCAGCGGCGTGTTCCTGAACTCGCGACGCACCCACATCGGATTTGGTTGGGAGAATTTCGCTCAGCCGCCGGAGGCTTACTGCAGCCAGATCGATGGCTTCCAACCGGTTCGAGTCAGCCATATTCAACCCGAGAAATTGCCGCTGGAAAAGTTGGGACACACCGAGGTCATTACTTGGAAATCGACCGAAGGATTCGAAATCGAAGGATTATTAACCTTGCCGGTCAATCACAGTCCTGGCACTCGTTATCCATTGCTGCTGGTCATTCACGGAGGACCGATGGGAGTGTTTTCGCGCAGCTTTGATGGAACAGCGAATCCATATCCCATCGCGACCTTTGCTGCCCACGGTTACGCGGTGCTTCGCCCTAACCCGAGAGGAAGCAGTGGCTATGGCAGGAAGTTTCGCTACGCAAATTATGGCGACTGGGGCGGTGGCGACTATCGCGATATCATGCGCGGAGTGGATCACGTGATCGCTCAGGGAATAGCCGACCCCAATCGATTAGGTGTTATGGGATGGAGCTATGGCGGGTTCATGACGAGCTGGACGATCACGCAAACGAAGCGTTTTCGAGCGGCCAGTGTCGGCGCAGGAGTTACGAACTTAGTCAGCTTTACTGGAACTGCTGACATCCCGAGTTTCTTGCCCGACTACTTCGCGGGTGAGTTTTGGGACGGGTGGGAAGCCTACCGCGCGCATTCCGCAGTGTTTCACGTCAAAGGAGTCACGACGCCTACATTGATCCAACATGGCGAGCGCGATTTGCGAGTCCCCTTGCCACAAGGACAAGAGCTTTACAATGCTCTCAAACGACAAGGGTGCACGACCAAGATGGTCATCTACCCACGAACTCCTCACGGAATTGAGGAACCTAGGTTGATGCTCGATTGCATGAAACGCAACGTCGAATGGTTCGTACGATACCTGGACAATTTGACGGGATCGGGAAATCGTTGAGGTTGCATGTTGTTCCACTCGAGACCCTATGAGCACCTAACGACGCGCCGGCAACTCAGTTCAACACGAGCAAACTATCAGTTGAATACAACCGGGTAGTTTGCAATACGATTCGTTTCGATAAAAGGATTGTCATGATGGATGCCCGTGAACAATTAGCGTCCGACCGATTTCTCCGAAGTTCGCGTTATCATCCGGACTGGGTGGCGGCGAGCATGGGCAGTGCCTCCAACGCCCTGTGGCTTACCGAGTGGTTGTGTGAGGAACTCGACCTGCGACCAGGTATGCGATTGCTGGACCTCGGTTGCGGCACGATGCACAGGTGTTTGACCCAGTCATTTCTATCCCCGCACAGTACGAAAAGAAAACGCTCCTCCGCAGTTCCGAGTAATGCATTTTTTGGTGATGGTCTTGGCCATATGCCAAGGGCCTTTGCGACTACGCGCATGGCGAATGGCTTGACGTCGTGGTACGCCCAACTGAATGAGCATCTCGCGGCGGCGTTTCAGTCTGCGCCATTGTTTCCAATAGCACATGCGAATGCGCCGACGAAGCCACTGATCAAGCCGGTCAAACAGTTCCAATTGAGAAGCCAAACCAAAGTACCCCATCGATCCACGCACATAGCTCCGTAGCTGACTGAGGCGGTGGTCCATCGAGATACCTTGACATCGACCGGTCAGTTCGCGGACCCTGTACTCACATGGATTCTCTAATAAGCGAAAAGCGACGAATCCCATGACGCAGCCTCCGAATGAAAATGGAAGGCCGCTTAATATCTGCGCACTCGGCTGTTTCAATTCAGTGTCTTTTTATGTTGGTCGGCAAAGTCTACCCACTGTACCGATCTACCCGGCCACAGATGGTCTTGCGGTTTGTGTGGAATATTCCTTCAACTCCACGTTTGCGATGGCCGATTTTTAGAGTAACACGGCGAGCGCAAGCAGCCTAACAGGGCTCGCTCGGGTTGGACTTCACCGAAAAAACTGAGTATCGGCTATCCGCAGCCGGTAATTCGAAGAAATTTCCCAGGGGAATAGTTCAAGATCATGTTGCGCAAGACAATTCTCAGCCTTTTGGCCATCGCCAGCTTGCTTGGATCATGCATCAATTCGTCCGACGCGGCAGACCCACGAGCCTACGGACGCGTTTGGGGTGGAGCGAGCAGCAATCGCGATGTTCAGCGATTCTATCACTACCCATACGTTTTCTACCCACAGAACTTCAAGGGCAACGAGTACTATCGCAGCAGCGACAGCCTTTACCATCGTTATCCCGCAGAAATGCAGATTCCGGTTTATAACCGGCAGTGGCATAACGAATATCCCAGCAATCGACGCTACCACTCCGGCCACCATTTCATTCTTGACGTGTTCTAGCATGGTAGGTGGAAAAACCCGGCCACGGTTCACCACCGCGCACTTCCTTGAGTGTCACTAAATGGACACGTACACAAATGACGCGTTGCAAGATCGATGACGATGTTGCAACGCGTTCTTTGTTTTGCTTGATAGCCGCGCCTGCGACCAAGAGTGACCGGTCTATCATTGGGACGTGCGATGTCGGGGTAGCTTGAAGCCTAACGATCCACCGGGCAAGCCGGTGGGATTCGCGCGCTGACCGGCTAGCGATGCTGATCCGAGTTCCCCAATTCTTGTCGCATGATTTCTCGGATGCGGAACTTTTGGATTTTCCCGGTGACGGTTTGAGGAAACTCGTCGACCAACCGTACGTACCGAGGAACTTTGAAGTGGGCCAGATTTTCTCGACAGAATTCGCGCAGTTCTTCTGCGGTTGTCGAAGCACCGGATTTCAGTTGAATCCACGCGCATAGCTCCTCGCCGTATTTTGCGTCTGGGATGCCCACAACCGCCGATTGTTGGACTGCGGGATGCGTGTACAGAAACTCTTCAATCTCGCGAGGAAAAATGTTCTCGCCACCACGAATAACCATGTCTTTGAGCCGTCCAGTGATCTTGAAGTGGCCGCTGGGCAAACGGACTGCCAAGTCACCGCTGTGCAACCAGCCGTCCGCATCGATAGCCTCGGCAGTCGCCTCTGGACTTTTGTAGTAACCCAACATAACGACATGGCCGCGCGAACAGAATTCACCTTGTTGGTTATCCTCCAGAGTCTCTCGGGTCAGCGGATCAACGATTTTGGCTTCGACACCGGGAATCGGACTACCAACAGTTTCGACTCGCAGTTCCAGTGAATCTTCGATGCGAGTCTGAGTCACAACCGGCGAGGCTTCCGTTTGTCCATACGCGATCGTTATTTGGTGCGCACCCATGCGCTCGATGACTTGCCGCATGATCTCGATGGGGCAAGGGGAACCGGCCATGATTCCAGTGCGCAAAGACCGCAAGTCGCGATTCGAAAAAGTTGGATCTTCTAGTTCCGCGATGAACATCGTAGGAACTCCGTACACTGCGGTGGCGCGTTCACTTTCGATTGCCGCCAAAGTATCTGCGGCATTAAAGTACTCACCGGGAATAATCATAGTTGCACCGTAAACCGCGCAACACAATGTTCCCAGTACACAGCCAAAGCAATGATAGAACGGGACGGGAATACAAACGCGATCCCGTTGGCTGAGCAACTGGCAAGCACCGACATAGTAAGCGTTCAGCAACAGGTTTTGATGGCTGAGCATCGCTGCTTTGGGAAAGCCGGTCGTGCCGGAAGTGTACTGAATATTGATTGGGTCTAGCGGCATGAGCGTTCGTTCAATGGTTGTAATTCGCTCACAGGACATGGCTGTTCCAGCTTCCAGCATTTGCGACCAACTGAGCGCACCTGCTGGCGCCTGACCTTGAATTGCTACCACATGTCGCAAACGGGGAAATGCCTCGGATCGCAAGTTGCCTGGAGTACACTCGGCCAACTCAGGACAAACTTCGCCGAGCATGGAAAAATAATCAGACGACTTGAATCGATCGACCAGGAACAAGGCCACTGCATCGCATTGGCTCAACACAAAACGCAATTCGTAAGCCCGATAAGCGGGATTGATTGTCACCAGCACCGCGCCGATCTTGGCGGTGGCGAATTGCAGTAGCACCCACTCGGGCACGTTGGTCGCCCAAATCGCTACGTGCTCTCCTGGCCGTACGCCCATCGCCAACAGTCCTCGGGCCACCACGCTGACTTGTGAATCAAGTTGGCTCCAGGACAAGCGATATGCGAGTTTCGGAAAAACACACGCGTCCTCATCCGGGAATTTTCGAGCCGTCTCTGCTAAAACCTGGCCAATGGTTAAACCGTGGACCCAAGGAACGTCGGTAGCAGTAAGCATAGCCCTGCTCTCAATCGGTCTAGAAAAAACTGGTTTCAGCTACGACGTTTTAACAGCCGCGACGTCTGCTTGCAGAAAAATGTTATCGATCAGGCGAGTCGAGCCAACGTAGGCAGCGATCAGCGCGACCGATGGCCGGTCGACGTTGATCATGGGCTCTAGTGATTCTCGATCGACTACTCGCGCGTAGTCGATACGATCCACACCGTCTTTGTACAACTGATTTCTCATAGCGGATTCAAGCCGAGATACATCGATATCACCGTGTGCCAACATCTCCTTGGCCGTGACGAGTGCACGCCACAAACCGAGCGCCTGATGCCGCTGGGCAGGTTTCAGATATCGATTGCGACTGCTCATCGCTAGTCCGTCGGATTCGCGCACGGTTTCACAACACTGAACTCGCACGTGCAAATTGAGATCTTCGGCCATATTGCGAATCACTAAATATTGTTGATAGTCCTTTTGGCCGAAATAGGCGATGCGGCTGGGCAGGATCGAGAGTAATTTCAACACTACCGTCACCACGCCTCGATAGTGGTCGGGACGGCAGGCGCCTTCGAGTCCCTTCGCGACAGACGGAGGTTCGACAAACGTGGAAAATCCCGAGGGATACATTTGCTCCGCGCTGGGCATGAACACCATATCCGCGTGGGCATTGCGCAGCTTGAGCGTATCCTCGCTAAGCATGCGAGGATATCGTGAGAAGTCCTCGTGCGGGCCAAATTGCGTCGGATTGACAAAGACGCTGGCCACCGTGATATCGTTTTCGTCTTTCGAGCGTCGCACTAGGCTAACATGCCCTTCATGCAATGCACCCATCGTAAGAACAAGTCCAATGCGCAGACCTTGGCGGCGCCATTGATCAATGTGAGCGTAAGCTTCCAACGGGCTCTCAACAACTTTCAAACTACACCTCCACAATAGGTTCGATCGGACAATCCATCGCTTCCAGCGCCGACACGATCTCATGCTCGGCCCACTGGAGATCATCGCCAGCCAACAAGTACCGAGGCCCGTCGATTGGCCATTTCGCACAAGCGCCATCGCTGCGCGGTGGGTCGCTCAGCTCCATCCTTTCGGCCATCGATCGATAGAGATCTTCCCAGGCAGCTCCCTCTTGAGCCATTGGAGGTGCAATCACCATTGTCAGCTTGGGACGTTGTTCCGTCAAAAGCAAGCGTGACTCGTTCAGCATTTCGCTGGGCAAGAAACCAATCCATCGACCATGCGACAATCCTGGCTGTCTGTCCACGCCGCGTTTCAGTTGAAAGACTTCGATCACCGGAGCATCAGTCTCTAGTGGTTCCGGTGCTCCCCGTACCGATTGTTCCGTACTTATCAGCGGATCGACCCACTCTGCCATCGCTTTGCGAGCGGCATCGAGTGCTAGTCGCTCAATTCCCGCGGACCGTTGGCCAACCACCAAAACACTGGCTGGCCGAGCTTGCAAACGCGAGGCTAGATCGGTAATCGAAAGTTGCGAAACAGGGTCAATCCATCTCTCAGCCACATCCAAGGCGGGCACTAGGATAAATCTCCTCATGGCCATGCGTGGATGCGGAATTTTTAGTTGCGGCGACCAGATGCGTGCGTGGTCGAATAAGAGAATATCGAGATCGATTGCTCGGGCCTCCCAGCGCTGGTTACGCCGACGTCCTAGAGTTAATTCGATTTCTCGGATGTGCTGCCAAACCGACCATGGATTGGCTGTCGTCCGCAGAGCCGCGACTGCATTGACGAACGGTGGTTGACCGACCGGGCCGCCTACTGGCGGCGTACCAAATAAACGACTCAAACGGAAATTTGTATCGTCGAGTTGAAGCTGTTGTTGCAGAAGTTTAGCAGCTTGACGAATCGTGTCTGCTGGATTTCCGAGATTCGCGCCGAAGCTGATCAAGCAATCCTGTTGTGCGATTCTTGACACCCTTCACTTAGTAGCGCTCAAGAAATAAGTGTCAGGTATCTCCTGCGAAGAACTCGTCCTTCGGATGCTCCGCACAAAAAGTACCTGACACTTATTCTCGGCTATTCTTTACAAGGCGCATTCTTGGTACGGTTGAACCAATCCGTAACACCGTTCGCGGACATGGCTCAATCGCCCACGGAGCGCACCATCCAGGTCGCAGTTGGTTCTCTAGCTTTGGCGACAGAAATCGATTTGTCGTCGCGTTCGAGTTGGACCCGAACCAAGGCATGGGGTTGTTGCGATTTATCTTCCATGGCAATGATGACTTGAACGTTGCCGGTCGAACCCAAACTGACCCCGGCGCCGCGAACCATTT
>SYJV01000147.1 GCA_005798335.1 Planctomycetaceae bacterium | reverse complement strand
CAATCCATAGGCACTTGGAAATTGCGGCGAGCGTTTACACTGGTTGAGTTACTGGTGGTGATCGCGATTATTGGAGTTTTGGTGGGCTTGTTGCTGCCGGCAGTGCAGGCGGCTCGCGAGGCGGCTCGGCGCATGCAATGCAGCAACAATCTCAAGCAACTGGGATTGGCGCTGCACAATTACCACGATGTCCACAAGCGTTTTCCATCTGGCGGAATTCACAACTTGGCCGACGCAGGTACAGGCGGTGCAACTCCGGGCAGCAGCAGTTGGGGACCGTCTTGGGCAGTGCTGTTGTGCCCATGATCGAGCAAGGCAATGTGTCTAATTACTGAATCGGACAGCTACTTAAATTCGCGGTCGCTAATGAACATGATCTTCTTGCCATTGATTGACCAGGTCGGATCGGTGTTCAAGCGACCTCCATCCTGACTTTTGAGCAACTGCGGTTCATCTTCGGTGTGCGGATTGAGAGTGTGGAGTCGATCCACACCGTCGGTTCCACGAATCCAAAACGCCAACCGTTTGCCGTCAGGCGACCAACTTGGGACGTGCCCGATCATTCGATCCGGTGTGGCTCGAAGACGCACTCTGAAGAACTCGTTCGCACCCCGCGAGCTAATGATCGTCAGCTCCCGGACATTATTGCGGTAGCCGAAGAACGCAATGTATTCGCCACTGGGCGACCATTCGGGCGTCGTGATGTTTTGATACACGTCGGTCAAAAGATTCTTGCGCGTCCCCAGAGTTGCGACGGTAATGTTGAGCCCATTCTGGTCCCGCGAGACATACGCAATGTGACTACCATCGGGTGACCACGAAGGGTGATCACCGTCTGCTAGACGCAAGCGTTCCTCACTCTCCAGGTCGATGATGTAAATGCCTGGGTTCGGATCTTCGTAAGGGCGAGTCATGAAAAGCAGCTTAGTGTCGTCTGGCGACCATTTCGCGCGCCGCCCACCTTCGATCTTCTTTAACGTGCTGAGGTCGCCACTGGCCGCCACGATGCCGATATAACACTTCGCCGCACCACCCACAACCATTGAAGTCGTGAAACAGATTCGTTTGCCATCGTGCGAATACTGGGGATCTCCATGGTGATTGTATTCGGGCAGCATAATAAACGGCATGACGTTCGAACCGTCAGCGTCCATTAGAAAGATCTTCGTGGTTTGGATTGGGTCCTGCGCGCTCGCACAATCCACTAACATCGCCAGCAACAGAATTGGCATGAAGAAACGTTTGAAGATCCGCATAGATTACCTAGCCGAAAAATCGGGTATCGGAGGAATTCGGTAACTTCAAACCCAATATAACTGCTCGAATATTGCAATGTCAATGCTAGTTGGACAGCGCCATTTTGTGTGCAAGGCATGGCTTTTGGCCCTAGCCATTTCGTCGTTTAACCCGCAGCCGCTAGGCGAGGATTGGGTTGAGTTTTCGAACTTATTGCAAAGCCAAGCTCAACCCAATCCTCGCCTAGCGGCTGCGGGTTAAACGATTTCGCTGCAACGACTTGTTCTTTCCACGGCAAATGAAAGTGGCGCTGTCCATCTAGTTTGTCTCGATTTTTGATTACGTCTACTGTGAGATAGTCGGCTAGTTCAAAGGAGATCAACCTAAAATTATCTCGATGGGGAGCGGCGACTCGACGTACGCTAAACGATTATTTTCCGTCGGGCTTGGATCGCAAGGCGAAATTGTGAATTGCTTCGCCTGCCTCGAGCTGAACGCTGAGCATACTTTTATCGTTGTAGGACGCAGGAACGAACAACACTTCGTCGACCAATGTTCCCGGCGGCGATGGTGGGCCAGCTTCGATCTTGCGCCCGGTTGCTCGCGAAGCGCTGATGCGCACGATCTTCTTGCCTGGCACCGCCGCACTTTCACCAGTGAGCAAGTATTCGCCGTTTTGGATCGTGCCACCGGTAACCGGACCCGTGCCATTGGCTGGTTCGAACACGATTGAACCCTGTTCCAGCGCCGTGCCATCGAGCGTGACAGTTCCTCGCACCGAGGCCAAATTGCTGCTGCCACATCCGGCGAGTGCGACGGAAAATGCAATCGTAAATCCCAACCCAAACCGACGGTATAACTGGAGATTCGAATCGTACATAACCCACTCATGTTAAATGTTGTATAGATATCACTCTGCACATGCATGTTGAGCGGAACGCAGGTTTCACAATTCGGTGCTGGTCGTTGTTTCTCCCGCTGAGGGCGAGGATAACGCTTGCCAAGTGCTTAGGTCGATGGTCTGTCCAACAAAGCGCACGCCACCATCGCCCATCGCAACGTTGACGCCACCGGTATGGGCACTGCGAGCCGTGACGATATAGCGGATTTGATTGAAGGCGGGAAACACGCCAACGCATGGTGCTCGAGGAGTGCTGCTGCACCAGGCGGTGCGAATCTCGTCCGGTGCCGGACTATTGGGCGTCCGGTTGTGTTGATATAGCGGTCCCTCCGGATAATGTAAAATGCCTCGTCCATCCATGGTGCTTTCCGGGCAACGAATCTCGGAGATCAACACAGTCTGCGTCGTTCCATCGACGAAGTCGCTAAATGACAACCAACTGTTCATGTAAAACGCACCTCCCGGTCGAGCCATACTCGCGGGGTTGGTGTGTCCAGGTCCCGTTCGAAATTCTCTAGCTGGACCAATGCCGTTGTTTGCGACATAGTTGCCTCTGGCAAACGTCAATGCGGCTCCGAAGCTGTCATTAGGTTTGGGATTCGTGTCGGAAGGGCAATAGAACAACGAAATTGAAAGGGCGCGCACGCTCCTGCCGCCAGTGTCGTAAAAGTTCCGATTCACGGGTGCCCAATCAATCAGCGAAAACTGCGCTGATTGCTCGATGAAAGGGTAAGTAAACGCAAGCCACGTACACTCCATCGGCGTTCGTGGCTTGCCAATTGCCGATCCGGTGTTCATGCCTGACGCAATACCGGGAGGGAATTTCTTGTGAGCATCATGGTGCAAATGCAGGGACAACCCAATCTGTTTCAAATTGTTTTGGCACGACATGCGCCGGGCCGCTTCACGGGCAGACTGCACAGCAGGTAAAAGCAGTCCTACTAAAACACCGATGATGGCTATGACCACCAACAATTCCACCAACGTAAATCCTCGCACGGCACTTCGTAGACTTAAACGACGTAGTGAATTCATGGCAGTCTCCCTCATCTCCCGAGCTGGGTAAGTAGTACTACAGCGCGATTTGGTAGGATCGTCGCCTTTCGCTCCGCGAAAGGTTCCTTTTGCGGAGCAAAAGGCGATTATGTCGCGCTGTAGTAGTTAAGCAACCAATAAGAAAATAGTTCGCAAGATTACGCTAGCGCAAGAATCTATGGGGTACGAAGCTGCTCGTCAAGCAAATTCTTGAATCGTTGATGCTGAATTCAATTGGATTTAAGCATCCGTTATCAATCGCGGTTGAGAATTGAGCCACTTTCGCGGGGTGGCTTTGGGTGTTGTTGCTGTTTTTGTGGTTCAGCCATGCAGTCGCTGGGGTTGCTTGTTTCTCGCTGCATGGAACTGTTTGTATTGGTCGATAGCTCTTTGGTCGCTGCGTTGATCGGTAGACCGCGATACGCTGACCAGAAGTCGATTACGCTTCCTTTCGATCCACAACGAAAGCAGTGGTAAATGTTAAGATCACTTTGCACTGAGAATGTACGTGGTGATGGACTCGGTCTGTCGCCAAT
>SYJV01000146.1 GCA_005798335.1 Planctomycetaceae bacterium | reverse complement strand
TCGATTTGGATACTTTTCTTGAGATCCTTACATCGATTTTCTTTGCTAGCGAGGTAACGTTGGGGAATTTAGGAAAACTGGTCATTGGTCAACTTATGTCAAAAAAGATGTGGGGTATAACAAGGCTGGAAGCTTATCCCACTTCGCTTGAACCAAGTCCAAAATTTACTTCCAACGTTCTGCCGAAGGAATGTATTTCTGGATCGCCTCTAGCGTGTTGCCGTCTACAGTAGCCGCGAAGCGAATTCCCAGCGTGTTGATTTTGTCCGCGGCTGCTTCGAGTTGTTCTCGATTGTTGAGTTTGAGCTTCACACCTTTGAAAGCTTGCAAAACTTCGTCCAACAGCGGCTGTTGTAGTTGGCCCTGAGCAGCTTCCAATCGTTTGGCAGCTCGTGCGGCTCGCTGAGCACTTGTCAATCCGAATGTCGCTTTTTCTGTGGCGCTGGCGGTGGCTCGCAAACTGAACTCCAAATCCGCGATCATGCCTGCGACGAACATCAATCGCAGCCGAGCGGGATCGGACACGGTATTCGACTGTCCATGGGAATGCATGAAGTTATGGCGCACGGTGCCTTGCGACCAAGCCACGATTTCGAAGTCCAGACTGCCTGCTTTGTGTCCACCCACGTTGACCAGCTTTTCATCCGGGACGGTGTGGCAACGATAGCAACTTTGCGCAACTAGATACACGTTCGCAGGATTTCTCATGCCACCAGCGATGCTGGCTCGCAATCGCTGCAAGCGATGGTCAGGCGTTTCCTGTTCACCAGTGACGCCTGGTCCGCCGTAGTCATTATGGATTGCGATCCAATCTTTCGCTGCACCGTGGCAGGACTCGCATGAGACTCCGGAAACGGGTTCCAGGCCGGATGCAGACTGTTGCATCGTGTAATGGCATTTGATGCACGCGGAGTCATGCTTGAACGACGAAATGCCCAACTTGCTCGCAATCTGTATCGCCTCAGGTTTACGATGCAAGGTTTGAAATGTCTCGTGATGGGGCGTTTGTTTCCACACGCTGATTTCTGCTGCATGGCATTTTTCGCAAGAATCGGAACCAAGAACTTTCGTTGGATCGAGATGCACTTCGATTTGTCCATCGCGTGGATCAGCCGCTTGATTGTTCAGCGTCATTCCGGTCGCAACAACCAACCAACCTGCGGCGAGAATTAGAGGAATCCAACGACGACGATTGCTTCTGAGATAGTTAAACAGACGCATGACTTGCACTTTCCATACTCCGATGGGCAAAACATACCAAGTTGTAAACCTGTATTTCCACGGCAGATTCTGCAACAAAGTTACCTCACGAATTGGGCGAGGTAGCAAATCCCTGTCGACATACAATGGAGCCGCAAATTGATCAGCACGATAATCCATACAATCGTTCCAAACGGGCCAAGATCTACGGTACGGGAGTTTGGATGTCACCGATTTGCAGGAAAATAAGTATCGATGTGAAAGAATTAGATCGGTGGCAAATCCACATCCGTTGCGGACTGAGGGCTTCGACGACTGTCGGACGGACCAGCTACCACCTCATGCAGTCTCATCCACCACGAGATGTCGCTCAATCTCTGACGAATCAGCCTGAGCTTGTCCTTAGTATCAACCTCTGGATTTCATGCGCCAGCGGCCTTTTTTGCGACCTCTTTTCGCTGTCAACCAAGTGATTTTTTCACCGCTGCCCAGCGAGGCCTTCGATGATGGTGTCCACAACCAACATTTGACGAAGTATGTCGCCGTTAAATTCTCCATCCATCAGAGCCTGCGCTTTGCTGCACGCCCACTCTGGATTTGATCCAGCAGCTATGCTCAGTGGAAGAATGCTGCCAATGTCACGTGCGGTAAAGCGCCATGTCAAATCTTCCACAAAGGGTTCCAGCAAGATCTGGCTTAACTCAACATTCAAATGTGCAACCGATTGTGCGACCAAGGCGGTGCGCTCGGCCAAGTACGAGTATTGTCCGTCCCGATGGTCGCTCAATTCCAGCAAGCACAGAAATGCTGCTCGACGAGCCAACGCAGGGTCGATCGTTTGCAACCGAAGCCACTCGTCCTTCAATTGATAGGCCAGCGAATTGAAGTAGGACGAATCCGCAGGCTGTACATCACCAGCTAACGCATCGATCCCCATCGTCAACAACTCCTGCCTTTCGAGAGTTGAGCACTGCGGAATTCTCATGGCGGCTCCGATGTACAGCAGACCTCGCCTGCGTGGGCTGGCGATCCGACTTGCAAATTCATCTACAAATTGGCGATTGGGTAGCGGCGTTCTGCCAAACACGCCTGGAACCAGAGCCTCTTGCGCCTGAGTGAGAGCAGTTTGCCCAACCTGTTTAAGGCCGTCGTTCCAGTCGATATTGCCTGTCATCACGGCCAGTAGAAGCGATAGCGATTGCAATCCCTCGATCTCGAGCGGATACGCCTGTTTTTGGATCAGCTTGCAAGCCAGCGGAAAATCCGCCAGCCCCAACTGAGGATAAAAATAACGCGCCACACCGCGCTTGGATCTTTGTCCGTTAGCGGAAGTCGCCTCGTCCTTGTAATCCTCGAAAAACTCCTTGACCAACTCAACCGCCGTTTCAGATTCTCCTAACTCGATCAACAACATGACAATTTTGCCCCACACCACCGCCGCTTCGTCGCCTTGCATTTGTCGCGCTGCGGGAATCGCTTGCTCGATAGTCTTGAGACGATTTTCAGTGGAAACCGACAGATCGCTGGCCTGATTCACCAGCATGTTGGCTCGAAGCATGGGGGGAATCAATGGCATCAGAGGAGTCAACATATTTGGTTCTCTTTGCGCGATCTTGAAGATCAGTGTTTGTCCAATTTCAGCTCGTTTTTCCAGCTCAGCTTTATTGGTCACCGCGAAAGCCATCGTGGAAACTGGGTCCGCGAAGGCCATGCCTCCCAGCATGGTAGTCGCCTCGAAATACGAAGCCCCGTCCAGTTTCGGCTGTTTGACAAATTCAAACCGGTTCAAGAGTTGCTTCGCGAGTGATCGACGTTTATCGATAGTCGATTGAGGTTTAAGCCAAGGCTGTGCTGAAGCAGTTTTATCCAGGACAATAGGGAAAGTTGAATCGGCAGAAGAGTCGCGAGCATTCGATTTTTTCGGATGGAAAGCCGTCACGAAGGCTCCATACTCCGGATGAAACGCACCTACAACGCCAGGGCAATTCTTGGCTTGAAGCGAGACCGAGCCATCTGCCTGAGTAGTTCCCTTGCCCCCGAAAATTCCCGGCTGGGCCAACACTACGGTGGCTCCTGCAATGGGCCGATCGTCCACCCCCTTTACATCAATCTGCACCGTGTCCGATGAAGGAATGGTTCGCAGCACCAAGTCGCCAAAATCGTAAGCCGTGGATTCGTCCTGCCGAGAAAAAGCTCGATACGAAGTACGCTTTTCAAAGTGACCAGCATGTCTGATGTGAACGGCAAAGCGATGTCGAGTATCAAAGCACTCTGGCGACCGAAAACGACCTTGACTGTCGCTCCTGACATGGATTGTATGGCTGTTGACCATTGGCTCACTATTGAATGCGTCAACCGACTGATATTCGATGGGTTGGTACCCGTTGTCGATCATCACTTGGCCGCGCAGTATGCTTACTTCAGCGCCGATGATCGGAGTTCCTTGGCTATCAACAGTTCGCCCAAGGAACCTGATGGGATTCGCTGGAACCAAGCGAATGGTGGGACCTTCCCGTGGGTTGAGCGATACTTCCACGGGTGTCTCGGTAACTCCGCGTCGATCGGCCACGCTCAGCTTT
The DNA here is from genome assembly GCA_005798335.1 of Planctomycetaceae bacterium. Taxonomy (GTDB): domain Bacteria; phylum Planctomycetota; class Planctomycetia; order Pirellulales; family Pirellulaceae; genus Aureliella. The sequence goes on along the minus strand of SYJV01000146.1, from coordinate 22,745 downwards.
ACCGGCGCCCCAGCATCAAGGCCCGTGATCACAAACCGACCTTGACGGTCACTCAGGAAATTGACGCTATTGGTGAATCTCTCTTGTTTGCTCTGACAAGTCACGTTGACTCCAGGCAATGGTTTTCCGTCAGGCGCCAGCACCGTTCCAATGACCTCTTGGCTCGGAATCATTTCAAACGGCTGGACTGTGGCCTCTCCCGGTGAGGTTTCGGCGTTGGGTCGAACGTAAAAGGCTGCTTGAAGGAAGTGGCGGTTCAGCGAATCTACCGGATAAAACCCATCGTTCAACTTTGGCAACCAGGCTTCAAAGGTCCCATCGGACCGTGAAAGGACATGCAGCTTACCCGAGTGCATCAGCGTTATGCCAGGCAGTGGCGAGCCCGTTTTAGAATCGGCAACTTTGCCGGTAATGTGCAATCCCCGCTCCAACGTGATGTCAATTTCGGTCGTAGCCGCGCTTAGCGAACTGTTCCTATCTGTAACAAACAGGGCATGTCCGGTCTGGTAATCTGTCACGAAGTAGAGGTTGCCGGGCGGTAAGCTTAATGGGGTCGAATTCTGGCCCAGCGAGGTACGAAGCTCCTGCCAGCCGGCACTGAGTTTGTCACCTTGACCTGTAAAGCTGACGGCGGTCCATGCGATCGCTGGAAGCTGATTTGTCTGGTTGGGGTCGACATGCTTAAAACGAAGTTGGCTGGAGATTGAACGTGGCAAGACAGCCTTTCCGCCGCCGTCGTCAGTGGGCTCCACATAGTTACAGCGTTGACCGAATTCCGTGTGTTGCACATAAACCATTCGAAGATCGGGATGAACCCGTACGATTTCCGCTCTTCCAGTTTGATCCGTGGTAGTGGCAAAGCGTTCACCGAGCTGGCGCGGCAAGGAAACTTTGCCGAAACGAGCCGGCAAGATTCGGGCGTTGGCAATTGGTGCTCCCGCATCGTCAACAACTTGTACGCTGATCTTCTGAGTTACATTCAACTGGAAGTCCAGAGGTAAATCCACCAGTCCTCTGTTCAAAAGAAAACTCTCCGCTGCCCAACCACCGGTAGAGCTATGCACAACGACCGTTCCGTCACCTGCACCCAACCAGCGAGAATCCGTCAGATCGACCTTGACTCGATAGTTACCATGCGAGTCGGTGTGCGTGGTTAAGAGTGCGGGTGTAGCGTTATCGATGGACCGTACAATCCAAAATCTATCCCACTTGTCGCGCCATGGAGCTGAAAAGGTCACTTCGCAGTTCGGAACGGGTTCTCCAGCCGCGTTGCGAACGGTGCCATAGAACTCGACCTGAGTCCTTTCCGCCTTGGCTGGCCGAGGCTCCTCGGCTAGCGACCCTGTTGCCCGGCAAAGACACAGCAAAACAATCAAGGAGTAGAACTTCAGTCGGTTCATTGTTTTGTCTTCTCCAATTGCTCGAGAGTGATTTCTGATTCTTGCAGGCTAGCCAGAGGTCCAGAATCAAATTCCAGCTTGAGATGAGTGGGCTGCTGACCTTTACAATCGAAACGAATGGGACAGAACGTCCCACAGGCAAACTGGGTTGATCCGCGAGCCACGATCGACTCGGCATCGTCGGCTCGCCGCGTAACGTAGGCATACAAAGTGCCATCGTTACTGGCTTCTATTTTTCCAGTGCTGTAGCGAGTCAGGTACAATCCGGTATCGCTGACCATAAAAGGCTGGATCTGAAGTTCATTGCCGTTTGTCGATCGCGTTTGCAGTTTTGCGCCAAGCTCAAGCATTCCAATCGCCAAGACATTAGTTATTTGGTCCGGCTCAACATGAAAGCTATGAACGGAACCGGCGTGTTCATTTCTGGCAAACGTTGCCCTAGCTTTTTCCTGGTCAGACCAACTCAATGTAGCTGAATGCAAACGGTAGATACCTACCGGAACGCTGACCGGGTCGGAACCTGTTATTACCACGTGAATTCCCAGCTCGGAAATCAAGCTGATGCAGAAGCTCGTTGGTCGTTGCTGGTGCTTCGATTGAGTGAACTGGACCTGCATCTGGCCGGTTTTCTCTATCGCCTGAGCCCCGAATCGACGAGCTTGGTGGTCGATGGCGAGCGCGTATCGTTTACCTTGGAATCGCCAGAAGCGGGTCAGCGGGAACGACTCTCTGAGCCGCTCGTATTGGCCGTTGCCGTTGAGATCTACAGACAATTGGTCATCTGCGCTGTCCAAACGTCCGTCATGATTTGCGTCGATCAGTTGAAAGTTCAGCCAGGTACCATTGACTTCCAAGCGACCTTTCCATCCGACTGCTGTCGCGACCAACCAAAGATCCAGCGCCTGATGGTAGTACAGCCGTAGCGGAATTGAATCTGGAGTCGGCCAAATTCGTTTAGTGCTGGAGCTCGGCTGGCTTAGCACGCTTGCCTGCCACATCGGACTGGCGCCATTGGAACCGATGGTGCCAGGCTGGCTAGAAAGCTCGAACCACTGCTGATCGCGTGACGTATTCACCCAGATTCGGCGGTTATCGGCAGCGCTAACCAACAAAAGAGGCGGAGCATCGACTGCCCCCACATCACAACTCCACAGTCGAGCCCCTGCGCCTGCATCAACCGGTTGCTGGACCTCAGGAGGCCAAGATAGTTGAAGTTCTAACACGCGGAACTGATCCAAATTCAATTTAAACTCGGACTCTGCCATCAAGGATATTTGAGAAGCTTGTGTCACGGGAGCTTGAGCGCCGACTCGCGATACTCCAATTAACCCAGCCATTAATACCAACGATGTTACTAGCCGAACCATCGTAACCATCTATTGCCCTTTCGGTCTGCACAGCTTAGGACGGACCCCGGTCAGATGTCATTTAGCTCGATTTTATCAATCCTCTGCGGCAACTCATAACCCGTGCCGCCGCATTCAAATCGCCATTCCTGCGACAAGCCATCATTTGCGGCGATCGAGGCGATGAGAAATGTTCCCACAGTCAAAGATACAGCTAGCCGGTAGTTTTATCTAACTGACATGACATCGCGTGTGGAAGAGTGCGAAACTAAATAAATCTAACGCTCATGTGTCCTAAGCATATTGACCGCTGCGCAAAGTTGGGCCAAGTCTCTTGACTTCGCAATGTCGAGAATATGGAGCACCGGTTGTCACAAGCCAAAAAGAATCGCTGATCATCGCTTCGGCAGTGCCTGTGCCCTGGATTGTCACGTTGTCAATGGACGTATACTATCTGTCCACACTCGCGACCAGTGTGGCTGCAACGGCGTCTCCGCTAGTGCTATTGTGCGATCCGGCCTTCGTCGCCAAAATGCCTGGGTTGAAAGGAGTCGTGCTCAAGATCGGGCATTTTGATGCAGTTCGTGGAGTCACTCACGTCGAAATATGAATTCACCGAGCGTTTTGATAACTGGCGGCTATGGTTGCATTGGTTCAGAGACCGCGAAATGGTTGATACGCCACACGGCAGCTCGCGTGATCGTGTGCAGCCGCGAAGTCAGTGAAAGCAGAACGCAGCGAGTCTTTCACGATGTGGACCTTTCACGCTTGAAGTTCTTAGCTGCCGATGTTCGTCAGCAGAAGCAGCTTGAAGAAATTCTTCGAACGGATGTTGTCACGCATGTTGCGCATTTGGCAGCGTTGCAAACGCCCGATTGCAACGCCCAGCGTGATTTGGGACTGCAGATCAATTTGGCGGGAACTCAAAATCTGATCGAAGCCATCAAATCGTGCGGCCATCCGGTGCAGAGGTTTGTATATGCCAGTTCGATTGCGGTGTACGGTCCGCGCGCTGTGTATCCACCGGGTCTGGTTCCGATGTTGGTCGAGCCACAACCCGTAAATGTCTACGGTGTGTGGAAACTGGCTGGCGAACATATCGCCAGGATCTTTCATCAAGACACTCGTGTCCCGATTGTCTGTTTAAGACCAGGAGTTTTGTTTGGCCCTGGGCGTGATGCTGGCTTAACATCCAGTCCGACAACTGCCATGAAGCATGTCGCGCTGGGGTTGCCTTACGAGGTCCCGTTTCGTACGCGGCAGGATTACTTGTATGCTCCCGATGTCGGTGCAGCCTTTGGACATGCACTTATCGATACTTTCGACGGCTATGGAATCTATACTTTACCCAGCCAGACAGTCGACACGTATCAGTTTGTCAGCGAGATTCATTCGGCGGCTGAGGAGTTGCAGATTCAATCGCCTTGCCAGATTACGGTAGGCGATCAAGAGGTGCCGTTTATTTCGGAACTGGAGTTCGCTCCCTTTTGCCAAAGATTTCCCGGTGTCCCGCATACCCCGTTGCACCAAGCCGTGAAGGCATCGATCGTAACTTTCTTGGACCAACGCGCTCGTGGTTGGCTCAGATAGAGCTTAACTCATACTACAGCACAAGAGTGTCACCTTTTATTCGGCTACATACAGCTCAACTTGCTGAACAGACGCCTAAATTGGTGACGTGGTGTGCGCCAATTTTGCTGGGCCGCCGCTCGTAGCCGCTGACGCGTCGCGGCCAAGAATCGACCGAGCACCTACCGCGGCTGAGCTGAGTTATCCGCGCGTGCCAGGCCATACCAGGAGAAAGCTTGTCACCTACTTTCGATCGATAATCGCGGCACAGACAGCATTTGGAGTTGACGGGTTTGTTGGGCACAACGTTTACTTCAGGCAGTGATGCCTTCAGTTCCTCGTATTCCTGCTCGGGTAGTTTTGGTGCCCCGGCCTCGTGTCCGTCACCACTCGATCAGGAAACTGTATTGATCCGAACCACTAGAAAAGAGTTGTGACGCAGCCTTTTCTCTCTTCTGCTCGAAAAAACTTCTGACCGGGGAGAAGTCTGCTATGCGAACGGATTGACGAGCTTCACACCAGCGTGAGCAAAGTCCTTCGTATTTCGCGTTGCGATGGTCAATCCATGCTGCCGCGCGCTGGCCGCGATCAAACTGTCTTTGATCGGCATCGCGTGCCCTCTACGCTTAAGTTCCGACAAGAGCTGGGCCCATTCGTTGGCCGTTTCTGCATCCAATACCAACATCGCCAGATGCTGGATACCAGCCGCCAGCCACTTCAAAAGACGCGCGCGTTTTTTGCCAGAAGGCAAAAGTAAAATCCCATATTGCAGTTCGCCCAAAACAATTGGATTCATTGCAAGTACTCTCTCATTCTTGCTCAGCCAGTCCAGCGCAATGGGATTTGGAGACAGCTTGGTCGCTTCGCTTAACACGTTTGCGTCAACAAGGAATTTCATCTACAGCGTGTCCGTCGATTCGGAGGCGATACTTTGGAACCAGTTCTTGTCGGGGCAGCCACGCAGCCAATCCATCAACCCTGGCCTTCCTGGCTCGGCTATCCTTTTAAGCAGATACTCACCAGCGGAAAGACGTTCGATGTCGAATTGTTGCCCTGGTTCGATACGATCCAATTCTCGCAATTGGGCAGGCAAAACAATTTGACCTTTAGAGGAAATATTAGTCTTCATGCCATGTAAGATACAATCTTACATAGTCTCAGTCAACACTGTTCAACATTCGAGAGGACAGTATCCATTCGTTCTTGAGACGCGAGATTTTGTCCAACTATCACTTCACAGGTGGGCGTTTGTTGTTTGTGGACAAAAGTGAGAATCTAGTAGTCGCGTTCCTTATCGAAGATGGTCATACGAGCATTGGCGCGGTTCAGTACATGATAAATCAAGCCGCCACAAGCGGCGCTTTGGTCGCCCCATCTGTGCCAGTTTATCAATCGTACTCCTTACTCCCAGTAACGGTTCCTGGCACGTTTCTGAGACATTTTCATTTCTTTCAGACCAGCAATTTACGTATGACGTTGGCCCGGGTCAGGTCGGGATCCGTCAGTTTTTCTGCTCGGCCTTCGTGATCAAACGCGAGACGCTGGTGGTCTAGGCCCAGCGCGTGGAGCAGGGTAGCATGGAGGTCATGCATGGTTACTATCTCCGTCACAGATTCGTATCCGAATTCGTCGGTAGCACCGTGTACATAGCCACTCTTTATGCCGCCACCGGCCAGCCACAACGAAAATCCCCGGCGGCTGTGGTCGCGACCGTTTGCTCCCTGCGAGACCGGCGTACGGCCGAACTCTCCCATCCACACGACCAGCGTTGAATCCAGCAAACCGCGTTGCTTCAAGTCTCGCACCAGAGCGGCACTCGGTTGGTCGATACCCGCGGCAACTTTCCTTGTTGCGCTGGCGTTGTCGGCGTGCGTGTCCCACGGTTGGTCCTTCAAGTAAACTCCAACAAATCGTACACCACGTTCGATGAGTCGTCGCGCCAGCAAACAACGTGTTCCATAAGCCTGAGTTGCGGGACAGTCAAGACCATAGAGCTGGCGCGTGTCTCGCGTTTCCTGATTCAGATCGACTGCTCCAGGCACCGCAGATTGCATGCGGGCGGCAGTTTCAAAGTCGTGTAACCGTGCTTCTAAATCCGTGTTTTCGGGAAAACGCGAGGCGTGCTCCCGATTGAGTTGTAAGACAAGTTGCAATTGACGCGCACGCGCCTGGCCAGCAAGTCGATCTGGTGTGCGCAGGTTCAGAACCGGAACGGATGAGTTACCGATGCTGAAGGGAGTTCCCTGATGTTGGGCCGGTAGCCAGCCTGAAGACCAGTTGAGAGTTCCGTTAATCGGCAAACCACCAGGATCGGGAAGAACAACGAAGGCCGGTAAATCCTGATTGCCGGAGCCGAGACCATAAGATAACCACGAACCGAAACTGGGGCGATCGGTCGCCAGTGGATGACCACTGTGAGCAATTCTCAGTGCCGTTTCATGACAGACCGATTCTGTGGTCATCGATCGGACAAGGCTGATCTCGTCCGCTATTCCAGCAATGTGCGGAATAATCTCCGACAATCGCATTCCACATTCACCGCGTGGCCAAAATCGAAACGGTGAACCGAGCAGATTGCCTGACGCCGACGGCGACAAAGTCTCCACTTTGTTCTGTCCAGGATAGGGTTTACCATTCAGGCGCACCAGTTCCGGCTTCTCATCGAAGAGATCCATTTGGCTTGGGCCTCCATTCTGAAACAAACACACGATCCGCTCCGCAGTTGGCGCGTGATGCAGCCCCGTAGCGCCGATACTTCCACTTGCATTTGCATTGCGCTGCGTCAACCACGACACAGCGATCGATCCGAGGAGTCCAACCGCCGAACGCCCAAGGAACACGCGGCGATCGGCTTTCAAGATGCCATTTTGGTAACTCAAGGTCTGTCGCTCCCATCTTGATCCATAGGCAAAATTCGCCAAGCTCTCAGGCCGCTGCGGCGCAGTCCACGAAAATCTCATTGGCCAAAGATTATGCTCTCGCCCGCTCGGTCGCAGGCTCCTGTGTTACTCCAAAAACAAAAACGCGTTGCTCGCAAGTAACATCTGACACAAATCTGCCAGGCTCGTTTCGGTCGATTGCGACTGTGCGTATAGAAGTCGCTGTCCATCCAAAAATTCGGCGGCGATCTGCTGCTCGGCTGCGGTCGGGGCGCGACCAACAGCTATCTGCCATGCCCTGCGAATTAATCGGGCGCTCGAGCCACTAGATTCCGCGACAAGGCGTTTGGCAAACGCTTCGGCCGCGCCAACGGCAAAATCGGAATTTAACATCGACAGCGCTTGCAAAGGTACAGTGGATGACGGCCGCGATGTGCAGATTGTTGCAATCGAAGGAGCATCAAACACCTTGAGCATACTCAACGTTTGAGATCGACGGTGCTGCAAATAGATTGACCGGCGGTGCGCGCCCGCGTCCTGAGGATTGACAACAACTTCGCCGACCGCTGTCTGCCGAGTGGCAACGTATGGACCAAACGTCGTCGCATCCAACTTCCCGGAGACGGCAAGCATCGCGTCGCGAATTACTTCAGCCTGCAGCCTTCGTACCGGAAACCGCCAGTAGAACCTGTTATCGGGATCCACTGCCAATGCTTTTGGAACCGGTGCCGAAGATTGGCGATATGTCGTCGAAAACAGGATTTGGCGATGCAACGCCTTCAGATTCCATCCCGAATCGACAAGTTTCCTCGCCAGATCGTTGATTAACTCTGGATGGGTGGGGGATGAACCGCTTTGCCCTAGGTTGTCCGTTGTCGCCACTATTCCGCGCCCAAAGTACTCTCGCCAGATGCGATTTACATGCACTCGTGCGACCAGCGCGGACGGTCGACCGTTCGATCGCAATAACCAGTTCGCGAATCCGAGGCGTCGGCCAGTCGTCGACGAATCACTCGACATCGACTGTGGGCAATACTCCTGTCCCGCATCGGTCAAGATCGCCAATGCACCCGGTTCAACGCTCGGACCGCGCAGATGGTACAAGCCACGTGTCAGCAGCGGCACCGCCGGAGGCTTGGTCGACTTGTCAGTAACCCAAGCGATTGCACGCCCAGGTTCTTTCGTTTGTTGTGACTCAAATTTTAATCGTTGGTCGTCGTACAACTTTCTCCGCGCCTCAGTTTTCTTTCGAAGCGCCGGAACATCTATCGAAGCCTTCGGCATTTCCAGACTCCGTTCGATGCGGACGTTGTCCACAACGTAACCACGGCTCGAACTGAAAAAAAACGCAAAGCCGCCGTTGGGGAGATCGGTCGCCGACAAATCGTGCGACTTACCTTCTATTAGTCCGTCGACAACATGTTCCAAGCGAAATTTGTTTTCATCGACCCTTGTTACGCGCACACCATATTTGCGCCCGGGAACATAACCCAATTGACCAATGGCACCGTTCATTTTGGTGTCGCTGCCAGGGTAGTCGAGATAAAGCTGGGTAGCAGTCGTCGGATTGCCGTCTACCAGTAGATTGCCACCCGCCACCGTGGACGAATCATCGAAGTCGTGAGCGGCGATCATATAGCCGATTCGCTCGGAAGGTGTTTCGCTAGTTTTATTGTCAATTAAGTCGAACGTAACTTGGACCCAGCCACCGATCGATTCGGAAGTCCAGTCGACGGCGGACGCCGTGCATACCCACGCTTCCTGCGAACCTACATTGAGGCGTAGCTTGCCATCTACTGCATCAGCCGAGTTCGGTGCTGTGGCGCTGAGAGAAACTGTCCCTCCTGGTTTGTCGTCTCCCGGTGCCGTGTTGCTCCAGCGGCTGCGCCAGCCATCATCGTCGAATTCCTCTCCGAATAATAACTGCGACGGCTCGCGATGTTGTTCCATCCAGTCGTTTATTTCGGTCCGCAGACGCTCAAGTTCACTCTTGATCTGTCGCTCGTTCGTTTCCCACGCCTCCTTCTCACCCGGCAAGTATGCGTACACAACCCGGTCTTTGGGATTCACCCAGTCGCCAGGATTGAACGCTGGGAAGAGAACTGCCTGCAAACCGTAATATTCCTGCTGAGTAATCGGCTCGAATTTGTGGTCATGACACCGAGCGCAATGAATAGTCAGCCCGAGCAACGACGATGTTGTCACTTGAATCGCTGCTTCGAGTGCCGCTCGGCGATCGATCTCGAAAGCTTCCGGCTCTTGGACGCCAATGTCCGTCCCATCCTGCCCGTTTCGCAGAAAATGGGTCGCGACCAGCAACTCGATAACTTCGGATGTAGTTGCGGAGCCGGGATGAAATTGAGCTAATTCATCACCCGCCAATTGCTCGCGCAGGAACTGATCGAATGGCTTGTCAACGTTCAGCGATTGAATGACGAAATCGCGATAACGATACGCCAGCGGGCGATCCGTATCTGCGCTGAAGTAACCGTTGGAGTCCGCGTAACCCGCCGCGTCAAGCCAATGCTTGCCCCAGCGTTCGCCATAACTCGGCGATGCGAGGTATCGATCCACCATCCGCTCGTAAGCGTCGGGCCCAACATCGTTCACAAATGCTTCGACATCCGCCAATTTTGGCGGTAATCCAGTTACATCGAGACTCACTCGCCTTACAAGCGACCATTTATTCGCGTCCGGCCCAAGCCCCAACCCTTTGCTTTCCAGCCTCTGATGTACGAATTGATCCACCGAATTTCGTATTCGTGCCATGTCACGCAAAACTGGCTCCGGTGACCTCACCAACGGTTGAAAGGCCCAATGCCCGGATTCTGCATTTTCCAATCCGTCGGCTCCTTCCATAATCCACGTTCGCAAGATCGCTTTCTCAGTATCGGCAAGCGCCCCATCCGGCGGCATCTCTCCTGCCTCCACTCGTTGCCACAGCAAGCTTTTGTCCAGCGTCCCGGCAATAACCGCTGTTCCGCTCTCTCCGCCGCGTCCAAGGCCATTGGTTGAGCTCAGATCGAGCCCTCCCTTCGGCTTGATCGGCCCGTGGCACTTGACGCATCTCGCTTTCAGCAAAGTGGCCACGGCAGGGAACGACTCAGCCGCGTGGACAACAGCACACGTGCACGCAATGTTCACACACACAACGAGCGTTGCTATGGCGAACGGCATCAACGGTAATCTCATTTGTTGGAGTTTACCAACCATTGAATTGCTTTCGATCCGGCTATATGAATCACATTTTGAAGCTCGATCACAAATCGACATCTAAATCGCTCGAAAACGCACCGATGTCCCGCGCCAAACGATGCAACATACTGAATCAATCGGAGTCTACAATCGAGGAAAATAGTAGTTGACGTCAGGATCCCCACCTCAACGAACCCAAGTCCATTGTAAGCTCCGAAGGGACGTCAGGTAAGAAATAAGAAATATAACTTCTATCGGCCAGCGGTAAGCCATGCGAGTGTTGGTTACTGAAGAATGCTAGGTCCCTCTGGGAAGGGCAAACTTGCGCAGTGTGAGTGTGATCTTTCGATCGTTGGTACAGTCTGTGAGGAACCGTAATTGCGGGAAGTGTTGGGCAGGAAGAGTTGATTGAAAGACTGAGTGCTGCCGCCTGATCAATTGCACTCGCCCTTACGCATCAGCATCTCGCGCCGAGTCGCATTCGTGGATCGCGTGTCTTAAGCCCGATCGGCAGATGGGAATTTACTAAGGCATGTGCGAATACAAGCCGACGCGCAAGCGAGTGCGTCAAGCCTAGCTCGCACTCGCTTGAGTGTCGGGCTTGTACTTGACGGTCGGTTTAGGCCTCGATGATCAAATCACTTGACGGACGAGCTACGCAGGGGAGGCATTCACCCTCGGCAAGTTCTGCAGTGGCTTGGGTACTATTTTTGACGGTGCCGTTGAGCAATCGCAGTTTGCAAGAGCCGCACGCACCGCTGAGGCAACCCGATGGTATTTCGATATCGTTGCTGCGAGCTAGCTCCCACAGCGACTGTTCTGGATCAGACCAAGTCGCTTGTCGCTGGCTGAGGGAGAAATTCACCAAGAATTCTTCGGCTGAGCTGTCCGTGATCGTTTTTGCGGTGGCGTCGGGCTTTTTCGTCGCAGTTCCACCAAACGATTCCCAGTGAATTTGGCTGGTAGGAACACTGTACACTGCCAAGCCATCGCGCATACTGGTCATCCAACTGTCGGGACCGCACATGTAATAGTTGGATTGTTTTGGATCTTTCAAATACCTAACAATGTCCTTGGCAGCAAACTTGCCAATCCGGACCATGGCACCATTGCCGATGCTGGACGGTTGCTCTTTGCCACTGAAGTAGGTGACCACGCGCAAGTTGCGGCAGCTCAATTGCCAGTCGTGTAGTTGGCGACCAAACGGCCAGTGAATAGCATCCTTGGCTTGAAACAGCACCAGAATTGGGCGATTGGGAGTGTGCTTGAGAGACCAGCGCAGCATGGCTACAACGGGCGTGATGCCAATTCCAGCGGCTAGCAAGACTAGCGGCGTATCCATGTCGGGTGCTAAATAGAATTGACCTGCGGGGCCTCCGATCAACAAGCAATCGCCGGGGTTTATTTTGTCGTGCAAATAGGCGCTCAAACCTCCCGAGCCCGGAACTGCGGTTTCACTTGGCTGTTGACGTTTGACTGTGATGCGATAGCAATCGGATTGTGGTGTATCGGATAATGAGTAACATCGAGTTACCTGCTTGCCGGATGCCAATGCCGGACGCACCATCAGGTACTGCCCCGGAAAATAATTGGGCAATTCTTGTCGATGTGGGTCGACCAGATAAAACGATTTGCAATCGGCCGACTCTTGCACAACTTCGCGGACTTCCAGAATGCGCCAAGGAACTGCACCCTTGCTGTTGGCAGGCGTCACGATTTCGCTTTCCAAGCGAGCGATTTGTGCCGTGCGCCGGTGGAGGACTTGCATCCGTCGACGATAGGCATGGTCGTAAGCGGAGGCGCGCGCGGTACGCAATCCCGCAAATGAGATCTGCGAAACTGTGGCGATGAGTAGGCCACAGGCGACAAGTACTAGAAGGATCGTAACCGGCATTTTCTGCACCACGAGGAAAGGCGATACTTCTTACCGAACAATAGAACGTAGCTCACAAAAAACTTTCCCTCGGCAGAAAACCCCATTTGCACCAGAATCCGAGCTGATTCCCCTCCCAACCGTCGTTGACAAACACCCTTCCTGTGGGTAATCTCGCCTCCAAGCGTTTCGCTACTTTTCAACAGTAGTTATCGTTGGTGACGATTGCTTGGAAAATAGTGATTCTGCACTGTAACGGGTCAGAAGTAGCCGTTCACAGGGTGAGTCCGCAACGCGGAGTATTCCATCTGTCGCAAATACCTTAGCGATGTTTGGCTTAGACGCGTTGGGAATCGGTCGAGAAGGTTTCGCAGGCCGTTTCGTGCCCAACCAGATGTAGGTGCCCGAACAAACCGAGATGCTGGAAACCCAAGCGTCTGGCGTGGCAACGTGAAGCTCTCTCTTTCGTTTCGCTTAGTACTCTTCCTGTAAACTGCTACGTTGAATACACAATTCGGCGTTTCAGGATTAGGATGAACAGTTTCTCCTCGTCGACCAACCTCACGGTCGAACAAAAATTAGCGATCTGCCAAGAGCGCATCCAATACACGTTTCGCGATACGTCAATCTTGATTTGCGCGCTGACGCATTCTTCTGGCGCCGCAAATCGGTTGCTGTCCAATGAACGCCTCGAGTTCTTAGGGGATGCAGTACTTGGATTCTGCGTCTGTGAATGGTTGTTCGCGGAACATCCCGAATATCTCGAAGGCGAGTTGACTCAGATTAAGTCAGTCGTGGTATCGCGCCGTTGCTGCGCCAAAATCAGCCGCAGGCTTGGGTTGGAAGAGTGTCTTATTTTGGGCAAGGGGATGCAGTCGGCCGCGGGAGTTCCGCGCAGCCTGTTGTCGGATGTTTTTGAATCGGTAATCGCGGCGATCTATTTGGACGGAGGATTTGAGCCGGCGCGAAAGTTTATTATCGAGTCGCTGAAGGACGAACTATCTCTGGCCTTACAAGAACACACCATTGGCAACTTCAAATCTGCTTTGCAGCAGCTTGCGCAGCGCGAACATGGAATTGCACCTTGTTATAAATTGATTGGCGAGCGTGGCCCCGATCACAGCAAGCAATTCAAGATCGAAGCGGAAATAGGCCCCCGCAAATTCACCGCCGCGTGGGCGCGCAACAAGAAAGAAGCTGAGCAACGCGCCGCGGGTAACGCGCTGGCCGAACTTCGCGGCGAAGCGGCTCCTTACCTCGACTAACGAAACTAAGCAATACTTGTGCGGCGTTCATAGTTCCACGCCCGCTTCCTCAGCGAATCGCAGCAGTTCTGGATCGTTTGCTCGGTTCTGCTGGCGCCATTGGTCGGCTCGTTCGAAATAGTCGATCGCATCAGCCTGCTGACCTTGCCGAGCGCGGATACGCGCCAGGAAATACCAATCGGCTGCTGGTTCAGGAGTCTTCAATCGTTGCGATTGATCAAACGCAGCTTCCGACTCCGCCAGACGATTTTGATAGAACAGGCACACCGCCAAGGTATTGTAATAGAAAGGTTCAGCGGTGCGGAGTGCCACTGCTTGGCGGGCGTATCGTTCGGCTTCGGTCAGATCCTGTAGAGCCAAATCGGCACAGCAGGTCAATCGCCAGGCCAGCACATTTAACAGCACCGCATTCTCGGGCGCGAGTTCACGTTGCGCGTCAACGGCGGCAATTTTTTCGCTCTCGTATTCAAATCGCAAACCCGTATTCAAAATCATTTGGGCCACACGATTGATATCGCCGGCATATCGATTCGAGTTGGAGGTCGAAGATCGCAATCGTCGCAACTCGCTCAAGCTGGTTGCGAAATGTGCCATGGCTTCGGACGTATCGCCTCGCCGATGACAGACTTCTCCCTGTTCGAGCATCGCCCTGGTGCGAGTGTGTTTGAAAGAATCCTCGCTTGGAAAATCACGAATCGCCAAGTCCAATTCACGCTCCAGCGATTCGAAGCGATGCGTGTCGCGCCCAGTGGTAGAGCGCAACGCGTCAAATCGCAGGGTCGCGCGCAGCGAGTTGATATATTCCAGTCGCACGCTGTAAACTTCCGGGAACCGTTGCCGAGCTAGCTCGGAGTACTTCATTGCTTCTGTGAGCAGCGTCTCGCCTTGCTCGATGCGCTGGGCGTCTCGATACCAATTGGCAAGCTGCAGCAAGCTCGCAACCAAATAAGCTGACTCTTCACGCGGCGCCTGGGTTCGGTTGACCATGGCTCGTCGAATCTCTAGCGCCTCGTTAGCCATCTTTTCTGCGGCAACTTTATCCTTGCCCCACAAGTCCGCAGCCATGTTAAACAAAGCCAATGACAGGTTGCTGGGTATCGAACCATCGCGAGGAAACTTTTCGGCACAGCGCCTCAGCACTTCAACGCTTTTCAATCGCGCTTGAGCGGCCTCAGCAAACTTTCTGTTGGCTCCCAATTCCACTGCCAAGTTGCTGTACGCCGCCCCTAGTGAGACATGGTCGGACGAATTGATGTTTGGTAATTTGAGAACGCCTTCCGCCAGCAAGACACTCTCACGCAGCACCTGTTCGGCTCGCTCATGATTTCCCAGTCGCAGTTGCGCGATCCCGTGCTGCCACACTGCATCGCGATGGAGTCGCCTGTAGCGTAAATTGGTCGGCGATAACGCAATTAATTGCGAAGTAATCGCTTGTGCATCACGCATGGCTGCTTCGCCTTCGACGAACAAACCGTGTTCCAGCAAAGTCCAACCAAATGTACTCACTGCGAAAGCGGTTTCCGTCATCGCTTGCGGATCGTCTTGTTTGTCGTTCATGAGGTCCTTGAGAAACAATGTCGCCTGCTCGAGCGCTTTGCGACCACGTGCATTCATGTTGGGTTGGCGCATCAACTCGCTGCCCAGCCTAATTAGTTCCTGAACAGGCGCTTGCGCTTTTCTAAATCGACTCTCCGACGCAGCTAGGTGTTTCTCGGAATCTAGCCGGTGCTGTTCTGCTTCTGCTGTCTTGGCCTGGGCGACTTCGACAGCCGCACGCACGGTATCTCGTTCGCGGCGATATTGCTCGGCGTTGTAACGAGCGACTCGCCATTGAGACCACACTGCCGCAAAGCCTACTAAGATGACGATCGCCAACGCAGTCACTAGCGCTGCGGGCAGCGGGTGTCGACGACACCATCTGCCCGTGCGCTCCAATGTGCTGGAAGGTCGTGCAACAATGGAATCGCCATTCAAGTAACTGGCCAAGTCGTCAGCCATCACACGAGCACTGAGGTAGCGCCGAGCAGGTTCCTTCTGCAAGCACTTCAGGCAAATTGTCTCCAAATCGCGAGGGACCTTGCGATCGATTGATCTGGGAGGCGTGGGCTCGCGAGTCCGCAGCAGATCGAGAGTCTCCATTACGCTGGCCGCCTTCAGCGGCGGGTGCCCGACCAGCATCTCATACAAGATCGCCCCCAGCGAATAGATGTCGACAGCAGCGCTGGTAGCATGTGTGTGGCCAGATGCCTGCTCAGGCGCCATATACGAAGGTGTGCCGACCAAGACGCCTGAAACTGTCTGCTGACTGTCTTCGTCCAATCGCTTGGCCAATCCAAAGTCACCGATTCGCGGCAAACCGTCCAACCCGATCAATATGTTGGATGGCTTGAGATCGCGATGGACGATGTGCCGCTGGTGCGCGAAATGCGTTGCCCGGCATACTTGTTCCATGAGTTTGGCGCTATCCTGGAACGATAAACTACGCGTCCGAATTTTTTCCGACAGGGTCCCACCCTCAACCAATTCGAATACCAAGTAGGGCCGGCCCTCCCATTCTCCTGCGTCAAAAACTTGCACGAGATTGGGATGGTGCAAGCGGGCCGCAGCGCGAGCTTCTCCCAAAAATCGGCGGCGATGTTCGGCGTCGAGTTGGCCCGAGGGATGAATCATCTTCAGCGCAACTTGCCTCAACAACCTAAGGTCAGTCGCCAAGTAAACAACACCCATCCCGCCGCGCCCCAATTCACTGGAAATAGAGTACCCAGGAATCGCCGGATAGTAGTCCGGAACAACGTCGGTTGAGGTCGACTCGAGTTGCTCGGGATGGAACTCTGGAAAGCGAGACGCATATTCGTTCACCGAAGTCTGCGGTCGATAGTGCATTTCGACCTGTACCAGCTCGCTGAGCAACTGACGGTGCAATTCAGGGGCGGCTTGAGCCAGGTACTCTTCGATGCGTGGTTGCTGGCCAATAGAATATGCCGATTCGAATGCATTACAGATCTCGTCAATCTGCCGCATCTGAGACGCGTTCAACAAAGGTCTAGGCGGAGCATTCATAGGAAACTATAGTTGGCGAAACAAAATCGATCGAACTGTGGCGGACAAAGAGCCCTGGTGGCCATCCATTTCAGTTTGACGCGTAATACATCGTCCATCAATCGCTGGTCTGAGCAAGAGTGAACACTGTGACGAGAAAAAATTGGTTAACGCTTTCGACGATCGGGCCAGGAATTCTGGTTGCGGCAACCGGTGTAGGCGCGGGGGATCTCGCGACTGCGACACTCGCTGGCGGTGCGCTGGGCACAGCCGTGCTGTGGGCTGTGATCGTTGGAGCAGGTATGAAATTCCTGCTCAACGAAGGAGTTGCGCGCTGGCAATTGGCCACCGGAACAACGCTATTGGAAGGTTGCTTTCGACACCTCGGCGCGCCGGCTCGCTGGATATTCATGACGTATATGATGATCTGGATCTATCTTCTTGGGATGGCGCTGATGAGTGCCTGCGGGGTGACGATGCATGCCATGTTGCCAATTTTCGAAGACGCCGTGGTCGCCAAGATCGTCTTTGGAATTCTGCATAGCGCGGTGGCCGTGGGCCTGATCTTACTGGGCGGATATCCTTGGTTTGAGAAAGTGATGTCGGCCTGCGCTGGAGTCATGTTTGGAGTAATCTGCGCAACCATGATCGTGCTCCGCCCCAGCTACCCGGACATGCTGGCCGGTTTGTTCGTGCCGACGATTCCCAAGCTGGGCGAAGGTGGACTGGCCTGGACCATCGCGATGTTGGGCGGCATCGGCGGCACAGTTACCATGCTGTGCTACGGCTACTGGATTCGCGAAGAGGGCAGAACCAATCCCGAAGATTTGCCGATTTGCCGTTTCGATCTGGCAATTGGCTATACCATGACCGCGATTTTCGGATTGGGAATGGTCGTCATCGGCAGCCGCATTGGCCAGCTAGAAGGCTCGGGCGCGACGTTGATTGTCAAAGTTGCGGGCATGTTGCGCGACGAACTCGATTCGGCTGGCCCGGCTGCACAATGGGCATTTCTGATCGGGGCGTGGGGAGCTGTTTTCAGCAGTTTGCTTGGCGTTTGGCAGAGCATTCCGTATTTGTTCGTAGATTGTTGGCGCATGACTGGAGCAGCCAGTCGCGCGGAACCAAGGAACGCATCACCACACGTACGTGGCGCAGATTGGTTGCACTCGCCAGCCTACCGCTATCATCTGTGGGCGATTGCGATCATTCCCATTTCAGGGCTGTTCCTGTTCAATTTTCAGTTCGCGATGAAAATTAATGGTATCGTAGGAGCGTTATTTATTCCCATGCTGGCGATCGCACTGCTACTACTCAACGGAAACGCTCGATTGATCGGCCAGAAGAATCGCAATTCGATGCTGACTACGCTGCTGTTAGTCTTGACGTTGCTGCTGTTTATTGTCGCCGGTGGATTCGAAATAGCCAGCAATCTGTTCTGAGGAGCGGCATGAGTCTAGCTGGCTGCTGAACGCGCCACCCCCAACGCTGAATCTTTGCCGCACCGCAAGCGTACCGGTTAGCTCAAAATCGAATTGACGATTTGCCCATCGACATCTGTCAGGCGGTAATCGCGCCCCTGGTATCGAAAGGTCAGTCGCGTGTGATCGATGCCCAATAAGTGCATGGCGGTCGCGTTCAGATCGTGGATATGAACACCGTCGCGAACGATGTTGTAAGAGAAGTCGTCTGTTTCTCCATGCGTGTGTCCGCCGCAAATGCCCGCTCCGGCCAACAAAATGCTGTAACAGCGAGGATGATGATCGCGACCGTAGTTGTCTCGCGTCAACGTGCCTTGCGAATATACCGTGCGTCCAAACTCGCCGCCCCAAATCACCAGCGTATCCTCCAACATCCCGCGCTGTTTCAAGTCCGACACCAGCGCCGCGCTGGGCTGATCGGTATCGTAACACTGGCTGGATATTCCGCTGGGGAGACTATTGTGTTGGTCCCAGCCGCGATGATAAAGCTGAATAAATCGTACGCCGCGCTCGGCCAAACGCCGCGCAAGAATGCAGTTGGCCGCGTAAGTCCCGGGCTTCTTGGACTCCGGACCATAGGCCTGAAAAGTGGACTCGGGCTCGCGCGACAGATCGGCCAATTCCGGCACGGCGGCTTGCATGCGAAAAGCCATTTCGTATTGGTCGATGCGGGCGATGGTTTCTGGATCTTGATAGTCATTGAACTTCAACCGATTCAATGCGGAAATGTCGTCCAACATCGCACGGCGACGCGCGGGATTGATACCGCCAGGGTTCGATAGAAACAGCACTGGGTCTTTACCTGAGCTGAGTCGGACACCCTGGAACTTTGACGGCAAGAATCCGGCTCCCCACATGCGCTCGTGCAGCGGTTGAGCGTTAGTAGGCCCGCTTGGACGCGAGATCATCGCGACGAAAGTAGGGAGTTCATGATTCATCGATCCCAAACCATAAGCCACCCAAGCGCCAAATGACGGCCGACCAGAAATCTGATGACCGGTCTGCAGCAACGTCATCGCTGGATCGTGATTGATGGCTTCGGTGTGCAACGAACGAACCACACAGATGTCGTCGGCCAGTTTGGCGGTGTGCGGCAACAGTTCGCTAAACCAAACTCCCGCTTGCCCGTGCTGCTGAAATCGAAACCGAGACGGAGCCACCGGGAATCGTTTTTGCCCTGACGTCATACCGGTTAGTCGCTGGCCGCCACGAACGGATTCGGGCAAGTCCTTATCAAAATGAGCGAGTAGATTTGGCTTGTAATCCATCAGCTCCAATTGCGATGGTGCTCCAGCTTGCGTCAGCCAAATCACGCGTTTGGCCTTCGCGGTCAAGTGCATTAGCGGTGATGCTGATCGCAGGTCGCCGCTCAGCAATGTCGCCAGGGCGCTGGCGCCTAAACAAGCAGTTGCGTCGCCCAGGAACAGCCGTCGCGAACAGTTCGCCAATGGTGGATGAATCGGCATGATTACAGCTCCATTATTCCTTAGTGATCGCTTCATCGAGATTCAGTATCGTGCTGGCCACCGAAGTCATCGCGGCTAGCGCAATGCGGTCCAAGCTCGCGTCCGCCGCTTTGTCGCCGATTGCTAATAGACTTTGCGCCGCCTGAGGATCGCGTTCGAAGTCTGCCGTCGCGCGCTCAAACGAGTCACGCAGAATGCGCAGTTCCTCTGCCTTGGGTCGACGTGCCAGCAACAGTCGAAATCCGTGAGTTATTCTCGAGTCGCTATCGGAACCACCTTCTCGCAACATGCGCTCCGCCAAGAATCGAGCCGCTTCGACATACGTAGTATCATTCAGTAAATTGAGAGCTTGAAGAGGTGTGTTAGTCCGCGGTCGCCGCAACGAGCATGTCTCTCGAAAGGGTGCGTCGAACACTAGCATGGCCGGATTGGGAACGGACCGCTTCCAGTACGTATATAGGCTTCGCCGGTACAAATCGTCTCCGCGTCCGACGACATAAGTGTTGGTGCCATTGCCTGCTGTAATTTGTTCGTACAAACCCGCCGGGTGATACGGTTTCACCGAGGGCCCGCCGAGCTTGCGAACCAACAAGCCGCTTGAGGCCAGGGCGGCATCGCGCACGAACTCCGCTTGCAATCGAAATCGTGGCCCGCGCGCCAGCAGACGATTGTCCGGGTCCGCGCGGAGCAGTTCCGGCGTTACGCGCGAACTCTGACGGTACGTTGCGCTAGTCAATATGGTTCTCAACAGCGATTTCACATTCCATCCGGAATGCATCAGCTCTACTGCCAGCCAATCGAGCAACTCGGGATGGCTGGGAGGCTCTCCCTGGGCGCCAAAATCTTCGCTCGTGCGCACCAGGCCCGTTCCGAAAATAGCTTGCCAAAACCTGTTCACTGTGACTCGAGCTGTAAGCGGATTTCGTGGATCGACCAACCATCGAGCCAGACCCAGCCGATTCTTGGGGTACGTCGGATTCATGGGTGGCAGCACTTCGGGAGTTTTGGCGGCAACTTCGGCACCCGGTTTGTCGTAAGCACCGCGCATCAAAACATACGTCGGGCGCGGTTGATCCATTTCTGCCATCACCAGCGTCGTCGGAATCTCGCGCTGCAATTCGTCAAGCTGCTTAGTTGCCTCGCTCAGCCGAAGAGATAGTGCTTGAAACTCGGCAGACTGCGCATGGCGAAACTCCAGCAACTGTTTCTTTTCCTCAGCCGATAAACTGGCGATGCCTTTGCGAGCGACGTTATTGATCTTGGAGGGAACAAGCAATGCGGACGATTGTTCACACCACTGAACGCTCATGCAGAACGGCTCGGTAACGCCACTGAATTTCAAGTTCGCAGTTAATTCGACAGTTGCTGCCGAAGTACTACGCTGGTGGGCAATTTCAAAGACTGCGCTGGCAGGCGAGTTCTTGCCTAGTTTCAATACCGCAATCGAGCGCGCGTCGGTGTCGAAAGCTTTGGCCAATTCTTCTACCGAGACAGAATTGCCGACCACGCGTGGCAGAATCTTCAGACGAGATAGTTCGCTACTGGCATCACGGGCGACTATTGAAATTTGTAGATCGCGCAGTCGCACATTGGATTCCGCTAACTCGGAGGCGAAGGACAATCTGACTGCGGTGACTGAAGCAGGCAGTGGTGACAATTTCGCGGTGAACCCAAGATTGCGGTCACCATGGGCGTCGAAGCTCAACCATTGTCGATCGTCCGAAACGCTGGCCGATTGTTTATCGGCCTGAATTTGCACAAACGTTGCGTTGAACCATTTCAATTCTTGCGCGTTCAATTGAGTAACCCAAGCGTCAAGTTGGTCCAGCGTGACCTTGGGTAAGGCCGCGATTTGTTTGGTGAGTGAATCAACTTCGCTTTGGAGCTGGGATTGTCGTGCCAGTTGGTCGGGCGACGGCAGTGCCAAGAAGGGCGGATTACTTTCGCGAATGGGTTTTTCGTAGTGCCCGCGCCCGGGTTCTGGTACTGCGTTAAAGAAAGCTTTGAGCCCATAAAAATCGCGCTGTGTGAAGGGATCGAATTTGTGATCGTGACAACGAGCGCAATTGAATGTTTGTCCCAGCCAGACGGCCGTGGTAGTTTCCACTCGGTCCGCTAGATATTCTGCAAGAAACTCTTCCGGCAAAACGCCACCTTCTTCGTTCATCATATGATTGCGATGAAACCCAGTAGCAATCTTCTGGTCAAGCGTGGCATTGGGAATCAAATCGCCAGCGAACTGCTCAATCGTGAATTGGTCGAATGGCAGGTTGCGATTGAACGCTCCGATGACCCAATCTCGCCACGCATAAACTTCGCGGTCGCGATCTACCTGGTATCCATTCGTATCTGCAAAACGAGCGGCGTCCAGCCAGTCTACTGCCATGCGTTCGCCGTAGTGTTCTGACCTGAGGAACTGATCTACTACTTTTTCATACGCGCTATCGGAAGTATCCAACAAGTAGGCGTCGATTTGCGCCAGTGTGGGAGGCAGACCAGTGATATCGAGCGCCGCGCGACGGATCAGCGTCTCTTTCTCTGTTTGACATGAAGGTGCGAGCCCTTGCTGTTCGATCTTCGACAAGATGAACCGATCGATGGGATTGCGCACCCAACTGGCATCGCGCACTTGCGGAACCGGCACGATCACCAACGGCTCGAACGCCCAATGCGTTTCATACTTGGCTCCTTCGGCGATCCACTGTTTGAGCAGCGCCCGGTGCGCGTCCGAGAGCTTCTTATGGGAATCGACCGGAGGCATTATCGCATCGACATCGTGCGACTCGATTCGTTCCACGACCAAGCTCTCGCTAGGTTGGCCTGGAACGATCGCCGCGCGACCGGCGTCGTTTATTTTGATCGCTTCGTCGCGAACATCCAATCGCAGATCAGCTTGACGCTGGTTTGGATCCGGACCGTGGCAACGGTAGCAATGGTCCGAGAGTATGCTGCGAACGATTCTGTTGAAACCAACCTCCGCCTTAACCAGACCATTCAAAGCACAAGTCACCCATAATGCGATTATTAATCGACGACCCCGTTGACATTGTGAAGCGATCCCGCGAACCGTCAGACGTATCATGGAGGTAACCTAATTGGACAGCGCCATTTTGTGTGCAAGGTATGGCTTTTGGTCCTAGCCATTTCGTCGTTTAACCCGCAGCCGCTAGGCGAGGATTGGGTTGAGCTTGGCTTTGCAAAAAGTTCGAAAACTCAACCCAATCCTCGCCTA
>SYJV01000145.1 GCA_005798335.1 Planctomycetaceae bacterium | reverse complement strand
GTACCAAAGCGCCCACCGGCTCGGATGCCGATGAACAATAGGGCAAAAGATACCACTCTCTAACTTATACCCCACCTCAAACCCAAATTGGTACCTTTTCAAGCGCCCATCGCTGGTACCTTTTCAAGCGCCCAATGACAATATTTGCATTCAAGGGTGACACTCGATTCTGCAACGCATCTCCCACGCACCGCAATACCCTGATTTCAATCTGGACTCATGGAATTGCGAATGCTCCGAAATTGAGAGTTCAGACGGACTATTAATCGACTCCTAAGTCGGATGCCAGCAAACGATCTTGAGATGAGTGTCGAACCCGTAAAACCACGACCTCATTCTCGTTTATCGTGAATACAATTCGATGCGTTGGGCGCGAGCCAATGCCGTAGTGAATCTGTCGAATTCCCTGCATCAATAGGTCAGCTTCAGGAGCCATTGGACATCGTTCTGGAAAATTTGAAAGAGACTTTATGGCACCAAGAATCCCTTGATACCAACGAGATGAATCCGAAGCCGATCGGTTACTTGCCCACCAATCATACGCTGATTGAATATCTCTTTTAGCAGGCCCGGTGACTAGGACTTGGAACACCTAGGAATCCAAATGTATGCGGTTCTTTGCTCGAAACTCAGAGTCAAATTCCGTCAACGGCTGGACGTCACCAGATCGCCATGCGTCAATTCCAACTTGAATTGCGTTCTTCTCTTCTTCGAACAGATCAAGTGAATCCAACGCTTTCCGAATGACCTCAGACTCCGAGCCACTTGGGAGTAAGGCGGCACGCTGTTGGACACGTAGAATTAGCTCTTGGGGAAGATCGATTTGCATTTGTAAAGGTTCCTTTCTAGTCAATTATATATGCAAAAAACTGATTGCACAAAGTGTTTTGTTGGTCAGGCGCTCGGCACGCTTCGAATATGCGTGCGACCCCGATCATTCGACCGACTGGTTCTCGCTCACATCATCTCCAAGATCATTTCACAATAGCCATTCCGAAACCTTGCCCATTCGGACGAACTTAATGCTTGCCGGGTTCCAGCCAAGCACGGTCAAATTCGAATATCAGCCGATGCATTTCGCCAATTCGCGGTTCGCATACCAGTCGTTGAGATCGTTGTAGCCACGGTAGAGGTCTGATTTGTCGATGACTTCGGCGTTCGGCAACCCGGATCGGAAGAACGGGACAAGCTGCTCACCGGCTGGGTCGTGGTCGCGGTAGAGTTCGACGATCTTTGGATTCAGCTTGCGAATCGTCTCGATGGCTTTCTCGCGTTTGGCTACCGAGTTCAGGACGATCACCGTACCGTCCGGCTTGCCCCCTTCGAGCATGACCAAGCTCAGGAAGTCGAAAAAGCCTTCGAACACGAGCACCAAATTTGGATCGCCTTCGAAGACCGTAATGTCCTTGGCGCCCAGCGTCCCTTTGAAGTTCGGATTGCGAAGCTCGTAGCCACCGCTATTGTTGGCAAAAGCCAATGCGAAGTAGCGGTCACCGCCTCGCTGATAATGAGCTTCCTGGACATAGTTCTGCACTCGATGCGGATCGATGCCACGTGCACGCATGTAACCCACGAGCAATTTGGATTGGACTGGTCCGATATTCGTCAGCTCGAGTGTCGGTACCGGCTCATGATCAACAGACGCTCGTGGCGAGCGAGTAGGGGCCGGAACGCTTCCAACCAATTCCTCGATACGGACCAATGCCTCGGAGACGCTCCCGAGTCGCTCAAGCTGCTTGACCAGATCGACAATATCGCCACCTTTGCCAAGTCCAAAATCGAACCAGGCATTGCGCGAACGATTCACTTTGAACGAAGGCGTGTCCTCGTCACGCAATGGACTGACATACCAAAGCTGATCGCGGCCTTGACGGCTCGGCTCATAGCCAAGCCGCCGGAGAAAATCCTCCAGTGGGATTTGTTTTGCTTGCTCGATGTTCATACGCGGACACTACAGCACCCACTGCATTCGGTCAGCAAGAATCGTCACAGTCGACATGATACCTCCTTGCCTGCTCCGTCGAACCAAACGGACGAATCGTCCTCGTGCTCGTCTGCTGGCTCGACATAGAATTCAACAAAGTCGTCCGTGAATTCTGCGGTGGATTGCAACTGCTCCCAGTTGAAACGCTCGATCGCCTTGAACATCGCATCGCGTTGGTCAATCGCATTGACATGCTTGAGCGTAACGCGAACAATCGCGAAACAATGTAGAGCGTGTTGATCTTAGTCATGGCTTGGGTCTCCATGTGATGATTGTTGGGCTGTAGGCGGCTCGAACCGCTCGTAGGGATTGCCGTCGCACAGCCTGGCCAGCGGCACGAATTCAAAGCTCTCGTTGGCACCTGGCGAATAGTTAACGGCACAGACCATGACCGCTGGTCGCTGGTCTACATTGTCAAACGCGCTGACCAAACAGATGCGGTCCGATTTGGTAGCACTGATCAGTGTCTCGAAGTTCTGCTGCTCAGCGTCATTGATAGGGAGAGTAAGATGCATGATTTTCCTCCATGATGATGCCGGGCGAGCTGCACCCGCCCGGCGGTTTCCAGTTCAGTGTTCACTTGCTGCCGATGGTTGCTGATATCCAGCCGCCAGAATTGCAGTCCTTCAGTCGATCATCTCGCCGCATCGCATCGTTGTTCTGTTCGCAAACAAAATAGCCGATATCTTTCGCCGCTAGCCTTTTCTCAAGCAACCACACTGCGAATAATGTATTTGAGGTTTTCATGCGATGGCTGCTAGGAGCCGCAAAGACGAGATTGGTGTGTAGGTCAAATCGGTCAACGACGCGTTGGCAAATGCCGGGCTGCAAGTTAATCGGAAGTTGGTGCGCCGCACCGTTACGAAGATGTGAGCCATCTATCTATCAGGCTTTTGGACAACCGTTGCATAGCACGTTGGCAGTCTACGATGTACGAATTCTAGACGGTAGCCATTTGTGTGACACGGAGCGACGGCTGGGAGTGCATCGGATGATCACCGATGCTCCGCTTCCTGAACAAGCATTGGTAATTCTAAAGCTGGCATAGTTTTGGCCATTGATCGCAACCTCTTCACCAGCCAGCGGCGGCAAATCTATTATGTGTTGCGCATGTGTGCGTTATGATTTTCAGTTGAGTGGTCATTCAAAATTGGACGAAAATGTACCGGGTTGCTTCTTACGCGAATTGACTTGCGATTATAGGCGAACTAGGCTATATGGGAGCTTTAGGGTGAAGTGTATGCCAACAATTAAAGAGATAATCGAAGAAGCGCGCCAACATTTCGGGACAAAGTTCACGGACAAGGAGGCCACGCGCTCAAGACTTGATCTTGAGTTTCAACTTAACCATCCGGGCGAATATGTCGCGTTCGTCGATATTGACACCACTGAAAAAACTGAGAGAAAAGTGCTCGCTACTGCAAGCACGTTAGGTGAGCTCGATGAGTCCATGAAGTGCAAATACGGTGAGAACTGGAGTCAAAACCTACGTTGCGAAGGTTTAAATGTTCGGTTCTTTGCCCCAGTCACAATTCCGCCGGGTACCCCGGCTCGGTAGCCTCAAAGCCGTTACGAAGTCTAAAAGTCAACGTCCTTCGGGAATCGCGATGCAAGCCCGTACGGATCGCCTGGTTTCAAGGGCTTCTTTGTGTCAAGGGTGATACTACTATTTGTCGCTCCAACAATGTCAAAGTGCCGAAGTAACTCGCGCATCGGAAACATCAACGCTCCGCTTGCTAGAAACGGAGTCACAAGGCAAGCGCACGTCCAGTAGCGATCTTGATATCCAGGGAGCGAATACCTCAACCTCTCCCACTTGCCCACTGCATTCTTGCCGAGCCACGGAATGGGAACATTAAATTCGCCAATATTATCTTGTGTCAACCCAAGCCCAATTACCTGTGCATCGTCGGAATTTATCGTTGGGTACTCAGACCGGGTACAAATTGGCCAAATCAAATCGAACCCAAAAAGCTTTTCCCCGGAGCGAAATCGGCTTGTGATCGTCAATTCCAACGAAGGGAAAAAATGCCCGCCAAGCGTTGTGAGTTTGGTTTGAAATGGAATCACAAGTGTCACAGAGAAGCCTCATATATTGTCCGATTCCGCATCCGCCAAAATCTCTTTCACGTTTCTAAAAAACGACGGGAGATTTCCCAATCTATCCAAGATATTTTACTTTGAGCTGCAGCTCTCTGCCACTTCGATTCCAATTGGCGCCGACGCGTTCCGAAAAAAAACTAGAAACGTCAGCGAGCGACTTTTTTATCACCAACACCATTCGCTGCGTTGGAATTCCTTTTTCCTTGACATCGATCCAAGCCACATGGTGTCCTTGGAATTGAATCTGTGTTGCGATATCGAGCAGCGCTTCCTCTTGTAGACATGCCTCAAGTGAGGCGTAGTAATTAGAAACCTCCTCCATCAACAACGGTGAGATTCCGCGACGCGCGTCATCAACAGTGATCACCGCCTCTGGATTTAATCGATGCAATTTCCATCGCTCTATTGCGTTTGCCGAGTGCATTTCAACGACGTGGCAAATGTCTTCCCAGGCGGGTGAATCGTGTTGCTGCAACAAATCAATGATTGCCGAATGCTCGCTAACTGTCGCCAGCATCGTATTACAACTCCGAGCGGTTCCAATATGCTGAATTCGCTCTTGCACTAAGGAAATGATATCTCCAGTCCTGGTTGCTCCTGCAAAAACCCCAATTTCAGTGTGGAATCGGCCGTCCAGATTCCAGAATTCAATCGCACTTTTGTCACTGTATTGGGAGTTGGCTAAGGTAGCCATCTGATCGTTAATTTCAATTAGTCTTATGGCCAACAGTTGTCGGCTACCTTCCGATTCACAGACTCGCACCAAGAAGGCTGAATCAAATACGACACGGACGCGAATAAGTTTCGATTCTTGGTCCGCCGTACCCGGTGCACTCATATACAGCGGAGCCAAAAGACCCTCGATGATCGCACGCAACTCACCCATTCGTTCAACTTCCAAGCATCGAAGAATGTCGCGAAAACGATCTTCTCCGATCAAAGACTCAACTTCCTGACGTACAACTTGGACAACATTCGACGTCAACGTCTCCGACATTAGCCGACTCCTTGCAGTCATTTGAAGAAGCACCCTACCCAAAGCTTATAGAAACTGCAAGATTCTGAAGTACCCCCCAAGGCGTGTCAAGCGGTTCAGGAAAAAGAATTTGATTTGGACAGCATGGGAAAGTAGAAGGAATCTGACAAACAATCCTTGCGCCACCGCAAATTGCGCAGCGAGTGTAATGCGTGTAATGCTACAGGCGATTCGTTGAAGACCGGGAGGAATTCGTTGCGGAGAATCAGACGAAGTTCCGCTCGACGGTTCATCGCGCAATTCCCGACTGAAATTGGTCTAGATCTGCGGATCAGTTTCGTGAATTAGGCCGACCGTGCTGCAACGTTGTTGCGAAACCGAGATTGATGTTGCGTGAACGATTGCCCGGAGTCGACCTGCTCAAAGTGGCCAGTTTCAAGGTTCATTGGGAAGCCGTCTTCCGTCGTGGTTGGTTCGGCACCCTCGGTCAGACCGCCGGTTTGGAGATCGGCGGAGTTTCTGTGAATCCGAGTGGTCACCGGCTCCTCAGCAGTGGATAGAGGTTTTTCGCTGTAGCGGTTTGTGGTTTCTTCGACGGTGTGATTGTTTCGCAAAGCATTGATTTGGTTTGCTATTTCTACGATTGATAACTGAGGAGTGTCATTTGCAGGAGTGACTGTCTTGTCGGATAGGGCGGTCCGTAGTTGGTTGCGCAGTTCGATAAGATGCTTCAAGTAGTCTTCATCCGCGAAGGGTTGGCCGAGGCGTTGTTGGAAATCGTGGGTTTGCTGGCTGGCTAAGGCGAGGTCTTGGATGGTCTTGTCGAGTTGCTCCTGGTAGGTGCTTTCGAGGCGGGCTATTGCGTTTAGGATGGCGCGAGGGCCGGTGTGGTTGCGGCTGAGTTGTGTGGTGCGAGTGAGCTGGCCTTCGAGAGTGACTTCGGGAGCTTGGTAGTTCGGGAGTAGGTTCAGCCCGAACTTCAGGCCGTGGATTTCGCCGAGTGGGATTTGAGTGAGTCGGTTGACTTTTTCGGGGAGGCTCGCGAGCTTGAGGCCAAGTTCGCTTTGGGCTTCGTCTTGCAGGATGGTGCGACCGCCTATTTTCATGGGTGTGAAAGTGTTGGCGGCGATGGTGGCGATGTCTTGCTCGAGCTGGTCGCGGCGTTTGGTCAGCCGCTCAGTGGTGTCGGGTAACTCCTTGAGTTTCCGGCGAATCAGGAATTGATCGTCGGCGTGGTTCTTCCCCAGAATGGCAAGCCGCTGGATCTCGGCGTCGGCTTCAGCGAGGGTGAGAACGGCAGGGTTGCCGGAGGCGATGGCTTTCACTTCGGCGTAGGATAGTTCCTGACCGCCAATGTCTTCGGCACGGCGTGCGGTCGAGTTGCCGGTCATGATCTGGTTGATGAATCGCGCTTTGGTCTCTAAGGCTTGCCACATATAGGCATCGAAACTGCCCTCGGTGACGTAGCGGTAGATGGCGACCTCGGGATTCTGGTTGCCCTGGCGGAGAATGCGGCCGTCGCGTTGTTCGACTTCGGCTGGCTTCCACGGGGCATCGAGGTGATGCAAGGCGACCAGGCGGCGCTGGACGTTTGTGCCAGTGCCCATTTTCTGTGTGCTGCCGAGTAAGACGCGAATGGAACCGTTACGCACTTTCTCGAACAGGGCTTGCTTTCTGGCATCGGAGTCGGCGTCGCCGATGGAGGCGATCTGGTCTCGGGGAATGCCGCGAGCAACCAGCTTGCGGATGATGTCGTCGTAGGCGGAAAATCCCCAAGGTGTCTTCTGAACGCCCATGTCGCAGAAGATAAGCTGCGTGCCGCGAGTGGCGGCGGATTCCTGCCAGGCTTGAGCTACGTTGCCGACCAGGGCATTGATCTTTGAGTTCGGATCGTCCTCGGCATCGGCGGATAGCATGCGAGCGTCAAGTGCGAGCTTGCGGCCATCGGTGGTGATGGCAAGGGCATTGTCCTCACGTGGATCAACTCGCTCGTTGCGGAGTCGCTCGTATCGTTCGACCAGTTGCGATTGCAGCTCGAGTTGGGGAGCGTTCATGGGGCAGGAGATTGTGATGGGCTTGCCGGTTGCGAGCTTGGGACGTGGCAGGTCGAGCATGTCGGCGGTTTGGACGTCGGCGAATGAGCGAAACATCTGCTGGAGTTCGGGCAGATTGTTGAAGCGCGCGAACCGGCTGCGTGGCCGAAGCGATGCACCGTCGGGAGAAATCTCCATCGATTCGATGACTTCACCAAAGGTCGCGGCCCAGGCGTCAAAGTGCTCGATGCCACGGTCGTGCAGCCCCTTGGGATCGAGGAACCGCTGGAGATTGTACATTTCGACCATGGTGTTGCTGATCGGCGTACCGGATGCAAAAGTGACTCCGTGTCCAGGGTGTTGTTCGCCCAAGTAGCGGGCTTTCATGAACATGTCGAAGGCCCGTTGGCTTCCGCCGGTCTGAATGCCAGCGACGCGTTCCATCTTAGTGGCCGTCTCTAAGTTCTTGAAATAATGCGATTCGTCGATGAACAAATGGTCGACGCCCAGCTCGTCGAACACCAGGCCGTCATCCTTCTTGTCTTCGGCCAGCAACTCCTTGAGGCGGTTCTCGCGGGCGGCTTTTTGCTTCTCAATGGTCTTGATCAGGTTCCGCTTGTTGCGAGTGGCGTCGCTGTTCTTGGTGTCGGTTAGCAACTGGTCGTACTCGCGAATCTGCTCATTGAGGAATTCCTCCTGGTAATCCTGGGACATGCCGATTCGCTCGAAGGAAGAGTGCGTGACGATGATTCCGTCCCAATTGCCGCTGGCGATCTTGGCGGTCAGGTGCTTGCGACGCTCGCGCGACATGTCCTCTTTGCTGGCGACCAGTAGCCTTGCGTTTGGATAAAGCTGCATGAACTCGCGGGCGAATTGTTCGAGCATGTGGTTGGGGACCACATACATGGGCTTGTTCACCAATCCGGCCTGCTTGAGCTTCATGCCGGTCGCGGCCATGGTAAAAGTCTTACCGGCACCGACGGCGTGAGCGAGCAAAGTATTGCCACTGGACATGGCTCGCCACACGGCGTCTTTCTGGTGTTGCCGGAGAGAGATTGTCTGGTTCATGCCTGGAAAGTCCAGGTGCGAGCCGTCGAACTTTCTCAGACGTAAGTTGTTGTAAGTGTCGTTATAGATGCGGACCAGCCGTTCGGTGCGGTCGGGGTCGACGTCGGAAAACACCCAGGCTCGAAAGCGTTCCTTGACCAGGCGTTGCTTTTCCTTGGCGGCAAGTGTTGCTTCGGGATTGACAATGCGTTCCTCACGATCACCGTCCCGAACGGTGTCGTAGATGACGGGTGATTTCATGTTGAGGGCCAGTTCCAAGAGCCAGGTACCATTGGCTCGGGGCGTGCCGAACTCAGAAGTGGCGGCAACAGATTGCTCCGCAGTATAGTTCGGATCGACACTCCACACGGCATCTTTCTGAAAGTGGCCGATCGATATGGCGGACGGATCGACGTGAAAAAGTTCTGATGCGAACGCGTGAATATCGGAAACCGGAATCCACGGTGCTCCGAGATTGGTATCAATTTCACCAGGCAGCACATCGGGCGGTTGGACAGAACGAAGCTTCTCGGCGTTGCGGGAGAATTCCGGCCCAGCGGTCTCGGCGATCTTGAGTTTCTCCCGCACATTGCCGGAGAGATACACGTCGGCGGTTTCCCAGTGCTTGGAGATGGGATCGAGATAGATCAAGTCGCCAAGCTCTTGAATGATCGTCGACTCCGGCTTGCCGTAGAGGCTGGCAATCAACGGCAGGTCGACGATGCCCTTTTCGTCGAGCGACACGAGCAAACCTTCTTCGGCGGAGGATACTTTAGTGATCGATGGTTTCCGACCGACGACATCCTGGCCGAAGATAGCGGTCTTGGTCGCCTTGGCTTCGACTTCATCGTAGTCTTCGAGGGAAAGTACGAGCATGGCGTCCGGGTCGTCGCGAAAGCGGACCAGGTTGGGCATGCGGCGAATGACGGTGCCGTCGCGAGTTTCGCTGAAGGTGGTCTTGTTGATCGGCCCGTAAGCCAGAGCGAAGCGATCGTAGAGTTGACCCAGGGATTTACGGGTAGCGATGCGTTCCGATTCGGGCCAGGCTTCGTTCTGCGATTGCAGCACCAGTCGAGCGGCATCACGCAGTCCGATGAGTGCGCTTAAGCGTTTGCCCATCATGGTGCCATCGGCTTTCAGCACGGTGCTACCATGTGTCACCGGTTGTGACTGTCCTCCATCAATTTGATAGATGACGCGATCATCGCCGATGAAGAAGCTGCCTTCGGTCAGGAACTTGAGCGGCGGTGGGCGAGTGAATCGGGCAGGGGCTGGTTCAGGCTCGGCATGAATTGGATGAACCGTTTGCACTTCCGGCAGTCGAGCCACGGCCAAAGCCAGTTGATCGGAGAGATTACCGTTAGCGTGGATGCTGAAGCCTTCATCGCCATAGAGCTGGTTGTCGCGTGACCAGGTGCCAAGCACCATTTCGGGATGGTTGAGGAAATAGCGATTGACGGTAACGTCTGCTCCTTCGACGTTCTTGGTACCGGTTTCCAGCCAGGCAGGATCGACATGACTGGATTGCGTGTCCTTGTCACGCTTACGCAAGAACACGATATCGGTCACCACCTTGGTACCTTCCTGCTTGAAAGTCTCGGCAGGTAGTCGGATCGCCCCCAGGAAGTCCGCACGCTCCGCCAGAAACTCGCGAATCGCGGCGTTCTGTTTGTCGAGCGAATAGTGGCTGGTCACCAGGGCCAGCACGCCGCCTGGTTTCAAAGCATCGACCGATTTGGCAAAGAAGTAATCGTGCAGCGAGAACCGCTGGACGTGATAGTCCAGCTTGATATTGGCAAAGGGCACATTGCCGATGACCGCATCGAGCAGTGGCAGCTTGGTATCCCGAAAGTTTTCGATTCGAATGTCGTGCTGGGGATAAAGCGCCCGAGCGATCCTGCCGGACGTTCTATCCAACTCTACTCCGATGTATCTGGCATTTGCGTGACCATGTCCCATGAACCTGCCGATGCCGCAACCTGGCTCCAGAATGACGCCGTTTTGTGGCGTTCCAAGGCGATCAAGTGCGGAGTGCATCGCTTCCATCACCTCGGGCGACGTGTAGAACGCATTGAACGTGGTCCGCTTGGCACTTTCGTAGTCTTCCGGCGACAAGAGCGATTGCAATTCATCACCAAGCGTCTTCCAGCCTGCATCCTTGTACTTGCCAGTTAGCGGATCAGGAAACAGCGACAATGCAACTGCTCCAAAACCGCCAAAGCGTGACAATGCCGCACGTTCGGACTCAGTAGTAGGCCGATGCTCTGTTTCCAGCCTATTCAGTACCCGAATGGCGCTCAGGATATCCCGAGCTTTGGCTTTGTCACCCGACACCAACGTCACGGGTATTGAAGGTATCGCATCGACTTGTTTTAAATTTGCGTGAACAGCTTCCTGAACTGGCTTTGCCGTCGCCTGTGGTTGGTTGGCAACAACGGTTGCTTCATACGATGGCTTATAAGATTGCGGTAAGCCTTCATCAAGTCCGTCAAAGAGTGGTGTATCGTGCTTACGGCGAGGTTTCAGCTTTGCGGCGAACGACGTTGGATGAACGCCATCGCGCCGTCCAGCGACAGCGGGCTTGAATCGTTCGCGGGAATTTGCATCAGCAGCAGGTTCCGAAGATCGTGAATAGCTGTTTCCATCGCCTCCGAGCGGACTTGCAGTTCCGATGTACCCGGTCGGACCTCCCAAAGTTGCTCCACTATCGATAGATGACTCTCGCGTAGCTCCTTCGCCATTTGGTTGATCGTCGAAAGCAAGGAGTTGCTGGACGTGAGTTTTGCGTGGAGGTCGGGTTGCTCCTGGATCAGTTCGTGTACGATCGATTTGTACTGCATGGTTCACCTTGCCTGGATTGCGATTCGCATCATGCACCAGCGTGAATACTTCCTCTTCATTGGCCTCCGGCAAAGCGGGCAGCAACGTCGTTCCATTCATACTTGCCTTCGCCGGATCGTAACCACTCTGTGCATTCGGTCTGTGTAATCTGGCACAAGTCGTATCGTTTGGCGAGAGGTTTTTTGATCTCGCGGGCGAATCGAGTTCAAGTTTGGCCGCATGTTCGAACAGATCGAATTAGAACGAAGAGTTACCAAGACATTGAGCGTACATAAGCAGCATCCATTCTGAATCGAGTTGCTCGGCCACGACCATCGCAGCCGGATGGCGAGCAATCAAAACCCGGCTCAGGCGGGAGCGTAGCTTCACTTGCAAGAATCAAAATTGGCGGGACCGTCCGCCG
>SYJV01000144.1 GCA_005798335.1 Planctomycetaceae bacterium | reverse complement strand
TCGTGATGATGCGTCCCTTTATTTTTGGCTTGTTCGGATCAATTTCCGAATCGGGACGTTCGGTGAGGAATAGTGCCGAAACTAGGTTGCGCAATAGGGCCTTGCGATGACTTGGTGCTCGTCCGAGCACTCTTCCGGTTCTGCGGTGACGCATGGTATCTACTATCTGTGTCTATTCAATCTGTGTCTATTCAATAAAATCGTCGCAACAATTACGACTATCGAAATGCGTGGGATGATGGCAAACGCATTCCCAAATGTAATCCAAGGGTGGACAGCTTGTCACGAACTTCGTTCAACGTAGTGTCGCCGAAATTGCGAATCTCCAGCAACTGATCTTCGGTACGTTGCACCAATTCGCGAATCAAACGTATGCCTTCGCTCTCTAAGCAATTGGCAGCGCGAACACTGAGCGTCAATTCCGATACCGCCATATTCAACTTGGCTTCCAATTGAGCTTCTACTGAACCCGGTCCGCCGCGCGCTGTAGCATGTACCTGACGACCAAGTTCGGTGTACTGCACAAAAGGATTGAGATGTTTGCGGAAGATCTTTGCTGATTCGACTAAGGCCATTTCCGGATCAATCGAACCATCCGTCCAAATCTCTAATGTCAGTTTGTCAAAATTCGTCTTCTGGCCGACACGAGTCTCTTCCACTTCGTACCGCACGCGCACGACTGGACTATAAACGGCGTCGACCGGGATGATACCGATCTCATGATCGCGCGTACTGTGTTCGGACGACGGAACATAACCCCGACCGTTCTCGACCACCATTTCCATCACAAACGGCACATCGTCCGTCAAAGTGGCCAACACATGATGCTTGTTGATAATCTCAACATCGGCATCCGTTTCAACATCCGAACCGGCAATCACA
The DNA here is from genome assembly GCA_005798335.1 of Planctomycetaceae bacterium. Lineage (GTDB taxonomy): Bacteria > Planctomycetota > Planctomycetia > Pirellulales > Pirellulaceae > Aureliella. Next base: position 12,796 of record SYJV01000144.1, on the reverse strand, counting down.
CCAGCCTTGTTCCGCTCGACTGTGATAACCCTAGTCGAATCGCTATGATTTTTGACAATCAACGACTTTACATTGAGGACGATTTCGGTCACATCTTCGAGAATTCCGGGCAAGGTCGTAAACTCATGCTGGGCGCCGCGAATCTTAATCTGTGTAATCGCGCTCCCTTCGAGGCTCGATAACAAGATTCTTCTCAAGCAATTGCCGACGGTCGTACCGAACCCCTTTTCAAATGGCTCAGCCACAAATTTTCCGTAGGTTCTCGAGAGTGTGTTCTTGTCGACCACTACTGCGCTGGGTAACTCTAATCCACGCCACTTTACATGCATCTCAATCAACCTCAAATTTGGAAATCACCCTAGCCAACTCTCACCACTAGCGACGGAAACCTAAACTCGCCGGCGTTTACGTGGTCGGCAACCGTTGTGAGGGATTGGGGTAACGTCCTCAATCAATTTCACGGTCATACCTGCGGTTTGCAGCGCTGTAATCGCGCTCTCGCGCCCCGAACCAGGTCCTTTGACGCGCACGTCTATTTCCTTGACCCCAAACTTCGCAGCTTTCTCTGCTGCTTGCTGAGCAGCCGATTGTCCTGCGAACGGAGTGCTCTTGCGGCTCCCCTTGAATCCACTGGTCCCCGCACTGGCCCAACAAAGCGTATCGCCTTTGGTGTCAGTAATGGTTACCGTAGTGTTGTTAAAGGTGGCTCGAATGTGAGCAATTGCCACAGTCACATTGCGGCGAACTTTTCTGCGTTTGGCCTTAGCCACGTTTCTATCACTCCCAAATCAGTTTTTGCAAACTCAGTTCTCATTCTGCCATTTGCTATCAATCGATAGCACAGCAATTATCGTAGATCCTTAACGCCCTTCTTGCCTGCAACCGTCTTTCGCGGACCCTTACGAGTTCTAGCATTGGTCCGCGTGCGCTGGCCGCGAACTGGCAAGCCTACTCGATGGCGCAATCCGCGATAACACTTGATTTCGCGCAAGCGATGGATATTCTGGCCCACCTGCCTGCGCAACGGACCTTCGACCGTGTGATCGCGTTCAAGCAAAGTCGCCAATCGGCTCAGTTCATCTTCGGTCAGTTCGCGTGCATGTTTATCGGGATCAACATTCGTCTTTACACACAACTGACGGGATATGTACGGCCCAACGCCATAAAGGTAAGTCAATGATACGACTACCTTTTTTTCATTGGGAATATCCACGCCGAGTAAACGCGGCATGCGGCTAACTCCTTACAGTCATTGAACTTTTCACGGTGCATCTGCCCGTCTAGACGAGCACAATTATGTATTTTTAACGCGAACGACGCAGTATATCGATTGGAAGAATCGTTTGGCAAGCCGTAATTGGCCTCCTTTGTGCAGGAGACCCGCGGTTTATAAAAGCCGTTTGTCCCCAACCCACCTGTTGCAATTACCCAGACCTACGCTTGTCAACTATCGAAACAATATCTGCGAAGACCGAGCCGGGATCGCGCATGCCGTCGACGATCTCAAGCAAACCTCGCTCGCGATAGTATTGCAGCAGGGGAGCTGTTTGTGTTTCGTATACATGCAACCTCGCGCGAATCGTCTCTTGAGTATCGTCGGCCCGTTTCTCCAGTTCGGCGCGTTTACTCATGCGTTTGATTAACTCTTCTTCTGCAGCTTGCAGTTCCAACACGAAGTCAAGTTTGCGGTTAGTCTTGGCGAAGTGTTCGTCCAACAACTGCGCTTGAACCAACGTTCGCGGAAATCCATCGAACAAGCAACCAATGTCACAGTCGCCAGCCGACAAGCGCTGGGCTACGATACGCATCACCAAATGATCAGGTGCTAGTTTTCCAGCGTCCAAATAACTCGATACCCACCGTGCCAACGCTGAATCCTGGTTCTTGACCTGACGCAACATTTCTCCTGTCGATAGATGGGGTATCTTTAAAAACTCGACCAATCGTTTGCACTGGGTTCCCTTGCCTGCGCCAGGCGGTCCAATAAAGACAATGCGCATGGCCAATTAACCCTTCTTGCTGCAAAACGGAGTATTTGGTCACCAGCCAAACGCTCGACTTGTTTCGACGAAACGGCGCGACTGCTAAGACTCCAGTAGACCTCGATAATTTCTCATCAACAAGTGATTATCAATTTTTTGTATTAAATCGAAAGCTACACTAACCGCAATCAATAATCCCGTGCCGCCATAAAAATTGGCTACTGCAAACGAAACTCCCAATTGCTGATTCACCAGAATCGGCACGATCGCGACGACAGCTAAAAAGGCTGCGCCGACATAAGTGATTCGAACCATAACTTTTTCGAGATAATCAGCCGTCCTCTTACCAGGTCGATAGCCCGGAATAAACGTTCCGTAGTCTTTTAGATTCTCCGACATTTCTTTGGGATTGAACGTAATCGATGTCCAGAAGTAACAGAAAAAGAAAATTAACAGCACGTACATAATCAGATACGACAACGACCCATTGCCGTTAAATATGTTGGATAGAGCCGTGAAGAACATCCCCAAGCTTGTATCAGGTACATAGGAACTCAGCACTTGGAACAACAACCCAGGCAACATAAGTAAACTACTGGCAAAAATAATCGGCATTACACCTGCTTGATTTATTCTCAAAGGCAAGAACTGCTTCGTTCCACCATAGACTCGTCGTCCGCGAACGTGTTTGGCACTCTGCGTTGGAATTCGTCGCTGGCCAAGAGTGATAAACACAACTCCAAATACGACGGAAACAAAAAGCGCCGCCAAGACGATCAACGTATCCGGACCGATCTCGCCCGACGAACCACTTAATTCTGTCGTCATGTTGTCACGCAGGTCTAGTAGAGCCTTAGGCATTTGCGCTAGGATACCCGCCATAATTAACAAACTGATGCCATTGCCGATTCCGTATTCGTCGATCTGCTCACCAAGCCACATCAGAAATACGGTACCACAGGTCATAATGGCCACCGCCACCAACTGCCATCCAAAATGAAGCGTCTGCGTGCCTTCGGCATAAAATTGTGGATCAATCAGATTCATTTCAGGCGGCATGATTACCGCCCGCAGATATATCCAGCTCTGCAAGATACATAGAAATACGGTGAGATAACGAGTGTATTCGTTAATCTTCCGCATGCCCGTCTGGCCTTCCTTACGCAACTGCTCGATCGGCTTCCAAACGCTTCCAAGTAATTGAAACACGATCGAAGCCGAGATATAGGGCATAATCCCGAGCCCGAAAATAGTGACGTCTCGAAGATCGGTCGCCGAGAACAGAGAAACCTTCTCAAAGAACTGGTCAAATTGTCGATCGGATGAGTTACCGAGATTCTTGTTTACCATGGGTAAACCGATCATGTACCCAACTCGGTAAACCGCCAAAAGTAACAAGGTGAGTACGATTTTCTGTCGCAACTCGGGGATTGCAAAAATCACCCGCAATTTTTCCCACATGACTGCACCCTACCCAAACGTCACTAACTGTCTGTGTAAAAACCAAGGCAATCTATTGGCCAGGTAGGCGGCAGAAATCGCCGCTGAACTACTTCTTATTCAGCTCGGCCACACGTTGCTTGGGAGTTCGTCGAGCAACCACTACTGCCGCAGTACCACCGGCAGCCTGAATTTTCTCCTTCGCTGACTCGCTGAAACGATGCGAAGAAATCTTCAACGGTTTGTCAATCACGCCATCTCCAAGGATTTTGATTTCGTCAAAACGCCGCTTGATCAATCCCTTGTCTTGCATGGACTTGGGCGTCACTGCCTCTCCGGCATTAAACAGTTCATTGATTTGGCCGACATTCACCGCAATAACTGTCACCGCGAATCGATTGTGAAACCCGCGCTTAGGAATTCGGCGAACCAACGGTAGGTCGCCACCTTGAAACGTTGGATGCCGCGAGTAACCACTGCGCGATTTGTGTCCATTGTGACCTTTGCCAGCGGTTTTGCCTTGCCCGGATCCTGGCCCGCGACCAAGCCGACGTGGCTTACGATTGGTGGAGATTCCTACATTTACTTCATCAATATTCATGACAGTGTGACCCCACGCAACCGTTCAACATCTTCGCGCGTTCGCAGTTTCCGTAACGCGTCAAAGGTCGCTTTGACTAAAACGGACGGATTATTCGAGCGAAAACTCTTTGTCAAAATGTCCTTGATACCAGCCGCTTCACAAACGGCCCGTACAGCAGGTCCGGCAATAATTCCCGTACCAGGGCTCGATGGGAGAAGAATTACTTTCGCCGCCCCATACCGGCCGATAACGGTATGCGGAATAGTACCGTTAACTACCGGTACACTGATTGTCTCACGATTAGCTTGTTTTTGAGCTTTGGTGACACTTGGCGGAACTTCATTGGCCTTTCCGTAACCATAGCCTACATGCCCTTTTCCATCACCAACTACCACCAGTGCAGCAAAGCTGAATCGCCGACCGCCTTTGACGACAGCCGCGCATCGCTTGATCTTGAGCACTCGTTCGACGGAATCGCCGCCTTGAGAGGAATCACTTGCGCTTGACACGTACTTACAGCTCCTAAATCTTAGGCCCTAGGCAACCCAATTCCCATCAAAACTCTAATCCAGCAGATCGCGCCGCATCGGCCATGGCCGCCAATCGGCCGTGATACTTACATGATCCTCTGTCCAAACATACCTGCTTGATACCTGCCTTGAGCGCTCGCTCAGCAAGAATCTTACCCAATTGCTCGGCTGCCTGACAATTGCCGCCCTTTCCAAATGACGAACGCAGTTCCTTCTCGCGAGTCGAAGCCGAAACAATAGTCCTGCCGACCGAATCATCGATCAATTGGCAGCAAAGATGTTTGAGCGACCTCTCTACACACAGTCGAGGTCGATCGGCGCAACCGCGTACTTTCGAACGCACGCGAAATCCGCGTCGCTCTCTCTGCTTATTAATAATCTTCTTCAATCGCACGGGAATGCCCCAGCACTAATATTTTTCAACCGACACCATGGCCCAATAGCCACATAATATTTTCTATCCAGCCGCCTATGTCGCCGACTTGCCGGGCTTGATCTTAACCACCTCGCCCTGGTAGCGAATTCCCTTGCCCTTGTAAGGTTCGGGTTTACGCAGCGCGCGTATCTCAGCCGCAAATTGACCCACGGATTGCTTGTCGCAGCCGCGGATCACTATGTGAGTCTGATCCGGGCAGGTCACTTCCAGGCCAGCAGGAATATCGCGTTTTAATTCGTTAGCGAAACCCACACGTAGATTCAGTTTCTTGCCCTGTACCGAGCAAACATAACCTACGCCAATGATCTCTAGCTTTTTCTCGTATCCGTTCTTGACCCCAAAAATCATGTTGTTGATTAAGGCACGCGTCAATCCATGCAGTGCGCGACTTTGACGTTCATCATCTGACCGACGCACGGCGATTGATTTGCCTTCGTCAATCAGCTCCACAGAAATATCCGGATGATGGCTGATCTGAAGCTTGCCCTTCGGGCCCTCTACAGACACAATCCGATCCGCGACGCTAACTTTGACGCCATCGATAACGGACACAGGTTTTTTGCCAATTCGCGACATGGCAGCTCAATTCCCAAACAACTCGTAACTAATAAATGTTGCCGAAGTTCAATCAACAACTAACATACTTCGCACAAAATCTCGCCACCGACTCGCTTTTGGCGAGCTTCCCGATCACTTAGCACACCACTGCTGGTACTAATGATCGTAATCCCCAGCCCGTTGAGGATTGGTCGCAAATCCTGGCTCTTTTGGTAGACTCGGCAGCCGGGTTTGCTGACGCGCCGAATCGATTGGATTACTCTCTCGCCGTTGGGACCGTATTTCAATTCAATCCGCAACTGCTTGACTGGCATTCCTTCAATTTCCTGGAAATCCCAGATGTAACCCTCTCGTTTGAGCACCTCGGCAACTCCCCGCTTGACGCGAGACAGCGGAATGTCGACGAATGGTCGTTCAACGCGAACAGCATTGCGAATGCGAGTGAGCATATCGGCAATCGGATCAGTCATCATGGTTGTCTACGTCCCCTTACAGCTACCAACTGGCTTTGCGCACACCCGGAATCAACCCCTGATCCGCTAACTTGCGGAAACAAATCCGACAGATCCCGAACTTGCGGTAAACTGCCCGCGGTCGGCCGCACAGCTTGCAACGGCTTTCACGCCTCGTAGAAAACTTGGGAGTTCGATTTGCTTTGGCGATCTTACTTTTGCTTGCCACAGACTTTAATTCCCACAATACAAATTAAACATCTCACTTTGCATGCCACCCACCACCATTTCCAATGCGAATAGCCTAAGCCGACGAATTACGCTGCACCCGATTTTGGTTTGCGCGCCGCACGGAAAGGCAGTCCAAACATTTCTAACAATTTGAACGCATGCTCGTTAACTGCTGCAGTCGTACAAATTGTGATATTCATTCCCTGCTGCCGAGTGTACTTGTCTGGATTCAGCTCTGGAAATACCAGATGCTCAGCCAAACCAAGACTGTAATTCCCATGTCCGTCGAATGCCGTCCGGCTGATTCCTCGAAAGTCGCGAACGCGCGGCAAGGCTATCGTTACCAAACGATCCAAAAACTCGTACATGCGATGCTTTCGCAATGTGACTTTGCAACCGATCGCCATTCCTTCGCGCAACTTAAAACCTGCTATGGAATGACGAGCTAACGTAATTACTGGTCGTTGGCCAGTAATATCCGCCATCGCATCGACTGCGATCTCCAAGTGTTTCTTATCTTGGACCGCTTCGCCGACTCCCATGTTAACGACAATTTTCGTCAAGCGAGGAATCGCCATAGGGTTCGCAATCCCCAATTCTTTTGAAAGAGCTGGACGGATGACGTTTAAATACTGTTCTTGCAACCTTGGGGCCATTGCCGCTGGTCCTAACTCTACAACCTTAAATCCTACGATTACTCAAAATTCCGCAACAATCGGCTACTTCGGAGATTTCTCTCGGTGCGACTTCGGTGGCGCGACGACGCCCAGCGAAACACCACTGCGTTTGCTGTACCGTTCCTTACTACCGTCCTCAAGCACGCGCACGCCCATCCGCGTGGGTTTACCTGTTTGAGGACAGATCAACGATACATTACTGATATCGATGCCCATTTCTTTCGACAAACGACCGCCCTGAGGATTTTTGCCGCTACGTTTTACATGCTTGTAAACTCGTGCGATCCCTTCAACAATCACCTTGCCGTTCGTGCGGTCGACTTTCAGCACTTTGCCGTGCCGACCCTTATCCGCGCCGGCAATCACCACCACTACGTCGTTGACACGGATAATCATCACACCACCTCACTGGCCAAACTGACGATCTTCATAAAACTTTTGTCGCGCAATTCGCGAGCAACTGCTCCGAAAATACGTGTCCCACGAGGATTTGAATCCTTGTCAATCAGCACTACTGCATTACTGTCGAACCGAATGTAACTGCCATCTGGTCGACGAGTTGGTTGTTTGCAACGCACAACCACCGCTCGCACGACCGCTTTCTTCTTGATCTCACTGCCCGGGATAACACTCTTCACCGAACAAATGATGATATCGCCAATCCCGGCGTATCGACGCCGGCTGCCTCCAAGCACCTTGATACACATCACTTCGCGTGCGCCAGTGTTATCCGCCACTGCGAGACGTGTCTCTTGCTGAATCATGCATGCACCGCAAAATACTAACTAAACCTAGACTTACAACACCACCGCGAAGGCCTCGATCGAATCGGCTATTTATCCACCAACCGTTGGCGCGTCCACGCCAACCACTTCGGCGACTGCTCGTTGATCGATATCACCCTGTCCCCGCCGCGCTGCCTTGAGCGCCACCAAATCCACCGCTTTGTTTTTCTCGATAATTTGCACCAAAGTCCATCGTTTCAGGCGACTCAGCGGTCGGCTTTCCTGAATCTCCACCACGTCACCGACATGGGATTCGTTGTTTTCGTCATGTACATGACAAACTGTTCGTTTGCGAATGTACTTGCCGTATTTCGCATGTTTCACCAGTCGATTAATCTCGACACGGCGCGTCTTCAACGCTTTGTCGCTAGTCACGATTCCGACAACTTTTCGAGCTGGCATACCGCCTTCTTCCACTTACAACTTTTGCCGCGTAACCCGTTAATCTAAACGATATCAGGACAGTACAAACGCTAAGACTTTTTCGCTCGCTGTGCCTGGGAGACTCGCTGAGTCTGCAAAGTTCGAATACGTGCGATCAAACGCCGATTGTGCCGCAAAGCGCTCGGCGTATCCAACTTCTCCGTTTGCGACTGCGCTCGCAGGCGGAACAAAAAATCCGCTGCCTCCTTAGCGGTTAATGCCAACTGTTCGTCGCTCATCTCACGTAATTCGGCTGCCTTCATCTCAAACTCCAAACCGCCAAAACACTCAGGAGAATACCCACGTCAAGCTGGTCGACGTCGAACCAGCCTTACCGGAATAGGCATCTTCGCCGACAATCTCGCAAAACAGACCTTGGCCTGTTGCTCAGTCACTCCGCCGAGTTCGTATAACACAGTACCTGGCTTAACCACCGCTACCCAATGTTCTGGTTCGCCTTTACCTTTACCCATTCGGGTCTCCAAAGGCTTCGATGAAATTGGCTTGCTTGGAAAGATCCGGATATATAATCGTCCTTCACCTCGAACGTATTGCTGTGCAGCGATACGTCCAGCCTCGATGGTGCGACCTTTAATCCAACCGCCCATTTTGGCCTGCAATCCAAAGTCGCCGTAAACCACTTTATTACCGCGAGTGGCGTTACCTTTTATACGACCTCTTTGGCTTTTTCGATGCTTGACCCGCTTGGGCATCAGCGCCATCGCCAGAGTCTCCTAAGTAAGTACCTTGATTGACCCAAACTTGTATTCCAATATTGCCTTGAGGCGTCGCAGCCTCGGCAAACCCATAATCTATTTTTGCTTGCAGAGTACTCAAGGGCAGCGCACCAGCATTCGCCTTTTCTCGCCGCGCCATTTCTGCTCCACCTAAACGACCAGCCAACTGAACCTTGATTCCCTTGGCTCCTGCATCCATCGTCGTCTCGATCGCTCGCTTCATTGTGCGGCGAAAATTAGCTCGCTTGGTGAGCTGCTGAGCAATGTCCTCAGCCACCAACTGGGCTTGAATCTCAGGCCGCGCAACTTCTTCAATCTTCAAGTTCACACGTCGACCGATTAACGACTGCAACTCTTCTTGCAGGGCTTCGACGTCCTGCCCTTTCTTGCCAATAATCAATCCAGGGCGAGCGACGAACAACATCACACGCACCTCATCGCGAGTCCGTTCGATCTCAATTCGATCGATTCCGGCGTTACGATATTGTGTCCGCTTTTTCGGATGGTCTTTGATAAACGTACGGATCTTTTGATCTTCGATCAACAGACTCGCAAACTCCTGCTTGGAAGCGTACCAACGACTCTTCCATCCGATTACAACGCCTGTGCGGAAGCCAACTGGATTTACTTTTTGTCCCATACTTTTCTCTTTACATTGACTCCAGCAGTTCCAATTCAACCGTGATATGACTGGTGCGCCGCAAAATACCAAATGCCATACCGCGAGCTCGAGGTCGAATGCGCTTGAACATTGGACCGCCGTCGATTCTCGCATCCATAATCACTAGTCGATCCGGGGCAAAAGACTGACCTTTGTTTTGATCTGGATCTTGAGCATTGCCCAATGCGCTTTGCAATACTTTCTCCAACATCCTTGCGCCGCGATTCGGATGATGTCGCAAAATATTCAACGCTTGGTCGGCGAACTTTCCCCGAACCAAATCCGCCAAAGGGCGAACTTTTCGTGCGCTAATGCGTGCAAATCGATGTGTAGCACGAAACGCCATAATGGCCTCTCTCCGTCAAATCCCACGAACCCAACTTACTTCTTTGCGCCTTTGTTCCCGCTATGCCCTCGAAACGTTCGAGTCGGCGCGAACTCGCCCAACTTATGCCCAACCATATCTTCCGTCACATATACCTTCATATGCTGCTTGCCGTTATGCACCATCAAGGTAGCCCCCACAAATTCCGGCACAATCGTACATCGCCGTGCCCAGGTCGTAACGGGCTCACCCGATCCTGCCTGTTGTACTTTTACCACCTTGGCAAACAATTTTGGGTCAACAAACGGACCTTTTTTTGTGGATCGTCCCATGGCCAAATCACTTATTAACGATTTTCTACTCGACTCCGAAACGTATCTGCCCGCCAGCCACCTGACGAAACATCGACCACGTCACTATTTCAACTTCAACTGCCCGTACCGACGGGACTTTCTGCGCCGAATGATCGACGAATTGGATGGCTTACGCGGCCGACGAGTCGCACCACCCTTGGCCAACTTACCTTGCGGACTGACCGGATGGCGGCCACCTTTAGTTCTACCTTCACCACCACCATGCGGATGGTCAATTGGATTCATGGCAGTGCCGCGTACGTGCGGCCGCCAACCCTTCCAGCGATTGCGACCAGCCTTGCCGATCAAAATCGCATCATGATCCGGATTACTGCCCTTACCAATCGTCGCACGACAGCTCGACGGAACACGCCGAATTTCACCGCTCGGCAATGTCAACTGAGCCCAGTCGGCTTCACGAGCCATCAACGTTGCCAAACTGCCAGCGCTGCGACACAGAGCTGCCCCGCGCCCCGGCTGAATCTCTATGCAAAAAATTTCCGTTCCGGCTGGTATGTTTTTCAGCGGCAAGCAATTGCCAACCTTTGGGGGCGAATTCGGGCCATTCTCAATCGTATCGCCAGCTTTCATCCCGTCGGGAGCGATGATATAACGCTTTTCGCCATCCGCATAAACAATTAACGCAATGCGACAAGAGCGATTGGGGTCATACTGTACCGAATCGACCTTACCTAAAATACCGTCCTTGTCTCTGCGGAAGTCAATCATGCGATATTGACGCTTGTGTCCACCACCGCGATGCCGCGCAGTAATTTTGCCTTGATTGTTCCGGCCACCCTTTTTCTTCTTGGGACGCAACAAACTCTTTTCCGGCGTTGCCCCGGGCGTCAACTCCGAAAAGTCACTGACCGAAGCATTTCGCCTGCCAGCAGATGTCGGCCTATACTGTCGAATACCCATGAATAATCCACCAAACTCGCTTGGAACCAATCACCAAGACCACAATCTCCACCAACTCGCCTAGAAGAAATTAATTCGATCGTCTTTGTTCAATTTAACAATCGCTTTCTTCCAATCGGACGTCTGGCCCTCTCTATGTCGATACCGACGAGATTTACCCTGACGACATTGAGTACGCACATGCAGAACTCGAACGTTAAACAATTCTTCAACAGCAGCTTTCACCTGACCCTTGGTCGCCAACGGATGAATCTCAAACGTATACTGGTTCTGATGACTGGCGCGATGAACACCTTTTTCAGTTACCAGCGGCTTGACAATCACCTGATAGGGCGCAAGCGCCAATGTTTGTTGATTATCTGTTGTCTTAGTTTCGCTCATCTTGTTCCACCAGCCAAAATCAATTCTTCTCTTAGCGACCTACGCCGCGGCCTCAGTTGCCTACGCCGCGGCCTCAGTTGCCTACGCCGCAGCCTCAGTTGATTGCGACTTGATCAATTCGAGTGCGTCGCGAGTCAGCAACAGTCGTTGAGGCCGAACCACCGCTAGAGCATTCAATCCAGCAACTGGACTTACCGATACTCCGGGGATATTCCTTCCACTGAGGTAAACACCCCTTGAATTTTCCTTAGTCGTCACCAGAGTCGTAACACCCGCCAAACCAAGTGCCTTGAGCACGCCAGCCAGTTCTTTCGACTTCGGCGACTCCATCTCCAGCCGGTCAATCACCACAACTCGCCCGGAACTTAATTTTGAAGCAATCGCCATTTTCGTAGCAGAGCGAATCGCCTTTTTATTTAGTCGATAGTGAAAGGACCGAGGCTCCAGATGCATCGCGTGTCCACCGCCGCGCCTCTGAGGTGCTCGCTTCGAACCAACTCGAGCATTACCTGTTCCCTTTTGGCGATAAAGCTTTTTCGTGGAACCCGATACCTCACCACGACGTTTAGTGCGCTTGCTGCCAACTCGCAAGTTCGCCAAATACATCACTACTGCATCGTGCAATAACTGCTTGCTGATCTTGGGTGCAATTGCCGAAGGATCGACGTCAATCTTGCCGACCTCAGCCCCCGTACGATCATAAACTGGCAGCGTAACCATAAACCTACCTATCACCGAACAAAGCCCACCGAGACCCAAAGAACCTAGATCAACCAACCTTATTCGTCTCTCTCACGATCACATAACCACCTGCAGGACCAGGCACAGCCCCATGCACTAACAATAGATTATTTTCAGTGTCAACTTTAACAACCTGCAAGTTGCGCACTGTTACTCGATCGTGGCCGTATTGTCCCGCCATTCGCTTACCCCGAAAAGTTCGACCAGGATAAGTGTTCATGCTCGTACCACCAGCGTGTCGATGAACCTTCTTTACGCCGTGCGTTGCACGCTGTCCGTGAAAATTATGACGCTTCATGACACCAGAAAAACCACAGCCCTTGCTGGTTCCGGTAACATCTACTGCCTTCACTCCCTCCAAAACTGCAGCAGAGACAACTCCTCCAACCTGCAGTTCACCTGAGGCTCCACGCAGTTCTCGAATAAATCGCTTGGGCTCAGCACCAGATTTAGAAGCAGCCGATACTCCGGCCGCTGCGGCACGCTTAGAACGCTTGCTGCCTATCGCAGCTACATGCCCGCGCTGACTTCGACTTGCGAGTCGGCGTGGAAGGTCGAGGAAACCAATTTGGACGGCATC
>SYJV01000016.1 GCA_005798335.1 Planctomycetaceae bacterium | reverse complement strand
TGCCAACTCGTGTCCCGCTTTTCGGCCCATGAGCACTTGAGGACAAGATGCTCTACAATCTTGTTGCAGAGGAATCCCGGATAGTCATAGCACGATCCGGGATTCTGTCATCAGGGCTCAAAAGCTATAACTTCTTTTTGCAAATAAAATCCCGCGTGATTGAAACCTCCGAATTCGCCCGTTATCTTACTCTCAGCGAGAATCTATCAGCATGGGGCAACGCATGAAAGTGACCGAAAAAGGGCTGGTCTTCGATGTCACCGGCCGGACGGAGTCGGAGCAGGTGACGTTTTTCGGCAGCCTGTTCAAGCTGAAAAACGGCGATTGGCTGAGCGGCTACACCATCGGCTGCAAGAAGCATGATCCCAACGGCACCATCCGCTGGTCCCGCAGCCGTGATGTCGGAAAGACGTGGACGGAAGTCCCTTTTCGTTGCGAGACGAAGTTCCAGGGCGTACGTGGTTCGCTGGCCGGGGCGGAATTCGTCGAAACCGTTACTGGCAAGCTGCTCCTCTTCAGCACGTGGTTCGACCGGACCGATCCGGAGAGGCCGCTGTTCGACCCGGTGACCGAAGGCATTTTGCACTCGAAGTTGCTGGTGGCGGAATCGAACGATCACGGTGAAACGTTCGGCCCGTTTCGCGAAATCCCGACGCCGGGCCTCACCGGCACCGCGATGTGCGGACCGCCTTTGCTGTGGAGCGACGGCTCGATCGGCCATCCTTTTGAAAGTTTCAAACATTACGACGACCCGAATCCTGCCTCACATGCCGCATGGCTGATAGTGTCCCGCGACGGCGGTCGAACGTTCCCGGAGCGGTACCTCGTGGGCGAAGATCCGCAGCACAGTATTTTCTATTGGGATGAGCGGTTGATTCCCACGAAAACGCCCGGTGAGTACGTCGGCCTGTTCTGGACGCATAACCGGTCCGCTCAAAAAGACCTCAATGTGCATTTTCAAGTTTCATCGATCGCCGACAGCGATCACGAGCGGATGACGCCGGTCGATACGAAGATTCCGGGTCAGATCTCTTCGCCGCTGCTCTTAGCCGACGGCCGCATCTTGGCCTTTGTGGTGGATCGCGATAAACCGGGCACCATGAAGTTGTGGCAATCGACCGACCAAGGCAAGACGTGGCCTGCGGCGGACGCGCTGACGGTGCATGTGCATGAAGAGCAAAACGTGCTGCCCAATCAAAAGGAGCGGGTCGACTTCGCCGAGTATTGGGAGAATATGGTCAAATGGAGCTTCGGGCACCCGGCGGCGCAGTTAATCGACGATCATACGGCGCTGTTAGTGTACTATGCCGGCCCGCCGAATCATTTGAGCATGCATTGGGCCAGAGTGGAGTTGGGGTGAACACTAACCAATTCGCAAAGCGAAGATGAAGAGCCTCGACTGCTTGATTGCGAATTCAGGTGCCGCTCATCGTCACGCAATGATCTTGTGAATCACGTCCCCGGCTACATCCGTCAATCTAAAATTGCGACCGTTATATCGATACGTCAACTTCGTGTGGTCTAGACCAAGCAGATGGAGAATCGTTGCGTGGAAATCGTTCAAGTGCATTCGGTCGATCGCAGCTTTGTATCCGATTTCATCCGACTCGCCATACGTAAAGCCTCCCTTGACTCCACCACCCGCCATCCATGCGGAGAAACAATGTGGGTTGTGGTCTCGACCCGGCTTCGCACCCGTTTGCGCTATTGGCAATCTTCCAAATTCGCCACACCAAATGACCAGCGTGTCCGACAGCAGTCCGCGTTGTGCCAAATCGGTCAATAAGCCCGCGACTGGTTGATCGGTTTCATCCGCAAATTGCTGATGGTTTCCTTCGATATCGCTATGCCCATCCCAAGAACGTTGATTCTCCATTCCTCCCGAGTAAATCTGCACAAAGCGAACTCCCGCTTCCACCAAACGTCGAGCCATCAAACACTGCTTTGCAAAATGGTCGCAACGCTCTTGACCGATGCCATATAATTGCTGAATCGAAGCAGGCTCCCGTTCCACGTCAAGTACTTCCGGTGCGATGGACTGCATGCGATAAGCCAACTCAAAAGATTCAATTCGTGATGCCATATCGTTTTCATAGGGATGCTGCTGCAAGTGAGTAGCATTCAATTGCTTCAACAAATCTAGTTGAGTTCTTTGGACTCGATCACTCAGGACAGAGGGAAGCACAAGATTGTCGATCGCTTGTCCGGTCGGCCTGAGATACGTCCCTTGATAGACACCTGGCAAGTAGCCGGCACTCCAATTTGCAGCATGACCTTTCGGCAGTCCTCGCCCTTTGGGATCGCTCATTACAACAAAGCCAGGTAGATCGCGATTCTCAGTTCCTAATCCATACGTTACCCATGATCCAGCGCAGGGAAATCCCATGCGTGCCATCCCAGTATTCATGGCAAAAAGCGCTGGCGAATGATTGTTGGATTCTGTATAGCCGGAGTGAAGGAATGTCATCTTGTCGACATGCTCGCCAAGGTTTGGGAAAATGGACGATACCATTTTTCCGCATTCTCCGCGTGGACTAAACTGGAACGGGGACTTCATCAAGTTGCCGACCGCATTCTTGAAGAACCCAGTCGTGTTGGTAAAATCCGGTGCAAATTCCTTGATGCTCTTGTCGTGGTGCTCTGCTAATGCAGGTTTATAGTCCCAAGTATCAACTTGACTTGGACCACCATTCACGAAAATCCAAATGACTCGCGTGGCCCTGGCTTGAAAATGAGCCGGTTGAGGTGCGAGTGGCTGAAGCGCCCTGGCACCCAGGCCATCCTGATCACTCGCATTGGCAACGGACTCCGGAATGATCAAGCCCTGATCTCTCAGCAAATGGAGCAAGCCAATCATCCCGAAACCAGCACCTGCCCGCTTCAACATTGCACGTCGTGTGAACATCGACCGTTCCCCTAACTCATCAATCGACGTAGATAAACTCATTGGCGCTCATCAGAGCTTGGCAGTAATCAGTCCAGCATACAAGTGGTACCTCGGCCGCCGTTAAAACCGTTTGAGATGATTCATTGGATGGCGTTGCGTCGGATGGTTTTACATTCGAAGTGGTTGCCGATCGTGCTTTCGCAAGCTG
This sequence comes from Planctomycetaceae bacterium, assembly GCA_005798335.1. GTDB lineage: Bacteria > Planctomycetota > Planctomycetia > Pirellulales > Pirellulaceae > Aureliella. The sequence continues at coordinate 30,266 of SYJV01000016.1, read as the reverse complement.
ACCAAGATACTGCACCCCCAATTGTATTTCTGACGGCGCTGCGTTTCGCTGGTAGACCATTTCGTACGCTTTAGCAATTGCAGAATGCACTCCGTCGTCAGTCGCCTGTGAAGCAACTTTAGTAGCGATCCCTTCGGCGGCATGCCTGGCAATCTCTCCGTTCATCAACATCAGCGCCTGCGGGGCAATCGTTGTCGATGATCGCTCGCCAATACTGACTAGATGCTCGGGCCAATCGAATAGCATCATCGATGGGATCAATTGGCTTCGCTTAATGAAAAAGTAGATGCTCCGACGTCGCATGCTCTCATCCAAAGTACCCGGACCGAACATCGAACGATCCAATAATCCTGAGCACGACAACAATGAATCGCGAAGTGCTTCGGCCTCCAATCTGCGCGGATGTCGACGCCACCATGTCCTGTTTTCAGGATCCACGCGCTGCGGATTCGTCTCGGATGGTTCCGTGTCGATTCGTTTTGCTTCACTCGACTGCATGTAAGTGTCACTCGTCATGATCAAACGATGCATGCGTTTCAATTTCCAACCGCCATCGATCAATTCTTTTGCCAACCCATCGAGCAGCTCGGGATGCGACGGCTTTTCTCCAGACGTGCCGAAGTCGTTTGGAGTACCGACGATGCCCCGACCGAAATGATTCTGCCATAGGCGATTGACCATAACACGGGCCGCCAAAATACCGGACCCGTGAGCTGGATCGGTAATCCAGTTGGCCAATCTTGAACGACGATGCGAAACCCCCGAGACACCGTTAACCGTTTCTGCAACCGACCAAGAAACCGGCTGGCTTTTTGAGACTAACACGACAAGCGGAGCAGGAGACGCAACGTCACCTTTTTGTTGAACGTCGCCTCGTCGAAGGAAGTGGACCTGCGGATAGAAATGAGGATAGCCTCTGCCGTCCGCATTATGTTTCATCGGCGGCAACCCCTCACTCGCAACTTGAATCTTGGTCATGTTTACCGACGGACCGGCTTTGGTCATCTTTTCAATCTTGTCAGCCAATTCGCGCCAATCGGTCTGCGTTTTGCTGAACCAATGAAGGGTGTCCTTCCAATCCTCGATCGAATCTTGGAGCGTTTTGACTAGACCGGCTACAGAAGCCGTGTCCCCCTGCGAACGTCTCACCGCCAACATCCGGAGGTTTGCCAATTGTTTAGCAACCTCCTGCGATGGTCCGTCCTTTCCAACTTGAACGCAGGCGTCGGAATTTGACGTCAGCGACAACCTCAACTTCCCAATGGCATGTTTTGGGTTGGAATGCTCAAAGGACAGGACGCATCGGAGTTTACACCCCTTTTCGATCATGTGACGTTGGTTCGCAAAGAAAGCGGCCGCTTGATCTCGCCCTATCTGACCATCGACTGCCCAGCCACTCATGGGATCCGAATCGATCGACGACATAACGGAAAGACTTGTTTCATTTTGTTGATGCGTTGCAATCGCTTTGACCAACGGAATCGACTCGGTCGTTTTCTCTGCACTGTCGACGAACAATTCGAGATTGCTGAGCACAAAGTTTCCATTGTCTGCTCTGCCTGGCCCTCGTTGCGGTAACGATTCATCACAAAGTGCTTCGATTCGAATGCCAGCGATTGGAAGCGTTTCCTTTACATCGAAAGTGAATGTGACTTTGTCTTTGGCTGAGGGCGTTCCCGTAGCAAGATAGCTACTGTCGGGTTGGCTGACGAATTTGGTCTTGGCTGTAGACTCCAATGCGCCGGCCAACGTCATCCAATCGTTGAGCCAATCCGATTCGCCCCGAACAGTACTGATCCAATCGACCAATCTTCGCGGCATCGCCGAGTCCAATTCCTTCACTTGCCGTCGAAGGTCGGCGAGAGATTGTTCGTGCTGCTGGCGAATCAAACGATTGGCTTCTGGAGCTAGATCGAATTGCTTCTCGCAACGAATAAGGGAGGTGAAGGTCGAGGCGAGGCTGTAATATTCACTGGATGTAATGGGATCGAATTTGTGGTCATGGCAACGCGCACAGCCTACCGACAATCCCAGAAAAGTAACGCCCGTTGTGGCTACGATGTCATCCAGTTCATCATACCGCGCCGATTCGAATTCCGTTTCAGTGAGTTGCGTTGGAAAGGCTCCTGCTCCAAGAAAGCCAGTTGCCATCCACGCTAGCGGATCATCCGGCGCGAGTTCATCGCCCGCCAACTGCCAACGCACGAATTGATCGTAAGGCATGTCGGCGTTGAAGGCTCGAATGAGAAAGTCCCGATAATGAAATGCGTTGGGGCGATCAATGTCATGTTCGTATCCATGCGATTCTGCAAACCGAGCTACGTCCATCCAATGCCTTGCCCAGCGTTCACCGTAATGAGGACTATCTAATAGATGTTCGATCAATCGAACCCAAGCATTTCGCTTGACTCCATCTGAATGTTTATTGGGTGTCAAACGATCCAACCACGTCGCCATTTCGTCCGGCGAAGGAGGCAAGCCAAGTAGATCGAACCAGGCGCGGCGAATCAATGTGCGTCGATCGGCAATGGCGTTTTGCTGCAGACCCTTGGTTGACAATTCCCGAAGGATAAATCCATCGATCAAATGATGGGAATCGTCGGATAGAGCTGGTGGATCGGGACGAACCAAAAGGGGTTGGAACGCCCAATGCGTCCTCCCTTGCTCCCAATCGATTCGTCGAGTCGGCGAATCCGATTGGCTGTCACGAGGATCGACAGCTCCGGTTGTTATCCATTTTTCGAAGTCCGAAATAATCGCATCGGACAACTTGCCCTTCGGTGGCATTTCGAAATCTTGATGACGGAGGGCGCTAAGAATCAAGCTCTTGTCGACCTTGCTGGGCACAACTGCCGGTCCCGTATCGCCCCCCTTTCTCGCGCCGTCACGCGAGTCTAAAAGAAGCGAACCCTGCAGTTTGCCTTTTTTCTTGGCTTCCTGGGAATGGCAACTGTAGCATTCTTGGACTAAGACAGGGCGGATCTTGGACTCAAAGAATTCGAGCGTGCGTCGGTCCGGTTCATCCCCAAGGGAGACTGGCGAGGCGGCCCAAATCAAACAGATAAATAAAGATGATTTGGTTAATAGTGTAAGTCGTGTACAGATGTCACTGGTCGAGAGAGATGAAATCATCTGGATATAATATCTTGGGTTGAGGGTTGTCCCTCGCTTACGCTTCGGGATACTCAATCGAGATTGAACTGAAAGTCGTTAGTTCCTTTGGCGACAACATCGGCTGACAGCTCACTCTTTCCTATCGCAGAATACTTTGCCGGAAGCATTTCTACTAGATCAGGAAGTTGTTGGCCGGGCGGCATCATCCCGCCGGTTGCGGAAATCCTATCCACTTCAGCGACCAAAGCTTTGTATTGGGCTTCGGTCATACCTGGGGGGATAATGTATTTTGAAACCGTAACATCGTATTTTCCAACCACCGCTCCCTTAACTTCTTCCTCCGGCCCAACGTAGGTAGTCAGCGCAAAACGTCCAGCGGCGTCGGTCGTTCCAATAGCAATCTCACCTTTGGTGATATCGCGTTCGCCTCGACCAAACATGACTGAGGCACCTTCGAGCGGCTTACCTTTGTGCAGCACCGTGCCAGTCGCCGAGACCGTTGGAATCTTGCTGGAACAGCCAGTCGTTGCCAGTAGTCCGAACAACAAGAGGGCCGGATATAAATCCAGCCCCCGCTGGGATCTGCCAATCATGAAACTCTTTCTTAGGAAGTAGAAAATATCAGTTAGGAATCGCTGCAACTTCGCCACCATTCATTGAGCCCAGTGCGCCCCAAACACCATAGGGGCTGGGCCCGGATGCGATCGGAGCCAGTGTTAAGTTGCCGGTATCAATCGAGTCGCCAACAAAATGCACGGAGCCATCCGCCATCAAAATATTGACACCACCAGTGTGAAAACTACTTGCGCTAAAGACACCCCAGGCATCCCCCCAATTCTCATTGCTGCATGAGGGGCTGTTGGGTGGCAGGATCGTACAGACACCTGTGAACGCCGGGTAACCGTCGTACCATTGAACTCCCACAGCCCGTGCTTCCATGACGGACACCGTCGGCAAATATCGACCAGCACTGGCCCTAACTCGGCAGTTAATTGGCGAAACGTTAAGTCCAGGAACATTGTTTGCAAAGAACCCCTTGACCGTCCGTCTATCTGTCGAGCCAACGGCTCGTTCAGTCATGAGAATGGTGTTGCTGGTTCCATCCGTAAGAGTACCTAAGCCAGTCTTTGATGAACGGCCGAACGGCCCGCGGTTTTCCGCGTTTGAATGGTTATTGGTAATAGAGTCGCCAACCGAGCAAGCGTAACTGCGTTTTCCATCATCAAACCAAATGAGTGTTCCTGGAGGATTGGAGGGACACAAAAATCCCGGGACTTGCGCACGATAGGGTGGGTAGTTGCGGTCCCTAACCGGCCCGAATGGCAACGTGTTCTTAACAGTTGTTCCCTGCATATAAGTCCCTGGCTGGGACAAAATATTATAGATCGGGCTCTGTTCCATATAGGGCAATACTCGCATCAAACCGCTATTTCGATTCTCGTTTCCGTCTGGATTGGTATTTCGAGTACCACCATTGGTCTCATTCAATTGAGGAAGGCGTTTCAAGGCGTCGTGGTGGTTATGCATCGCAAGTCCAAGTTGCTTTAGGTTATTCGAACATTGCATTCGTCGGGCCGCTTCACGTGCAGACTGAACGGCCGGCAATAACAACCCAACTAAGACGCCTATGATCGCAATGACGACCAACAACTCAACAAGCGTAAAACCGGATGCACGATTCGATCGCATCGCTCAATCTCCATGTAACGGATCGGGTCGGAAAAACTAAAAAACTAAAAAACAGGAAAGAGTCTATTGAATCGATGCAACCAGCGTCGCGGGTGATTACTTGTGGTCAGATTCAGTTGTCTATCGGCTGCCAATTCGTTTTGGTAGGTAATCTCTCGGAGGGATTAAATGTAGCTCTACGCAAGGGGCATCACAACACATCGCCAAAGAATTATCACACAGAAGCTTCGCTGAGGTCACTTCCAAGCATTGAGTTCGCCAATGCGATTTATCAGGTGATTGCAGGCGGCGATGGTCGCAGTCGATTGGTACGCCCGTCATGGGCATGAGTTTATGGGGTGCCATCCGAAAGGATTAGTCCCCAGGTCATGAGCCCAAGATATTTGTGATTCTCTTTCTAAGTACAGGAAGAACGTCCTTTTCAAACCACGGGTTCCGCTTTAACCAAATGTTGTTCCTTGGGCTTGGATGAGGCAGCGGAAGTACCTTCGGCCAATCACGTCGCCATTCACGAACTGCTTCAGAGACTGACTGCGGTGCGTTCGGGAGGTGATAGTTGAGCGCATACTGCCCTAGCACCAACGTCAAATCCAGTCTTTGAAGCTTGGCAAGCAAAAGCTCGCGCCATGCTGTCGCACACTCTGGCCGTGGAGGTAGATCCCCCGAGCGCCCAGTACCCGGGTAGCAGAACCCCATCGGCAGAATCGCGATTCTCTTTTGGTCATAGAACGTCTCTTTCGACACTCCGAGCCAGTCACGAAGGCGCTCACCGCTGGCGTCATCAAATGGGACGCCTGAGTCATGGACTTTTCGGCCTGGAGCCTGGCCCGCAATGAGGATTCGCGCCGAGGGATCGACTTGAAGAACTGGACGAACGCCAAGCGGAAGGACATCCGCGCAAATTGAACAGCCACGGATGTCCGAAAGCAGTGATTTGAACGACTGTGCTGGCACTTCTGCTCCGCGGGCTAGCGACCGAAATCACGGCCGTCGCCAAGTGTGATTTAGTTAGAAATCGTAACCCGACCGGCCGCTTCGGTGCATTTTATGGTTCCTGGTTTTTGCACCCGGCAACCAAGTTTTAAGTATAGCCGAATTCTCGATGAACAAACGTAATTCCGATTCCAGCTACGATAGAATCTTTGTTTGTCGCAGAAACTCAGTCAGGCTCTCCATCTGCTTGTCGGAGAGTGAATGGTACGGAACTCGCCGCCAACGCTTGGTCAACCCGAACGCTTCATAGATTCCGTGCATTACCGCGTCAAAACCTCCTTCACTCTTTCGCATGTAATCGAATAGCGGAAAGTCGAAATCGCGAATGACCCTAGTCGCATTGGGCATATCGCCCATCGATACCGCATTCCAATATCGCCAGGCAATGTCGGGCCTGAAATTGATGAACGTCGACAAATAACCATCGGCACCAAAGGGGAGCATATTCAAGTGATTCTGCTTGGCGCCACCGGCCGACAATGCCCATCTATCATGCGTTAGCAAACATGTCTTACGGATGAACTCACCAAGGAAATCGTCCTTGAGCGCTATCACGGCGGGTACCTCATCGCGTAATCGACGCATCAGTTCGACTCCGAAATCGATGCCTCGCGCGATCAGGAAGTTGGTGACAACCATCACCGGTATCTGCTCGCCAACAGCGCGATAGTGCGTAACCAGCGATTCGTGCGTCGTAGAACCGGCCCAGTCGGGAGGGAGCGTCATCAACATGTCGGCACCAATATCGACACAGTATTTCGCAAACTCGACTGACTTGCCCGTCCACCATTGGCCAGTCGCCGCTACGACGAACACTCGTCGATCCACGTGCCGCACCACGGCTTTGGTGAGCTGGGCAATGTCATCGTCCGTCAGCGACGAGAACAGGCTGTCACCCCAGGTCAGTACCACCGCCTTGACTTTGGCTTGCTCGATTAAAAAACTTAGCAAACTATACAGCGAATCAAAATCGATTTGACCGTCCTGCTTGAACGGCGTGCGAATGCTTGGCCAAGGTCCGGTGAGGGCTGCGCGAATCTCGGGCGGACACCCGCGGGACAAATCCAATTTCGTCTTGACGTTCACCCTTTGCAGCGTCGCGCTATTCACAGACTTGGTCTTCGATTCCTGGCCATGCAGCGACATGCCGTCAATTGCCAGCAGGCTGGCCGCGCCCACCGATGCCTGAAGAAATCCGCGCCGTCCCACGTGCGGATCGGAGCGTCGAATTCGAACATTCTTGGTAGGCATGTCGTTTGCTTCCATTACTCACACCAGTTCGCGGATCGGTTCGTGGGTTTCAGAAACGTACTGCGGACGGCCGTTGAGATCGGGGATCGTCGTGCGAGCGGTGTCGATGCCAAGGTTATGATAAAGCGTGGCAATCACATCTTGATAATGAATCGGACGCGAAACGGGTTCTTCCGCGAATCGATTGGTCTGGCCGATGACCTGGCCGGTGGTCATGCCTCCGCCCGCCAGCATGGCAAAGGTCACACGCGGCCAGTGATCTCGCCCTGCGTTCGCATTGACCTTAGGAGTCCGACCGAACTCTCCCCAGACAACCACTGAAACATCGCGATCGAGTCCTCGTTCGTGCAGATCCGCCACGAGTGCCGCCAAGCCTTGGTCGAGCAGTGGGATCACTTTGCGACCGTTCGTAAAATTGGCTCCGTGCCAATCGAAATCCGCAAAAGCCACTGTCACACAGCGAGCACCCGCTTCGACCAACCGCCGCGCAGCCAAAAACTTCGACATATGAGCTTGATAGCCCGCCTTCGAATACGGCAGACATTCTGGATCATCTTTTCCGTAACGCTCGCGGACGCGGGGATCCTCGCGCGACAAGTCGAGGGCTTCGACCAAGCGGCTGGAGCTAAGAATCCCCATCGCTCTTTCGGAAAAACCATCGGCACCGGCCGCTGACGCAGCTTGCTGATCGGCTTGCCGACGAAACTTTTCGAGGCTCGACAGCAATGCACTGCGATCGGTCAACCGGTCGAGGCTGACTCCTTGCAACACCATGTCGTTCATCGCGTCTCCCGACGGCTTGAAAGGCGCGTGAGCCATGCCGAGGAATCCCGGTCCCGGCAGGTTGTATGGCTGGTGCTCCATTTTCATCGACAAGTCGACTGCAGGTGGCACCGAGGGATCCACCGGTCGGTACAGTTTCGACAAGACAGATCCGATCTCTGGCCAGCCTCCCTGTGGCTGCGAACGAAACAGTCGGCCCGTCACACACTGAAACGACGAATGCCGGTCCTCGGCTCCGACCAGAGTACGAATGATCGCGAATTTGTCCATCATCGCCGCGACGCGCGGCATATGTTCGGATATTTGAATTCCTGGAACGTTAGTAGCGATCGGACGAAACTCGCCACGGATATCCTCCGGGGCATCCGGCTTCAGATCCACCATGTCCTGATGAGGTGGACCACCGGTCAAGTAGATCATGATGATCGACTTGTGCGACCGACGAACTCCGGACTGAGCCTCCGCGCGCAGCAATTGAGGCAAAGATAATCCTCCGATTGTCAGCGAACCGATCGTCAAAAAATCCCTGCGTAACACGTGGTCGCATAATCGAATCGTTTTGCCAGGAATCGTCAGCATGAAGTGGTCCTCGTGCGCTCTTTGGGAAACGGGCCGCTAGCTTGCAAAAGGATTATATCGCGAACAGACTGCTATCCAAAGATCTGGATCAACTAGCGACTTGAAGTCCCAAGCAGCCATCGAATGGTCGGCGTGCTCACAGCAAAAATACGCATTTACTTTTTTGCGGATTGTTGACTTTCGATCCGCGCCAATCCTATAACAACACTCTTGGGAAGCTCTTTTTTATATCGAATGTGTCAATCGTTCGATCCTTTAGTTGCTCTTCTTGGAGGCATTAGCATGAAAGGTCGCGGATTTACGTTGGTCGAGTTGTTGGTAGTGATTGCGATTATCGGCGTGTTGGTGGGATTACTGCTGCCAGCCGTTCAAGCGGCGCGCGAGGCAGCGCGCCGCATGCAGTGTTCGAACAACTTGAAGCAAATCGGTCTGGCGCTCCACAACTACGAGAGCACTTTCAAGATGTTCTGTCCCGGCCAGGTCCACACGACCTCCGGTGGCGAACCGGCGTCGACGGTGTGGGGAATTTCGCTATTGCCGTTCCTGGAAGGAGCTAATCTCGGCAATCAGTACAACCATTCACTTCCGCAGCAGGTGCAGCCAAATCTGCAGGTCTTGCGCACGATCGTCAACACATATATCTGCCCGAGTGACCTCAACACTGGAACGCTCCAGCAAGTTTGGGGTGGCACGGTGTTTCCCAATTCGATCGCTCCTAGTTCGTACAAGGCGCTTGCGGGTGCATCTTATTCGGGATTCTCCACCGCGCTGTCCTACGATGGCCAGTATTTTGATTTGACGGCTATCGGAAACCTCCCTGCTGGACCTGACCAAAGTGTCTTCACGCCCGTCTTCGTGCGACAAAACCCACCGAACTCTTGGCGCGGGCTGCTGCATGTGATTCCACCGTGGAACTTACCACAGTTCAACCTGCGCACCCTTGGTTGCGAACGCATCTCGAATGTGACGGATGGCACGTCTAACACGTATTGCATCACGGAGTATCACACGAAGACCAACCCGATATTCCGCGCCTACTGGGGATACGGTCGGAATCAGGGGAGTATGGCTCATGCCTTTCCAACGCAAGCCACACGCATTCCCGATTATGACGCGTGCGTCCGCGCACTGGGCAACGGCGACCTGGGCTTGATTTGTCGCCGAGGATTTGCCAGTCTTCATACGGGCGGCGCTAATGCATTGGGAGTCGATGGCTCGGTACATTTTGCGTCGAGCAGTTTGGATAGCCGGATTCTCATGGCTCTCTCGACCATCGCGGGCGGTGAAGTTACACAAGGACTCGGCGAATAAGGCGGCAGGCAGATGGAAACGCACCACATTGCAGCGTCTCCGAGAAAAGTAATGTGCCGAGTTGTTCGCCTTGGAGATGCGGTCCTGAGTATTTGGTGACCTTTCATTTGCTGATCACCTAAGTCATACAAATTCCGACGCAGAAATATTGGAAGTCGTTTATGGAAGCAGTGAATCGGAAATCAGTTTGTTCCCTCGTGACAATTGTCGGCCTGTTGTGGATGGCGGCTCTTGTCGGCTGTGACGAAGCCAAGAAATACAAAACAGCGCCCATTTCGGGGCGTGTCACGCTCGACGGCCAACCTTTGGCTGGGGCAACTGTCAAGTTCATGCCCATGCGACAAAACGAATCGTCCACGATTACGGGGCCAGATGCGTTGGGCACGACTGACGGTGACGGTAAGTATACGTTGACCAGTATCTTTGACGACAAGGGAGCAACAGTCGGTCAGAATCAAGTTATGATTTCGACACTGAAGGCGGAGCCGGATCCCAACAACGTTGACAAGATGAAAATCATCGTCAAGGAAAAGGTCCCGGATAAATACTCGCTGAAACCGCTCACCTTCGAGGTTCCCGACAAGGGGAGCGACAGCGCGAATTTCGATCTGAGTTCAAAGAAGTGAAGTGAATTTCACAGCGCGCTCGGCGCGGGTCTGCTGGTCGGAATGTCTATGGCCAGACTCGGACAACAAAAACGTCCCAGCGAACCACTAGTTTTGGAGAAAGATAACAAAGGCGAAGGCTCGGAAGTTTAACCACTGGAAGTTGCTTATTCGCAATAGCCTTTGATAGCTTTCTTCAAAACCCTTTTCTGCATGTTGACAGGGGTTACTTTTTCCATGATGTGCCTACTATTCAAAGCACAATTCTAGCCTGAGGTTACCAACAAACGCTTCGAGAATTGCATTAGGATAGGTACGCAGCCCAGTAGCTTGGCTGGACTTTCGTTATGGCCTGACCCATGAGTCACTTCGTTTTCAGTTCGAAATCGAGCGGGTTGTTGCCAGCTTTGATGGTTTCCTTGAGCGTAGATTTCGAATTGTACTTTGCCGGCAGCGCTTCAACCGTTTCGGGGATCTTGGTACCCGGTGGTTCGGGCGAGCCCACTTCGATCATCTTGCCCGTCTTTTTCTGTGCGCGCAGCTCGACACGATAGTCCCCGGGGACCGGTCCCGTATCTGCCGGGATGCTGTATCGGCCGTCTTTGACCTCCGATCCCGCTGACGGTCCCTCCGTACCAGCAGCGGGGACAAACGTAATCACTCCATCGGCCAGCGGCTGGCCATCGACCGTCACTTTGCCCGATACAGCCCCACGACCGGAGTCGCCTCCACATCCACTGGCGAGGCACGTAGCCATGATCAGTACAACCCGCGTAAAACCCGGCATGCGAACACTTCTCCAAGCTAAATATGTCGAATTCACAGCAATGTCTCCACCTATTGTTTGTTAACGCTTGATTCTGCACACTAGTGGACAAGGCACTAGGGACAATACCGTTGACAAACGTGGGATAAGCTTCCAGCTTGTCAACATCAAGTCAAAGCTATGGCCAGTCTCTATTACTATTGACAAACTCGAAGCTATGACTGGTCTCAAATACAAATTGACAAGCTGGAAGCTTATCCCACGTTTTGACAAGCTGGAAGCTTATCCCACGTTGCACCGGCTTTACCAATCTCCGATTACCTGGCCGTCGTCGAGCCAATGCAGATTTCGCCACGTAATCAAGTCGATGCCGTTGCTGGCGAACCGAACTGAACCGTCCGCTGACCCAACTTGCACGCCCCCTGTATGCCGGCTGCGGGCGGACGCGAAATTCGCGTCCGTGCCTCCGGGTACGCAAGGGAGATTCTGGCGAGGCTGGCTGCCCGGACTACCGGCACCGCACCAGAGGAAATGGTTTAGCAGATTTTCCGGGTTGGACGAGTTCGGCGTGTTGGTGGGATAAATATACTGCGAAGACGCCCGGTTCGTGTAGATGAATCCACGATGGTCCGTCGAGTACCCACGCAGATACTCTACCATAAGGAACGTGTTGGACGTCCCATCCGTAAACTCAGCGAATGACCGCGCGGTGTTCATGCGAAAGGCCCCCTTGCGACTTGCCGGCTCGGATCTAGCCTCTCCATCGTTGAGGCCAGAAAAGACTCCCAGATAATTGCTCACTGCGAGGATCGGCCCGTTGGTTCCGATTTGCGGCGGCTTGATGCCATGCATCGAACCGAAAGATCCGGCACCACCAGGAAACGTGCCACCGAATTGCGTGTCGGAGGGGCAGATCCAGGCGTTGATCGCAACGCCCTGCACTGCATCAGGAAACGCCGTCTTTCCGCCCGGCATCCAGGGGCAGATCGTCGTTCTGCGGTCCAGCCAGGGAAGCAGATCGTGATACTGCCTCTGCTCCATAAATGGCAACAAGTAATGGAGCAAGTAGGGCCACTCGGGGTTGCAGCCGTGCCTGCCAGTGACACCGACCCAGTTCAACGATCCATAGGGAGTCTTCCTATGGGTGTCCGCATAGTTGTGAACCGAGAGCGCCAACTGTTTAAGATTATTGCTACACTGCATCCGTCGTGCGGCTTCGCGTGCGGACTGAACCGCAGGCAACAACAAACCCACCAGAACTCCAATTATGGCAATCACGACCAAGAGCTCGACTAGGGTAAAACCGTTTTTTTTCTCCAGCATTTGAAACTCCTAAAAGTACGGCATTCTTAAGGCATGGTTCATGTGACGTGGGATAAGCTTCCAGCTTGTCAATAAATTGTGCAAGCAAAGGGCTACATTCTACTGCCTATTGACTACTGCCTAATTGACAAGCTGGAAGCTTATCCCACGTTGCCCCGACTTTACCAATCTCCGATTACCGCGCCGTCGTCGAGCCAATGCAGATTACGCCACGTGATCAAATCGATGCCGTTGCTGGCGAATCGAACCGAGCCGTCCCCGGATGCAACTTGCACTCCGCCTGTATGTCGGCTACGGGCTGAGGCGAAATTTCGATCCGAGTTGCCGTCTGCAATGCACGGGAGATTCTGGCGGGGTTGGTTGCCTGGACTGCCGGCGCCGCACCAGCGGAAATGCGCCAGTAGATTCTCCGGGTTGGATGAGTTCGGCGTGTTAGTGGCATGAATGTATTGCGAGGAAGCCCGGTTGGTATAGATATATCCACGCCCGTCCGTCGAGTAGCCCTGCAAGTACTCCACGAGAATGATCGTGTTGGATGTCCCATCCGTAAACTCGGCGAATCGCCGCGCGGTGTTCATGCGAAACGCCCCCTTACGTCCTGCCGGCTCGGAGGTAGTCTCTCCATCGTTGAGACCAGAAAAGACTCCCAGGTAATTGCTCACCGCGAGGATCGGCCCAGCGGCACCGGTGCTCGCCGGCTTGACACCGTTTAGGCCACCATAGGATTGCCCGTTGGGTAACGATCCGCCAAACTGCGTGTCGGAGGGGCAGAGCCAAGCACTGATCGACATGTTGTGAATTGAAGGAGGGAACGCTCTCAATCCGTCCGCCGTCCACGGGCAGATCGTGTTTCTGCGGTCCAACCAAGGGAGCAGATCGTGATACTGTCTCTGCTCCATGAACGGCAACAAGTAATGCAGCAGGTAGGGCCATTCGGGGTTGCAGCCGAACCTGCCATTGGCATTTACCCAGTTCAACGATCCATAAGGAGTTGTCCTATGGGCGTCCGCATAGTTGTGAACAGCGAGCGCCAACTGTTTGAGATTGTTGCTGCACTGCATCCGCCGCGCGGCTTCGCGCGCGGATTGAACCGCAGGTAACAACAAACCCACCAGAACTCCAATAATGGCAATCACAACCAACAGCTCGACCAGCGTAAAACCGCGTTTTCTCGCTAACATTTCGAACTCCTAAAGGTTTGGACACAAAAACAAAATATCGGCCAGGGACGGCCGCAAAACACCTAAGTGAAAATCGAATGTACGACCTTACCGGCAACGTCGGTCAGGCGATAATCTCTCCCAGCGTGTCGGAATGTGAGTCTTTCATGATCTAAGCCCAGTAGATGGAGTATCGTGGCGTGCAGGTCATGAACATGAACGCCGCCTTCTGTGACAGCCACTCCATAGTCGTCGGTGGCGCCATGCACGATGCCGCCTTGCACGCCACCGCCAGCCAACCAGCATGAAAACGCCTGATGGTGGTGTTCGCGTCCCTTGGCATCCTTGGCCGAGTTGTAAGGCGTTCTGCCGAACTCGGTCGCCCAGACTACGAGTGTGTCATCCAAGAGACCGCGCTGCTTCAAGTCCGCAATCAGCCCTGCGATCGGTCGATCGACGTTTTTGGCCAGTGGAGCATGCGTCGCCATGTCGCCATGCGCATCCCAGTTGTTCGCCGAACCGACGTCGATCAGCTCGATAAATCGCACGCCACGCTCAACCAAACGGCGCGCCACCAGACACTGCCAGCCAAAACCGGTTGTCTGGCCGGGTGCGAGGCCATACAGCTTCAGCGTGTCCGCGGTTTCCTGAGCGATATCGAGCGCTTCGGGAACTTCCCGCTGCATGCCGAAGGCGGTTTCGAATGATTGGATGCGGGCCTCCAAGGCCGGCTCGGCCGAACGCTCCGACAGGTGGCGTCGGTTCGCCCGCTGGAGCAAATCGAGCTCCAGTCTCTGGAGCTCGGGTTGGATTCCGCGCGGCCGAATGTCCGCGACAGGATTATCCCCCGGCGTAATGTGGACTCCTTGATGGGCTGCGGGTAGAAAGTCGCTACCCCATGTTTGTGCGCCAGCGTACGGAGGCTGCGGCGCAATGACCATGAAGGAAGGCATGTTGTGGTTCTCGGTCCCCAGCCCATAGCTGATCCACGAACCGAGGCAAGGCCGAGCAAAGGTCCACGACCCGCAATGCATGCCCAGCGTGCTTTCGTAGTGGTTCGTGTGATCGGTGGTCATGGAGCGGATCACACACAAGTCATCTACAACGCTCCGCATATTAGGAAAAAGATCGCTGACTTCAATGCCGCTCTGCCCGCCCGGCCGGAACAACCAGCTCGGCGCCTTCAAGTGCATTTTGAACTCGCCCAGCTTGCCCTGGAAGTTATCGACCGAAATTGTCTGATTGTGATCGGCGAACAATTTCGGCTTCGGATCGAATGAATCGACGTGCGATACGCCGCCGGTCATAAACAGGAAGATGAGACGCTTGGCTCGCGGTGAATGGTGCAGTTGGCGGTTCGCAACAGCGCCTCCAAGTTCCTCGGCCAAAAGAGCGTGGAGTGCAATCGCGCCGCAGCCGCCGGCCGCGCGCTCGAGCCACTCGCGCCGCGACACGGCGGGCGGTGCCCCGAGCGAAGCAAAGCGTGGTACTGATGGTTGTCGTGTGGCCATTCCAATCACTCTACGAAGAGGAACTCGTTTCGAACGAACAATGTGCGAGCAAGCGCTTGCCAGGCGGCGACTTCCCTTTCTTTCTGGGACGAGTGCGAAGTTTTTCCAAGGAACTCGGCGATAAACACCTTGCATTCATTAAGCTCCTCCGGTTCTGGCGATCGGCCCAAAACCTGCATGAACGCGCGCCTTATCTGATCGTCAATCAAACCACCTGCCTGCACAAGCTGGGTGGCGAACGAAGCAGCGCGAGCGTGCACGAACTGGCTGTTCATTAAGAACAAGGCTTGCGTCGGCACGGTCGAGTGGCCGCGACGAGGTGTGCTGGCGTTTGTGTCCGCGCCATCGAACAATCCTAAGAAAGGATGTCGTTTCAGCCGCTGTTGCATCATATAAACGCTGCGTTGACTGGTTTCGTAGACACCGTAGTAAGGACTGTGTTGGCTAAAATTCCACTTTTCCATCGGAGGAAAGGGGTGTTCACCGCCGGCAGAGCGGTCGAGATCCCCGCTGACCAACAGCATCGCGTCGCGCAGTTCTTCAGCCGCGAGCGGCCTGCGATTAAACCGCCACAGCAGCCGCGCATCGGGATCAATCTCTGCGGCCCGGGCATCGAAATCACACGCTTGCCGATACGTCGCTGAAGCCATGATCAGTCGATGGATGGCCTTGACCGACCAACCGCTGCGGATAAAACGCGTGGCCAGCCAATCGAGTAGCTCGGGATGCGTTGGCGGTTGGCCGCGAGTCCCGAAATCGTTCTCGGTGGCAACGATTCCCCGGCCGAAGTGATGCTGCCAGATGCGATTGACCATCACCCTGGCCGCCAGCGGATTACTGGGACGCGTCAGCCACTCCGCGAGCGCCAGTCGCCCGCTGCCCGGGTCGGCTGGCAAGGCATCGTTTCCCAGGATATCGAGATTCTTGCGCGGTACGATCTCGCCTAGCCTCAGTCGGTCTCCACGAATCTGGATGGGCGCGTCCTGCGGGTCACCTTGCTCAACCGCTCCATAGATCAGCTCGTAGGGATTCGACTGTTGCATCGCTGCGCGCCGCGCAGTCAGTTCGGAAAGTTGGCGAGCCGCTTCGTCGGACCTCGTGCCGCTGGCCGGCTCGCTCCCGCCACCCGCCACGGAACCTCGCTTCTGCGCAGCCTTCTGTTCCCCTTCGAGTTGCTTGATCTCCGCTTCGAGCCGGGCGAGCCGCTGATCAAAATCGGTCTTCAATGGCTCGGCCAATGAAGGAGGCAGCCCCGGCACAAGGTCGTAGGGCCGCTTCTTCTGCTCGGATCCTGGGAACGAATAGCGCGTGCTTGAAAAGATTCCGTACCAACCATAGTAGTCCGCGATGCTTACAGGATCGTACTTATGGTCGTGGCAGCGGGCACAGCCGATCGTCAGCCCCAGAACAGACTGACCGATCGTGTCCATCGTGTCCTGAATCGTGAGCGTGTGCCACTTTTCAACATCGAATCCGAAGCGGCGAGAGATCGCGATAAAGCCGGTGGCCACGTGCATGTCACGATATTGGGCCAAAGCCTCGTCGCTGACGCCCGTTGCAAGTTGTGCCACCATCTGCTGACCCAGAATATCTCCCGCAATCTGCTCGCGAATGAATTCGTCGTACGGCTTGTCCGCATTCCAGGCGTTGATAACCCAGTTGCGATATTTGTATGCCAGAGGCGTCGGATAGTCTGCGGTTTCACCGGCCGTGTCCGCATACCGCACGACATCCAGCCAATGCCTTCCCCATCGCTCGCCGTACGCCGGAGAAGCCAACAATCTGTCCACGACCTTTTCGAACGCGTTCGCAGATTCGTCACGCAAGAATGCGTCAATCTCGTCCGGCGTAGGCGGCAGACCAGTCAAGTCGAACGTCGCTCGCCGTAACAAGACTCGCTTGTCGACCGCCGGACGCATCGTCAAGCCAACTTCAGACAGCCGCGCCGCGATAAACCGGTCGATGTCGTTAAGCGTCCTGGGCGACGCATCCATGGGCGGTGGCGCCGGATCGGCAATCGGCTGGAATGACCAAAAGGCTCGCTCCTGGTCGGTGATCGGTCCGCTGCGCAGGCCCGGACCACTGGTGCCCAACGATACTCCCGTCGGCCAGACGGCGCCGTCCTCGATCCAGCGAATCAACGCCGCAACTTCATAGTCACTTAATTTGTCGTCCGGAGGCATCTTCAGTTCGTCTTGCCGTCGTACGGCCTTGACCAGCAAACTTTTCTCCGGTTGCCCCGGTACGAACGCTGGTCCTGAATCGCCGCCCTGGATCGCGCGGGAAACGTCATCCAGCCGCAGTCCCGCTTCCGACTTCTGCGGGCCATGACACTTGAGACACCGGTTGACAAGAACTGGTCGCACGTTGTTCTCGAAATGTGCCAATTGATTGCGTGGCGGATCCTGAGCGATTGTACCTCTCGCCGCTTGGAATACGAGAAACACAAACGTATATCCGAAAACGCAGCGAGGCGCCAGGAATATCTGCAACCAGTTTCGCTCGATTGCGTTCAACACGCGTTAGACCTCCGTCAGCGGTTGCGTGGCATCGCCGAACCGATCCAGGCGGACCTTCATCTTGCCCATCAGCGACAGAAACAGCCGGCACATTTGGCGCTGCTCTTGATCGCGATAGTTTAACACGCGACCGGTTTCGATCTGGCCTCCGCCGCGTCCGACGAGCACAACGGGAAGCTGCGTTGCATCGTGGCTGCCGGTGAGCATGCTCGAACAGAACAGCAACATCGAATTGTCAAGCGCCGTTCGCTCACCTTCTTGAATAGCATCGAGCTTGCGGGCGATATAGGCCAGTTGTTCGACGAATAACTGGTTGACTTTCAGCCAGTCGGGCGTGTCGGCGTGCGAAAGCAAATGGTGGATCATGTAATCGACGCCCAGGTGCGGGAAGCGGAGCGCCGAATGATCGTTGTTTAGCTTGAGCGTTGTAATCCGCGTCGTATCGGTCTGGAATCCCAGCACCAAGATGTCGCACATCAGCCGCATGTGATCGGCGATGTTTTGCGGCAAGCCGTCGGGTGGGCGGGGAACATCGGGCTTGGAGAGCGTTGGACGCCAGCCTTGCAGTTCCCCTTGTTTGCCGGCCCGCTCAATGCGCTGCTCGACATCGCGAACCGAATCGAGGTACTCGTCGAGTTTGCGCTGATCCGTGAAACTGATCTTACTGCGCAAGTCGCTGGCGTCAGCAAGCACCGCATCGAGCACGCTTTGATCGCCGCGCTGCACCTCGTCCTTGAACAAGCGGTCGAAGGCGAGCGCTGGATACAATTCTAGCGGCGTCGGTGTGGTTGGGGACGTCCACGAGATGTGCGAGCTATAGAGCATCGAGTAGTTTTTGTGGACGGCTGGGTTCGAGCGCTCACAGCCGAGCACGAGGCTCGAGACCTTCGTCGAGCGACCATAGCTTTGCGCGAGCACTTGGTCAAAGCTCGTACCCGAGCGGATCTCGCCGCCGGAGGCCAACGGCGCGCCGGACAACAGGTTTCCGGTCATGGAGCTGTGGATGTTGCCTTTGAGAGCTTCGGCATTGTACAAGCCTCGAATGAAAAGGAGCTTGTCGCGAAAATCGGTCAGTGGCGCGAGGACCTGCCCCAGCTTCATCCCGCGGCCCGAGCCTTCGGCATGCCACTCCTTGGAATGAAAGCCATTGCCCGCAAACAGAACGGCCAGTCGAACAGGCGCTTCACTAGCGCCACGCGTGGCCGACTGATCGCCCCAGACGGGAATCGACTCGAGCCAAGGGAGGGCCATCGTAACGCCCAGCCCATGTAACATCGTGCGGCGCGGAAACTGGTGATTCGTCATGGTTTACTCCTCGTTAATTGCGTTGCCATGGTTCATCTCACGTGGAATAAGCTTCCAGCTTGTCAATTTGTTGTGCAAGCAAATGCCAGCCTGTAGTTTTTGATTTCGTCGCTCGCGCGTTTTATAGTCGCCTTTCGCTCCGCGAAAGGGATTGTCGGCTTTTGCTCCGCAAAAGCTTCCTTTCGCGGAGCGAAAGGCGACTATCATTCGGTAACGGAATCTCTGCCACGAATCTGTCTGAACTGCGGACTCAGGACGATCCGCTCGATCGCCCCGCGGATGGATTGATTGGGTGTGAGCTGCTCGCGCGTCAATTCGGAGAGCAGCGGTTCATCGGAGAGCTGCGTCGACCTGCCAAGTGCGTAGCCTAACAGCTTGCGCAGAAACTGCCGAACGAACGCCTCGCGCCGCGCGGTGAGCAAGTAGGTGCGCAAGCCGCTCGCTCCATCGATCTTTGTTCCGTCGGGCAGCTTTGTTCGCGTATCGATCGGCAGTCCGCTGGCATCCTGAGTGCGAAAGCGCCCGATCGCGTCGTAATTTTCCAGCGCAAAGCCAAAGGGATCGATCCGCGCGTGGCATTTCATGCAAGCCTCGTCGCTGCTATGCCGCTCGATGAGTTGCCTCTCAGTCATTCCTTCGGGCGCGTCATCCGACAGCGGCGGAACGTCTTTGGGAGGCCGGGGCAGTCTTTCGCCTAGCAACACCTCGCTCAGCCAGTTGCCCCGCAGTATCGGACTGGTGCGCGACGCGCCCGATTGCTTGGACAGTGTCGCAGCCTGCGTGAGAATGCCGCCCCGGCCGTGCTGCTTGACGCCGTCAACGCGGCGGAAGTCGTTGCCGCTTACTCCAGCCATACCGTAGTGCCGGGCCAACTCCTCATTCAAAAAAGTGTAGTCCGCGTCGAGCATTGTCTGCACCGAGCGATCGTTTTGAAACAGGTCCGTGAAGAACTGAATCGACTCCTCGTACATTGCTCCTCGCATATTCACGAATGTCGGAAAATGTCGCTCGCTCTTCTCGTCCAGTTGATCGAAGTCGCGAATGTGCAGCCATTGACAGGCAAACTCGATCGCCAGCCGGCGCACTTTCGGGTCGCGAAGCATCCGCCGTGTCTGGGCCACCAAAACCTCCGGCTCTCGCAACCGTCCTTCAGCCGCCAGCTTCCGCAGCTCCTCGTCAGGCTGCGATGACCACAAGAAGTAACTCAGCCGACTGGCAAGTTCTCCGTCAGAGACAGGGCTGGCGGTTTCGCCCGGCCCCGGTATCTCGGCCCGATAGAGGAATGCCGGCGAAATCAGCACGCGAGCCAGCGTCAACCGGATCGCATCCTCGTGCGGCAGTTCTTGCTCACGCAGCTTTCGATACAGCCCGCGCAAGATCTTAGCCTCTCCATCCGTCAGCGGCCGACGAAACGCCTGATCGGCAAACGTCAACACAGCCTTAAGATGTTTGGGTTCGGTATCGATCAACCGCTGCCGGAAGGCATCGGCGGCTGACATGAGTGGCTGGCGGAATATTTCGTACGGCTTGGGATCGCCCAGTTGACTCGCATATTCGATTTTTTGCAAGAAAGCATCGACCTGAAGGAACGGATGCTGGCTGACGTAAAACAGTTCATCCCACAGCCGATCGAGCTCCAGTGTCTGAGCGTCATCGAGCATCAGCCGCTTTAAGTGCTCATCCTGGCGGTAATACAGGTGTAGCGTGACGACTTCATCGACTGGAACGATCTTACTGTAACAGAGTGCCGCGGGAAAATACCGCCTGAAATCATTGAAAGCACTGGTCAAACGGCGACGCCCCGCGCTTCCTTCGCGCGCAAGGAAGGAGCCCGAAGCGACTGAAGTGCCTGCCGCAATTCCAGGCGTCAAAAGAAGAGGCAGACGAGGCGGTTGCGTCAAGATTTGAACCAGAGCGCTGGCTTCCTCATCGGCCTGGGAATGCAGAGTCGCGCCAACAACCAACTCTGCTCCAGTGGCCAAATCGGCAGGCAAGCGAACCTCTAAGACGGCCGGCGCCTGAACGCACAGGTCCGATGGTTCCACGGACTTGCCTTGCGGGTGTTTGCCGAAGCTCGCAGGATCGATACCATATCGAGAATGCTCCGCCAGAGCTGCGGGAGGACTGTCGACGATGGCGCGCAGCAGTTTCGAAAGCAGTGGTCCACCAGGCGAAGAGAGTTGATTGACCAACAGCGTATCCGGCGAGTCCGTTGGAAGATGTTCGCTACCGCCGTTCAATAGTTCCTGCAGCTCTGCGGCAAGTTGCTCCTTCTCCTTTGACGAATCCGTCAAATGCCACCGGACCAGCAGCGAATTTTCCGCAAGAACACTTCCGTCCGCCGTAGTCGTCGGTTCGGAAAAGAAGTGCCATACGTCGCTGTTGCCGAAAGAATCGGAGTGCGGATTTCCCGACAATAGATCGGGAGAAAGCTCTCGCGATAAGTTCCAGACCCACTCGTCGTCGCTCAACGTCAAGTCGATCGCGGTGAGATCGCACCCATGATTGCCATCGCGCGGATGAATTGCCAAGGCGAGAAGGTCGCCCGATTGCACCGGGACGCTTCGAATCGGACCAATCGTTGCGGCATTCGTTCCCTCTGACACGCCGGTCGCCAATCGATACCGCATTCCCGAGCGTCGCATCTCCAATGACCAGGCAATGCCGTTACCGCAATCGAGATGAGCGTCTTGGACAACTCCCGTGATGGCCAGCTTGGCGGAGACGGGACTTCGCCAACCCACAACGACGGCGTGGGAAGGACTGGGATGTACGGCAACGCTGCGTGGTTTTAATCGCCCCGGAATGTTGACCTCTTTGTCGGACGAATTGGCGACCACGCTTAACGCGTTATCGTCGACCCAGCGGTGGATAAAGTCGTGCCCGGCGGTCCCCTTTTCCTTGCGCGTAAGCAGCTTGCCAAAGCCAGTAGTTTCCTTTGGGGTGACGCCCAGATATTCAAACCACGCCACCAGCAATTCGGGCCGTACGTCATGTTGGCGAGCGAGTACGGCCAGGTCGGTAGGTCCTGGATTCGCGGTTGCTTGCGCAGCAGCACTTAGACATTTGCTGACACTGGCCAGAACCTCTTTTCGAAGATCCTTTAGCCCCTCATAGACAGGACCAATAGCGCGCAATGGAATGTCAGGCCTCCCGGAAGCCGCCAAGCGAGGCCGCTCCCAGACGACAAAGTCGTGCTGATTGCCATCGCCCGCGTCGCCGGCAGCCAAGTACAACACGACATCTTGCCCTGGGGCTGGCGGATTTAGCTTAACGCGAAAATCGTGCTTCGAGACTATCGGGTCGACGGGCTCCAACCAGGCCTTGGGGCCCTCCTCCTTCCCAATGTGCCCTACACTGGAAAACCGCCATAGAACCGCCTGCCTGCTTTCGATGGAAGCGACCAGCGCATTCAAGTCGGAGGGAGCCGCCTCAGACCATCGCGCTCGCAAATCGTCCAGAAGTATCGATGGCTGTTCGCTAGGACTCTGAGTCAGCATGTCCCAGAGTGAGCCTAGATACTTGGGAATCAAACTGCGCTGACGAGCGATATCTGCGATTGATGTCCGGCCTGCGCGCAGAGCTTGGCTCTCTTCCAGCGTGGCCGCAAGGTACCTTTCCACCGGCAATCGGCCCCCTTGGTTGGTATCGAACACAATGCCTTGAAGATTGACGCGCGACGCGCCTGAGTTGTCGGTGTATTGGGAGTGGAAACTGCGAAGTCTCTTCACCAGATCATCGGACAAGTCTCGGCGGGTGATGAAGGGCGAAAACCGCAAACCGTCCGGTAGCAAAATAGCATGAGCGGCGACCTCCTTGGCCGCGTCAAAATATTTCGTGACCAGCGCGGGGGATATCACGAGCGCATCGCCGGTGTTGGTAAAGCCCTCGCCCGCCGCTCCATCATCGGGAAACTCGCGCGCTGGAGCGAGCGAATCAACATTGGTCAGGTCGCGCAGAGTGTACGTGTACTCCGCATTACTGAGACGGCGGAGTACGACCCGCCCCGGATCGCCCGAACGTGCACTGGCTTCCACGCTTAGATAGTCGCGCACCCACTGTTGCAAGCGACGGCGATCCTCGTCGCTCGGCTGCTTCGCGTCCTTAGGCGGCATTTGGCCGCTGTCGAGCATTTCTCCGATCTTTTGCCACGTTTGTGCTTGCCGCCGAACAGCGGCTAGATCCGCGAACGCCGCCAGATCGATTTCCGCCTCAATTTTTTCACCGGAGTGACATTCAAAACAGTAGCTCGTTATCAGCGGCCGAACTTCGTGAATCGTCGTTGCGAGCCGTGCAAACGCAGCTTCATCTGGCGGTTCAGCCATTACCTGCACCGCCAGGGCAGCCGCCATGACGCCGACCAAAAGCGTCTCGATCTGACGGCCGACTCCCCTCATGCTTGTGGCTCCAGTCGCTTCTTGTGACTCTCGATGTGCTTCCTCAACTCAGCCGTCGCTTGCGGCACATTCTGATCGCGCAAACTGTCGATGATCCGCTGGTGCGTCTCGATCCCGTCTTTCCACTCGGCCTTTTTCACGCTGTCGCGAAAGCGTTGGAAGAATATCTGCAGGAGGTCGCCAAAGGCCACGAGCGGTGAAAGGCCGCTGGCATCGAGCAGCGCCCGGTGGAACTCGATGTCCAGATCGATCCACTCCTGCAAGTCGCGCGTCGCGCGGAAACGATCGACAATCGCATTCAGTTTCGCATGCAGCGAGGAGTCTTCGGCCATCCGCTGCGCCGTATAGGGGAGCGCACCGACTTCCACGACGATGCGGGTATCGATGAGCTGAATCGACGAGGCTCGATGAAGTGCTGGATGAAAGCCAAGATGATCCGTCACTCGTTCCATGTCGATCTGCCCTACCGAAAGCCCAACGCCCGTCTTCGACTCGACGATTCCTAGAAATTCGAGCGCCTTGGTCGCTTCGCGGAGGCTCAGCCGGCTGACCCCAAATTTTTCGGCAAGCTCGGTTTCCGTCGGCAGGCGATCGCCGGGCACCAGCGATTTGGAGATGATGTACGATTTGAGCCGTTCGGCAATCTCGTCACGGATCTTGCGTCGCGGAAGCGTTTTGATCATGGCGGTCATACAGGAATTGTCCGGGCGATTGGATTGAAACGGATTGAGCGGGCTCAATAAAGGCTCTTAGATTATCAGACAATCCGAGAACGTCAAGCGAAATTTCAATTATCCCTCGTGGTCGACACATCGATAAGCATCGTGCGGTTTTTTATTGTCGTCTTTCGCTCCGCGAAAGAACCGACGCAACGCTACTTTCGCGGAGCGAAAGGCGACATTCATTTCGACAGTTTATTTCCGCGCCGGTCCTTGATTGAGTTCAAACTTGTTCCTCAATCCGTTGGCAGAGGCATTGCAGCCAACGAGCAGCAGGAGCGCCGTCCACGACGCGGTGGTCGAATGTTAGGCTGAGCGTCAGTGTCTGGCCGACTTCCAGCCGACCGTTGCGGAGGACGGGCTCTTCGACAATCCGACCTATTCCCAAAATCGCGGCCTGTGGCAGATTAAGGACCGGCGTGAAGGCATCGATTCCGAACATTCCCAGGTTCGAGATAGTAAAGGTACCACCGATGAGCTGATTTAAAGTCAACTGTCCCGCGCGCGCTTGGGCGACGAGCTGACGCGTTTGTTCCGCGATTTCGAGTAGAGTCCGTTGATCGGCGTGGCGAACGATCGGAGCCAATAGGCCATCCGACGTATCGACCGCCGTCGCAATGTGAATGGTGTCGTAGATGTAAATGCCGTTGCGATACCAACAGGCATTAAGGTCCGGCATCTGGCGAAGTGTTTGAGCTGTGAAATGAATCAGGATGTCGTTGTAGCTGGGTACGAGGCCGGCAGCGTCCTGTTTAAGTTGCTCTCGAAAAGCAACCAAAGTTGACGCATTGATTTTGGTGGTCAAGGTGACCGGCGCCGCTTGGTGTGCGCCCATCGTCATACGTTTGGCGATGGAGAGGCGTAGCTTCGAGGCGGGAACGTGACGCCCGGGCTCCGTCGGAGCGGGCTCTTGGGAGGGAGCTTCACTGAATTCGATCTGTGATGGGATCTGAACATCTCGTTCGCGGATTCGGCCGTTTCGGCCAGTACCTGTCAGGCGACTCCAGTCAACGCCTAGTTCCCGCGCTCGCCTTCGAGCACGCGGCGTGGCGATTGGGCGATCGAATTGAGGCTTCACGCTGCCCCGCGCAGCGGCTCGCTGAACGTCTTCGCTGAGGACACGTCCGGTCGCGTCCGGCGTGAAGACTGCGTTGAGATCGATGCCCAGTTCGCGAGCCAATCGTCGAGCCGCGGGACCGGCAGCGCGTGGACTTGAGGAATGAAGGGAAGCTGTTGAATTGGTTGCTGCTGGATGAAGCGTACTGTGAGATGCTGTGTTGTGAGATGTTGTGAGTTGTGGAGCGTGACAGGAAGACTGGGAAGAAGCCGGCGCAAGCGGCTGGTTGGTAGGCGAGTCGGAAGAAATGACTCGCACGGATGTTGGAACTGGTTCACCCTCTGCCAGCAAGAACCCGATCACCTCGCCAACCTTGACAGTCGTCCCTGGTTGCGGTGCGTCCGCGGGGACACACAAGTAGCCGGAGTCGAACGATTCGATTTCTTGAGCTGCTTTTTCGCCTTCCAAAAGAAAGATCATTTCGCCAGCTTGCACAAACTCTCCTGGGGCTTTCAGCCATTCGCCGAAAACGCCTTCTTCCATCGACCAGCCAAGACGCGGAATTTTGATTGAAATAGTCATTGGTCATTGGTCCTTGGTCATTTGTCATTGGTCATTAGTGATTAGTCACAAGTCATTTTGCATTTTTTATTTCTCATTTTTCATTCGTCACTAGTCATTTGTCATTGGTCGCTAATGCCTAATGCCTAATGCCTACTCCCTAACTAGTTCGCGAATGGCTGTCTGGATGTGGTCCACTCGAGGCGTTACGGCGCTTTCGAGGGTTGGTGCGTACGGAGTAGGAGCAAATGCGCCATGAATGCGCTTGATTGGGGCATCGAGATCATTGAATCCCGCATCGGCGACCTGTGCCGCAATTTCCGAGGCAAAACCGCAGGGGCCGAAGGCTTCGTCCACCACCAACAAGCGACCTGTCTTGGCAACCGATTGTAGAATGCAGTCGAGATCAAGAGGAGAGACAGTCCGCGGATCAATGACTTCGACCGAAACATTTTCACTGGCGAGTTGCTCGGCGGCTTGCAATGTGTGTTGAACCATCAACGATAGGGCGACGACGGTGACATCAGTACCCGTTCGAGCGACGCGGGCTTTGCCAAAGGGAATCTCGTAGTGCTCGAGCGGAACAGGCCCCTTGGTCTTCATCAGCTCGCGGTGTTCTAGGAACAACACCGGATCGTCGCTCCTTAGGGCGTGAGCCAGCAACCCTTTGGCGTCGTATGGATTGGATGGCAAGACTACGCGCAAACCCGGAATGTGCGAATAGATCGAATGGTACATTCCGGAATGGTGCGTCGCGGCCGAATGACCTACCCCTCCGCAGCCGCGCAGCAGTAGCGGCATCTTCAGTCGGCCGCTGCTCATGTACTGCATCTTCGCAATCTGGTTTACAATTTCTCCGAATGAATCGTTGATGAAATCGATGAACATGAAGTCGATAACCGGTCGCGTCCCCGTCATGGCCGCGCCACACGCCAGACCAACGAAACCCCGTTCGCAAATTGGCGTATCGCAAAGACGATCGGCTCCATATTTTTCGTACAGACCCAGCGTCGTAGTGAAATTCCCGCCCCGTTTCCCAATCCCTTCGCCCATTACGAAGATATTCGAATCGGCGGCCATCGCACAATCGAGTGCTTCGAGGGTGGCCGCGACGAAGGACAATGTGCGGTCGTTAGTCATTGGTCCTTGGTCATTCGTCATTAGTCGTTGGTCATTGGTCATTGGTCGTTGGTCGTTCGTCCGAGTGCTTGTGGGTTTAGATAAGTGGTGGGAATTGGCATAGACATGATTCGTTGCCGATTCGGCAGAGGGAGGTAAACTGGCTTCAGCAAAAGCCCTAGCTTCCTGGACAGCTTGCGCAACCTCCTGCTCAATCTTATCGAACTGAAGCTGCACCGACTCCTCAGCCAATGACGACTGACCAGCAACTAATGACGACTGACCAGTGACCAATGACAAATGACTAACCACCGCTGCCCTCAATTTCGCGATCGGACATTTTTCTTTCCAAGCCGCGACTTCCTCCTTGGTGCGATACGTAAAATCACTCATCCCTTCCGAATGGGCGCGGGTGCGGTAAGTTTTGCATTCGATCAGCGTCGGACCGCCGCCGTTCCTGGCTCGCGCAACGGCCTCTTCGGCAACTCGGTAAATCTCCAGCACATCGTTGCCATCGACGGTTATGCCAGGGATCCCATAGGCAACTCCTCGCGATCCAACACTCGGATTGCCGCTCGAATAGGAAAAGGGAACTTCGGTCGCATACTGATTGTTCTCGCAGATAAACAGGACAGGCAGTTTCCAGATGCTGGCCATGTTCAGTCCTTCGTGGAAGGCTCCGTTATTGACCGCGCCATCTCCAAAGAACGCCGCCGCAACAGTCCCATTCTTGAGTAGTTTCGAACTGTAACCGCCGCCACAAGCCTGGAGAAGGCACGGACCGACAATACCGCTGGTCCCCATCATGCCGATCTCAGGTGAGAACAGGTGCATGCTGCCGCCACGACCGCGCGAGCACCCGGTTTCGCGGCCAAACAGCTCCGAGATCAGTTCCTGCGGCGGCATCCCTTTTGCCAAGGCATGGCCATGTCCGCGGTGGGTAGAGAAGATCGGGTCAAGCTCGGTCAAGTGCGCACAGACGCCGGTGGCAATAGCCTCCTGGCCGACGTACGTATGGCAAGCGCCGTGAATCAGCCCGCGCTGATGACATCGCGCCAGTTCCTCTTCCGTCTGCCGGATAATTTGCATGGTTTTGTAAAGGCGGAAAAGGAGGTGTGGCGGGAGTTCGTCATTGGTCATTGGTCATTAGTCCTTGGTTGCCGGTCATTTGTCATTTGTCATTTGTCATTGGTCATTGGTCATTCGTCATTCGTCATTGGTCATTGGTCATTCGTCATTCGTCATTGGTCATTCGTCATTTGTCATTCGTCATTTGTCATTGGTTGTTGGTCTTTTTGGGGCCGATGGAGTTGAGGTAGGCGTTGAGCTGTGGGCCAAGTTTTGTTATTAGCGGTTTGATCTTCTCAGTTTCTTCCTTAGAGAGGAGCTCGCGTTGAAATGCTCTCCTTAACCAGTGTCGTGTCTCATAGAGCGAACCTCTAGCGATCCGCACAAACCGACGATTGTCTTGAAACGAGCCACGTCCGCTCCCTTCGGCGATATTTGCTCCGATGCTATCCGCCGCACGAACAAGTTGCTTGCCGACGGTGTCCATCGCAAATCGATCCCACCTTCTCGCAACTCCCCAGATAACATCTGCCAACTCCTCGGCCAGCCGATAGACGCGAAGCTCCTCAAACGGCCGAGAACCCATGATCTCTCCCAAACAACCAACAACAAACAACCAACAACAAACAACCAACAACAAACAACCAACAACAAATGACCAACGACTAATGACCAACGACACCCTTACCGAAACATCTGCACCACACTCTTCTCATGTCCCGGCGTTCCACCAGCATTCATTGCCATATTGCCACCATCCATTGGAATGATGGCTCCGGTAATCCATTCCGAAGCATCCGAAGCCAGTAGTACCGCTAGCCCCATGATGTCTTTGGGCTGGCCAAGTCTCCCGGCGGGAATGCCGCGAAGAAAACGGCCTTCGAGCGTAGGGTCGTTGGCCATGCGAGATTGCAGGCTCGGGTTCACGACTTGCGCGGGGGTGATGCAATTCACACGAACTCCGCGATGGCTCCAGTCGGTACTTAGTTCGCGTGTCATCTGAATCACTGCCCCCATGGCCATACTGTAGGCGATATGGCTTCGACCTAAAGCGGTGGAACTGGCGAGCGAACCGATATTCATGATCGAGCCGCGTCCCTGAGCCAACATTCGTCGGCCCCCTTCCTGGCACATGGCAAATCGCCCAACGACCAGATTCTGCAACACGCGCTGAAGATCGGCAATCGTCAGCTCTTCAGGCTTCGACAAGTGACCGTCCCCCGCGATATTGCCTAGAAAATCGACGCGACCAAAGTCGGCGTCAACTTGGCGAAACAACTCGACGACAGCCTCTGGGTTCGAGACGTCGACGGACGTCACCATCGATTTGTGGCCGAACTCTCGGAGTTGCTCGGCAGTCGCTTCCGCACCGCTCTTGTTGCGATCGACGAGGACGACGTCCGCTCCGTGTCGAGCTAAGGCGATCGCCGTCGCACGCCCCATCCCTTGGGCAGCGCCGGAAACAACTGCGACTCGTCCAGTTAACGAGAAAAGTGAATCCAACTTGGTTACCTCATTGCTTGTTGAGTGATACTTGAGCAATCGAAGTATTGCGTACCGCGATTGCTGTCAGCACGGACCCGAAAAACAGGAACATCGCAATCGCTTGGAGTCCCAGTTGCCCGAGGATCGTGGGCCCGAAGAAACCTCCGATATTGGCGACCGAGTTGATAAGTGCAATACCGCCGGCCGCAGCCGCTCCCGACAGAAACGCACTCGGTATGGTCCAGAAGACAGGCAGCATGCTCATCATTCCAGCTTGCGCGATACACAATCCGATTAGCGCCACGATCGGCGTAGGGCCATACGCCACGAGGCTCCAACCAATTGCGGCAACCAGCGCGGAACCAGCCAGATGCCAGCGGCGTTCTCCCGAGCGGTCAGAGCTGATTCCCACGAGTGACATCGTGATGATTGCACAAAGATGAGGCAGCGCGGTCAGCAGTCCGATCTGCAGATTAGTAGCCTGTTGGTATTGTTGCTTGATGAGCGTCGGAAAGTATGCTCCTCCCGCATTCGAACCAACTGCCACCGTAAAATAGATCGCGATGAGCAACCAAACGCGCGGCTGAACCATTGCCTGCCAGCGATCCGGACCATGCTGCTGGCGGCGCGAACGATCTTCCTCCTCGATCCGTGTCAGCAGCCACTGGCGTTGATCGTCGTCGAGCCAGCGTGCGTCGCGCGGCGAATCACTGAGGTAGATCAAAACCAAAAACCCAACTAAAGCGGTCGGCAGACCCTCGAGCAAGAACAGCCATTGCCAGCCATGCATTCCGTTGACGCCGTTGAATTGATCCATAATCCAACCTGAAATCGGATTTCCCAGCACGTTCGATAACCCAATGGCGAGCATAAAGAACGCGGTCATCTTGGCTCGCTCGCGATCTGGAAACCAGTAGCTGAGATAAAGGATGATTCCCGGAAAAAAACCCG
>SYJV01000015.1 GCA_005798335.1 Planctomycetaceae bacterium | reverse complement strand
TACCAAAGCGCCCACCGGCTCGGATGCCGATGAACAATAGGGCAAAAGATACCACTCTCTAACTTATACCCCACCTCAAACCCAAATTGGTACCTTTTCAAGCGCCCATCGCTGGTACCTTTTCAAGCGCCCAATGACAGCCAGTCGATAACTTGATCAAAATAGCCTGACTTGACGAGCGATGGTGATGCTCCGTTTGGGCTGATGAGAACCTTTTGCATTGAACGCTGTTTATTGGGAGGGAGCAGTTGAATCGCCGTTTCGAATGGTCTGATAACTTCGTTGCCAGGTGGATTGATCTGGTATTTGATTTCACAAACCGTAGTGACTCGATCTTTTCGATCGAATACCAAGTCGAGTTGTCCAGCTTTGGGGGCATTGCGTTGATAGAACGGGCCGACTTGATATTCGACTCCTGAAAAACCGAGCACCGAGGCAATTTGTCGATGATGAAAGAGACAGAATCGCTCGAACGACAATCCAATCCACTTGCGGTATTCTACGTGACTTAACGCATTCGATGGTTTCTTATTGAATTCGCCCCGTCGAATCGATGGTAGTTTGGGTGCGATCAAGCGAAAAAAGAATTGCAGGTACGAATCGGAGATCATCCATCTACATTCGCGGGTCGATTCGCCAAATCCAAACGGCGAGTATGGATAGATAAAGCCGCACAACTCTAAGTCTTCAAAGAGATTTTTGGCACCACCACCGCTCGAGTTTCCCGTGATTTTTAGGATCGAACTTTTCGTATTCGATGCTTTCTTAGCGAGCGATTCGAGAATGGCGCGATATCCAGGACGCTCTGCGAAACTGCTCACGAATACGCGCTCCGCTTCATGCACGAAGAAACCGCCCTCCGTAAAACCGTGCTTGGCAAGCGACAGATAGACAGAAGATTCCGTGTGGAGCAACCGCAGGTACTCAGGTACGCCACCCACGGCAAGATAGCCATCCAGTTGTTCGAGCGCCGATTTATTGGCGCCAAGCAGCTTGATTGCATCGCAGAACGGGAGTTCTCTGATCGGCATTTCCCACTGAGAGCCTTCGAAGAAGAATACTCTTTCGCCCTCGATCGCTCGTTGGATAAGAGTTGTTTTTCCAACACGCCGTCGTCCATAGACAACAACGATGTTTGGTCCTTGACTATTTCGAATCTCCCGGAAACGGTTCAGTTCGAATTCTCGCCCAACAAACGAAGTCGGCTCCGCGGCTCGATTTTCAAGTTTTTTTGCCATGCTCGTCCCTACAAATTGTGCGTTATCGTACTACATAATACGAGATAACGCACAAATGATCGACATTGTTATTGCGTTATCGAGATATTTTTGTTTCGATAACGCACAGCTTCGTCAAGGGATGATTTTTTTCAGCGTTGGGGAGACGCGCAATTGCTGGATGCGTTGCCGCCCTGCCGATTACCTTTTGTCAGGCTGGTGGGTAGGTGCCGATTGGTAGCGATCGAGCAATTGCCCGAGAGTTTGTTTGACGAGCTTGCGGCAGTTGGCTGGTTCAATGACTTCTGCTTCGGTTCCCAACGCCATGACCTTGGGAATAATCTCCATGTCGTGATAAGCCGGAACCGTTAGCAGGACACTGGAGTCAGATTGCACTGCCAAAGTTTGCTGGGCGTGCCAGGGATCTTCTTGTACCCACCGCGCGGCTTGCTCGGAGAGTCGAATGACGTAAGTCGTGGGTGCTTGGCCGCTAAAGATCCCGATCGTTTGTCCCAGGTGCGACTGCAGGTCGATTGCTTCGTTGGGCTTGAACCATTTGTCGAGCGGCTTGGCGCTGAGGAACCGGTCGAGTTTCCAGTGCCGCAAGCGATCGGTGTCTGTCCCATCACGCTGTTGTTCGGTGGCGATAACGTAAATACTCGATTGATAGATTACTAGACCATAGGGTTCAATCACTCGTACCGACGGAGGTTTGCCCAATGATTCGTATTCGATTTCCAAGTACCGATGTTCTTGAATAGCGCGATTGGCCGCTTTAAGAGTTCCCTGTTGTTTCTCGTACGACTTGGCAGGAGTGCCCAGTAAATAGAGCGTTCGGCGATAGCGCTGATAATGTTCCCAAACTCCGGTCGGCAATTGCTCGCGAATCTTGTTCCAGAACGATTCGATGCCGATCCAAAACTGAGTTCCCACCAGCGGCAACAACAGTTCACGCCCCATGGATAAAGAGATTAATTCGCTGGCCGTAATCGCTACTTTTTGTAGTCCTTTGTCCACGCGGGACAGTTTCCAAACGCGACCGCGTTGCGTCTCTTCGTCGGCAATCGGCATCCCCGCTGCGACGAGCGCTTCGAGATCGCGGCGAATGCTACGCGTATGCAGCGACGTCAATCCGAGTTCGTTGACGATCGTATCTCGCAATTCCTCCAGCGTTGCACCAAATCGCAAGCGTTCGAGGACTTGTAGAATCTTGTGCTGGCGAATCAGTTGTTCGTTACGCGCCAAAGTTGAACACCTTCCGTGGATGCAGGAGCGAGCCAGTGCAGGGAACCTACCGGGCCGATGCCGTGGAATCCAATGCGACACTCGAAGTGGGTTGTTCCTGAAGCAACTTATCAACTAGTTTTTCAATAGTCTGGTCGTGAGTTGCCCCCTGCCAGTTCAATTCACCTTGCCACCAAAAACGAACATATCCTTGTTTATCGATCACGTAAACCGTTGGCCACATCGTGTTGGACCAAGCGTCCCAATTCGCTTTCTTCAAATCGATCAACACCGGGAACTTAAAACCGTCCCGCTGGGCTGCCTGCGATACAGCGTTCGGATCGCTCTCAGTCGAGGTCTCGGGCGTTTGGATCCCAATCAGTTGGACTCCCTTGCTGGCGAGCGATTCTTGCCAGCGATTATAGATACGAAAATTTGCGATGCAGTTATGACACTGGAAAGCATAAAAATGCACTAACACGACTTTGCCGCGTAACTGCCTCAGCTTGGGGCGATCTGTACCAAACCAGTTCTCACTATCGATCAGCTCGGGAGCTAAAGGATAGATGCGTTCAAGTTTGGAAACATCGAAGATTTTGCCGATCGCTTGGATCACTTTGGCTTGTTGGTCGGGACGGAGCGCCTTGGGAGCAAGTTGAAGTTCAGCTTGGCGAGCCTCCTCGAATTGCTTCGATAACTCCGCATCGACCTGCCCTAAATTGGCGTGGATTTTTGCACCGATGCTGTCGGTCGAATCAAACAGGGACTTTAAATTGTCCAATTGCTCTTTTGAAAGCTCCAGATGCGAAATCATCTCGGGTCGCAGCAGCATGCGATAACCTTGCGCCTGCAATTCCAATTGACGCAAGCGATGAACTACGGTAGGGCCAAACCGGCGCTGCAGCTCAGCGATCAAGAGCTTTTCTTGCTCAGCGGTAACGTTTCGCCGTTGCGGTTCTGGCAGGATTCTGGCTCGCCACCACGGGCCGTCGATCTTTTGCAAAGTTGGCAAGAAGGAATCAAGTTGTTTGGAGTTGAGCTTCAGTTCGGCCTGTACCTCGGGAGCGTGAATTAGACTTAACAGAGTTTGCGGGATTCCCTTCAATTCTGCCGCCAACGGCTGAATGTTA
Organism: Planctomycetaceae bacterium; assembly: GCA_005798335.1. Taxonomy (GTDB): domain Bacteria; phylum Planctomycetota; class Planctomycetia; order Pirellulales; family Pirellulaceae; genus Aureliella. The sequence goes on along the minus strand of SYJV01000015.1, from coordinate 29,703 downwards.
AGCGCAGGGTTGGCGGCCGGTAATCTTGAATAATCGTGGAGTGCTAGAACCAGCGGCAAACACAATATGAATCTCGAATGCATGCTACCATTCCTGATTTCGTGGTTACCCCGCTGGCTTGTGAATTCACTGGCCGATTCCAGCGGTCGAACTGCCATTGTAACACGCTACTTGGCCTTCGACTTGAGTGTTTCAGGGAAATTTAGACGTTGGGGTTTGTACGTGTTACCGGCTCTGCTTTGATCGCAGAACCGCCTCTCTTTCCTAAATATCGTAACTCGCATTTACCTCGCGCTTGTTTTACGCTTGTTTGCTCGACTCTGTTTGGCACTAGTGGCGTGGCGCATTCGATGCGCATCGTGTTGGTTGTACGAACGATTATCTCATTTGGCGTCCTACGGGGCATCATGCGACACCAACCCGTTCTCCCATTTGGCGCCCTACGGGGCGTTACCAACCAACTTTCTCATTTGGAGTACTAAGCGAGTTGGTACCGAACAAACCACTTATCAATCTATCCAGCTCTTAGCTCGCTTTCGTCCCATCGGGATTTTTCTAAACTCCAAACTACTCCAGAAATCAATATCAAATTTCAGATTCAGATTTCAATTTTCAGATTTCAGACTCAAACTCCAGTCTCCAGCCTCCAGTCTCATTCCTCACTGCTTTTGTCGGTTTCGGAAATACCGCAAGGCGATGCCGTCGGGGTCTTTAAGGGCGGCTTCGACTAGGTTTCCACCAAACTTTTCGTTGGCGATTTGGCGCATGGCAGTGCCTATGTCCTTGGCACTGGCACCGAATTGCTCGACCAGCGGAGTGACTACTCGATTCAGAATACGAATGTCTTCGACGACTTTAGCGCTCCTGGTGAATTCCGCCAAGTTTCCTTCGTTGGCCGCTCTGGCCAATTCGTCGACTATGTCTGGAATTGGGACTTTCTTGTTCAAATGGTCTTGAAACGCTTGGTCCTTTTTGGCTTTCTTCGCATCTGCGATTTCTTGGTCAAGCTTCTTTTGCGCTGGCGAATCTTTAAATGCGGGATCCGCATCATCGAGCACCTTTTGCTCAATCAAGGCCTTTTGGACTTCCTGGAAATTATTGAATCCCTTCGCTTGATATTCGTCCAGTATGGCTTGATCCTCTTGAGCCCGCTGATCTTTCTTGAGCCGTTCCTGTTCCAGGTATTTCGCTCGAGCTTCTTTCATCGGGTCTTTAACTTGTTGTTGTGCATCGTCGATTGCGTTCTGTACTTGCTGGTCATCGCCGAACTTCTTCTTACCTTCCTCGATGTTTCTTGCCAATTCCTGTTCCAACTTGCTCACTTGTTTGGAATCAAATTCAAGGTCTCTGGCGATTTCTCCTTCATTTTTTCGTTTGCGGCGGGCGGCTGCTTCCAACTCGTCCAATTCGTTGAGAATGGATTGAATTTTTGGAGTGACAGGTTTGCCGTTAAAGTATTTTTTACCATTGATCGTTTCTACCCGGCGAGGGGTTCCCTTTGCGACCTGCTTAAGATGCTGGCCGTACCGGACCGTAGCGTATCGGGCAAGTGTGTCGAATAACAAGTCCTCGATGGTCAACCGATCCCCAGGGCAATCAGATGACAGTTTTCGAACCGTTGTGTAAAAAGGAACCAATAGATGAGCGATATCGTCCGCTACCTCGCCGAATGTGGCTCTCATTTCGCGACGAATGCGTGCATTTCTTTCGTCCAATGTCTCTAACTGAATTCCTTTAGTGAATGGATCGATAAACAGTGCCGTCAGACCAGGAAAACTAAAAAACCCTGGAGCATTAGCCGCCACCAATTGTTCGAGCTGTTGTTTCAATTCCTCTTGCCGCATGGCATTGCGGAACCTTTCCAGTTGCGAATTTTCTAGCTTTTTCCGGTTTCATTCCTCAATCGCTTGTTCATTCGCCAATCGTGCTTTACTGGACTCAATATCAACCAGCAAATTGTCGCGCTCAAGTTGTTTCGCTTTCTCTGGCGTCAAATGAAGGTCGCCCTGCGCTTGGTTCTGCTGTTGCTCGCCGTCAACCTGAACGATTCCAATTGCTTGTCCACCACCGAAGCCTGGGCCACCGCCGCCTCCGTCTCCTCCGCCATCCGCGACGATTCGATTACTGCTGTTATCTCCCAAGCTGGCAACATCAGTGGCTCTCTGCAACTCTTTCGCCCTGGCTTCCGCTTTTCGAACATATCTGTTTCGACTGCGAATATAACCTTGCTCCAAGTCCTCAGTATCTTCTTGTTGTTTTTTTATAATTTCAACTATGAATTTTTTTGTGTCGAGCTCGTGCTGTGCATCGCTGAATCTATTAGCGACAATCAGGTCATCAAGTTTCTTTAGCAACTCTTGGATCCCAACTTGGGTCAGTCCAGTTGCTTCGAGTCTGTCCGCGAGAATTATGCGATGCTGAATTAATTCACCCGCTCTGGCCAGCGCTTTTGGGTCATTAAAGATTTGAACCAAGTTGCTCTCAGCCAACCCAAGTGGATCAGTGGCGTTTGTTGGGTTGTTACCGACATACCGATTGAGATTCGTGTCGCCGCCAGCAAATCCACTGGGATCTTCACTGATGAATCGACCGGCTTTGGAGTCGAAGTAACGATTGCGGAAATAATACAATCCACTCTCGGCATCCAGCTCGCGGCCAGTAAAGCTGAACAGATGATCAACCGACGGACCAGTCTGCGACGTGATCTCGCCGAAGCTGGAAAATACGTGATGGTCGACGAGGTTGCCACTGTTATCGACCAAGTCACGAACGCTCCCCAACTCGTCGACCAGTGACCATAGCGTGCCGCTTGGCGTTTCCTCGGCAAAGACCTGGTCGATCACCGTTCCCGATAGAACGCGGCGAGTTTGATTGCCCGAGCCGTCAAAGGTCAATACGATCTGATCGTCGTTGTGGATGAACTGCGTGGTCGTGGCAGTTTGCGGACCGGCACCGTCCGCGTCGACTCGCTTGGCCATGCGCCGATTGAAGACGTCGTAGGTATACGCCGCTTGCGTGCGGACGGTGCCAGCCGAATCTCGAATCGTCATCGAAATCATTCGATTGCGATGGTCGTAACCATATTCCGTCATTGTACCGGTGGCTATTTCCGTTCTGCGAATGCGATTTCCTTCATCATCGTATTCGTAATTAAACGCGCCATCGGACAACTGACGATTGTTCGTCCCAACCGTGTTGCCGCCGCCAGTGCGATTCCCCGTTGCGTCGTAAGAAAACGATTCGTCCGGCTGGTTGGCGAAATCGGAGCTGACGAGTTGGCTGGTGGCGTCATACGTGAAACTGTTCGAACCATCGTTAGAGCTTTGCTGAGTCAACCGACCGAGGTTGTCAAACGTGTTGGTGAACTGGTTGATCGTCGTAGTGCCGCGTTGGTGAAGGATGTTGGTGGTTTCGCCAACCAGATCGTAGTTGATACTGCTCTTGGCCACACTGCTGTTACCGGCGGCATCGCTGAAGCGATCTACCGAGGTTAACAAGCCCAGCGGATCGTACCCCAAGTCAACTCGCTTGGTAGTCACTCCGGTGCCGGTCTGAGTCATTCGCGTAACTCGACTCAGCACATCACGCACGTAGTCGGTGACCGCGCCCGTAGTTCCGTTGATCTTTTCAGTCATTTTGACCGCGCTGCCGCGCGCGTCGAAGGCAAACTCCATGACCACGGTCGGTAGATTCGGAGTTCCCGCGTTGGAAACGCTGGTACGCTCGCCCGCATTGGAATATGTATAACTAAAGTTGGAGTTAACATCCGCAATCGTCGTCAACTGACCGGCGGAGTCGAACGTGCTGGTGATTGTATTGACCGGTGTGGCCGAACCCGGGTTAAACCACTTTTCAGCGACCTGACGATTGAGAGCGTCGTGAGTAAACTCGATGCGCCGACCGAGACGATCCGTCCGAGCCGTTACGTTGCCCACTGCGTCGTATGTAAACGCACGGATCTTGCCCAGAGCGTTCGTTTCGCTGACCTGCCGATTGAGCGTATCGTAAACGTAACTAGTGGCGTTTCCTAATGCATCGGTGATCGTCAGCAGGTTACCGTTATCATCATACGCGTAGTTTGTCGCAAAACCGCGTTCATCGATCGATCGAATTCGTCGCTGGAGTTCGTCGTATTCGTTGCGAGTAATTTGCCCCAATGCGTCGGTCGCTTGTAACTGGCTGTAAACCTTGTTGTATGCAAAGCGAGTGATTCGACCCAGTGCGTCCGTCGCCGTTAAAATGTTTCCCACCGGATCGTAGGTAAATTGAAATGCCGCTCCGCGAGCGTCGGTTCGCGACAGCAGGAATCCAACGGCGTTGTACGTCCGCGTGGTAGTTCCTCCAGCCGCGTCGACAATCCGCGTGACTCGATCCAGTGCATCGAAGGTCGTGCGCGCAACACCTCCCAGTGGATCAGTGACCGCGACAACATTGCCTTTCGCGTCGTAATTTCGATCGGTCGTGCGCCCTAGCGGATCCGTCGTCCGTGCTAGCCGGTCATTGCCGTCATAAGAAAACTCTATTTTTCTACCAAGCGGATCGGTGACCGAGATGCGATTACCCAGTGTGTCGTAAGTAAAGTTCGTCACTTGATTGAGAGCGTCGGTTTGCGTTAGCGGATTGCCAAAGACGTCGTAAGTCAACTTGGAAACCCGGCCGAGAGCATCAGTCGCAGTCAAAACTCTGTCGAGCCCGTCGAACGTTTGCGAGCTGATACCACCGGCGGCGTCGATCGAACGAAACGCTCGGTTGAGTTGATCGTATTCCGTTCGGGTCGTATTGCCGCGAGGATCGGTAAAGGAAACTTGATTGCCCTCCGCATCATAGGCTATGAGACTGGTTTTGCCTCGTGCATCGATCGACTTGGTTCGCCGATTGAGAGCGTCATATTCGTACCGCGTGGTGTGATTCTCGGCGTTCGTTGTACTGATCATGTTATAGGTAGCATCGTACGTGCTGGTACTGGTATTGCCCGCCTCGTCCGCCAGCGAGACGATGTTACCAATAGTGTCGTAAGTAAAGCTGCGATTGTCGCCGAGCGCATTGGTCTGACGAAGAAGTTGCCCAACGGAATCGTATGCGTAACGTACTACACCTCCCAACGCATCGGTTACGGTCGCAACACGGTTGAGCACATCGTATGTGGATACCGTACGATTACCGTTTTCGTCAATGGCTTCGATCAAGTTGCTCGAACCGTCATAAGCTCGCGTCGCTCGTCCTCCCAGTGCATCGACCGTGGCCACGGGGCGATTGAGTGCATCAAATTCCGCGCGTGAAGCAAATCCTCTGGCGTTTGTTACGCTCACACGATTCGATACCGCATCATAGGCGAAAGAAGTTGCGTTGCCGGCGTTATCGGTGATACGGGTAACGTTGCCACGAGAATCGTAGACGTAGTCGGTTTTCTCACCGATTTCGTTCACCAGACGCGTCAGTTGGCTGGCAGCGTCGTACGTCAATTGCCGCGCATTGCCAAGTGCATCGGTTTGGCTGACTTGCCGATTGAGAGCGTCATACGCGTACTTAGTTGTATGACCACGTCGATCGGTAACGCTGGTCTGATTGCCGCTCTCGTCGTAAGCGAGAGTGGTTGCGTTACCCAAGGCATCGATCAACCGGATGCTGCGATCGAGCGCGTCATACTCGGTCATGGTAATGTTGCCGCGAGCATCGATGGATCGAACGCGATTCTCCACGGCGTCGTATTCGTAGTTGACCGCATTTCCGAGCGGATCGGTGATGCGAATGGCATTTCCGAGCAGATCGTAAACGTAGTTCGTCGTGCGATTGAGGGCGTCGGTCTGGCTGGTTACTTGGCTGGCGGCATCGTACGCAATGGCATAAACATTACCCAGCGCATCGGTGCTCTTGGTGCGCAGGTCGCGCGCATCGTACTGGTGGCGAGTTTCGTTACCGCGCGGATCGACGCTGCGAACGAGGTTGCCATTGAGGTCGTGTTCGAAGCGAGAAACAAAACCCAGTGCATCGGTCCTTTTGACAATTCTATTCGCACCGTCGTACTCAGACGTCTCGATGCGGCCAAGAGGATCGACCGTACGGATCAGATTGCCAACCGGATCGTGAGTAAAATTCGTTACCTGATTGTTTGGGTCTGTAGCTGAGGTAACTCGTGCCAAGGCATCATAGGCGAAGCGCGTTACGCGACCGAGCGGATCAGATTGCGAGAGTTGTTGACTGGTTGAGTCGTATACAAATTGTGTGATTCCTCCCAGTTCGTCCATCGATTTCGTCTGGCGATTGAGAGCGTCGTACTCAAAGCGTTTGGTGTTCCCTCGGCGATCGGTCCTGGACAATTCGTTCCCTTCGTCGTCGTAAGTCAACAGAACTAGTTTGCCAACCGGATCGATATATTTGGTGATTCTTCCCAACAAGTCATATTCTTTGCGTGAGACGCGACCAAGAGCGTCGGTCGTCGAGATCTCTTCCGAGCGGGCATTATAGGCAAACGCCGTCGCATCCCCTTTTGCATTGACAATGCGAGTCCGATTGCCCAGCAAATCGTATGCAAACGTCGTGCGCCGGTTCAGTTGATCGACAACGGCAGTAACTTGTTCGGCCGCATCTTCCTGACGCGTCGGTGTGCGCTCCAATCGCTTCCAAACGCCTGTTGGCTTCGGATAGTATTGGTTGGACTTGCAGTTGTTCGTCGAGTTCCAGCCTGTAGTCGCCGTTGACGGCTACATTCACCCGTCTGGTTGCCTGTCGAGCTAGCACCGAAGGTAACCGTCCCGTTTGTCACGGCCACGTAATCGCTGTCGACCGTAGTCGCCGTTATTGGCATGATCGAATTACTCGATGACAACGCGGATCTTGTCCCGCAATTTGGGATACTTTCGGCCCGTTCGAGGGCTTGATGCTGGCTTCTCCATGGATGGTATCCAGTTTCCTCAGCCAGCCGCGCGCAATACTCGCAGGCGTCCAAATGATTTCCCACGATCATTGTCATTCGAAGGAAGTTGTATATTGGACCAGTCAAGGTAGAATCAACTCACTGCCTGCGTCGTATTTGAAATCGTTAGGCGAATGCCAACGACAACAACAAGTTGACATACTAACGGTGATCGTCCGCCGTTGAAAATCAAGAACTCAATGGAACACAAGGTAGAGTCATGGTGGTATCCGGGCACGTCCGAAACGGTGTGATTGTACTTGATGACCCCATTCCGTTGACCGAAGGCTTGGCTGTCTCCGTTGAGATCGTCGATAGCCAAACCGAATCAAAACCGACGACATTGCTCGATCGACTCAAATCAGTTGTGGGGACAGCCCAAGGATTGCCGCCAGATGCCGCGAGCAACATCGATCATTATCTCTATCGGCATCCAAAACAGTGACGTCTACCTTCGCCGACACGTCATTCTATGTGGCGTTGGTCAGTCCGCGTGACTCGCTCCACGCCAAGGCGGTGGAACTCGCGAGCCAGTATCAGGGACCGCTCGTGACCACAGAATATGTACTGATTGAAACCGGCAACTTCTTATCACGAGCTAGTGATCGGGCAATCTTCGTTGAGTTATTGCGAAGCCTTCGGGCTGACCCTCAGACCACGATTCTCCCGAGCAGTCATGAACTCTTCAACGCAGGTGTTGCACGATTCAAAAATCGTCCCGACAAAGACTGGTCGCTGACCGATTGCATTTCAATAATCGCTTTGGAAGAACTTGGATTGAAGGACGCATTCACTGCCGATCACCACTTTGAGCAGGCGGGATTCAAAGCATACCTGCTTTGAATGCTTGGAAAAGCCTCAACCCAGTTTTTCCAAGCCAGTTTACGTCCATCAAGATCTCACTCCGGCACGAATCCGATTTCTAAACGCAATCGATTGAGTACTCGGGATTTTGACGAGTAGATGGTTCCCAATCGCAGGCCAAGTTCGTTAGCGACTTCGGTGGGTGATCGGCCACAGACAGCGTATTGCCAAAACGCCTCCCATACCGATTGCGAGAATTCGTCGCGAATCAATTCGAGTCCGCGTTGAATAAGCAACTTGCGGTCCTCAGCTTCCTCAGCCTGATCGGCCGGAGCAGCGATTTGGTCGAGCATGTTTGGCTCGCCGATCGTGGTTGGTATGCGTTTGCGACATCTCGCGGTGCTTATTGAGAAACACTGTCTTGAGCCAAGCTCGAAAGCTCGCGTCCTGGTCGTAATGGAAATTCGGAAAGGCGCGCACGAGCTGTGTCATCACATCTTGAACGAGATCGCCTGAGTCCGCGTCCTGCAATCCAAGTCGCTTGGCCCACAATATCATCAGCGGAGTATACAGATCGACAAACTGCCCCCAGGCCTGACCGTCGCCAGGCGTCCGCAATCGCTCCAGGAGTGATAATCGTGTTGTAGGAATGATCGCCTCGCCTGCTGGAACCGTTTGCTGGCACTCTGGAGCAATTAGTATATGCTAATCAACGGTTTGCGGACGCGCTTTAGACGGTATCGACAAGCTCGGCGATCTGGCGAGGGCGCAGGGAAACGTTTCTGCCTTTGTTCGGCTGCGAATTTCAGTGCATCTCGGATCATTCAGGAAAAGACATGCAGACAATCTTCCATTTGCCATCCTGCCGTCCCAGCATGGCAAACATGGAAACCTGAAATTTCTTTTCCGACACCCACTTCTTGATGCGTGCTCGCCGAACTGTAGAGAATGCGGGATCTACTCCCAAATCATCCAATTTCTTGGGATCAATTGCTAAGGTACTCCTAAGCCCTTCGAGCTCCGTTTCCGTCAGTGGACGTGACGCGACGAATGACGAAATCGCTACAGTGGGATTCGAATCTGAAAACTCCGCTTTCAGCGATGACACGCGGAGGTTAGCCATATCTGTATTCCCTTCGGGCGGCAGTATCTTCTCGCTGTTGGCCGTGTCCAAGACCTCGATTCTGGAGTTCTTTTTTCCTGACTCAGTCACCACGTCCATTGCCACGAATCGCTTTCCTAACACGTTACGCACCCCCGAAACATCTCGAGCGGAGATTGCGTTGAAGAAGTCCTCGATGACTTTTTCAATCTCCTTAGCCGTCCCGGTCTGCTGCGCCCAACTATGATTCGAGGAGATGGAAAAAATCGCAGCAATTAGAAGTGTGGATATTATTGTTGTCTTCATGGTTTCCCTTCGGACAAGGTCAACTCGTGAAAGCCGACCGGCTGATGAAAGTGCTTACGGCCTTAGGCGAGCGGCAGATGGGAGCCTAAGCGAAATACAAGCCCGATGCGCAAGCGAGTGCGTCAATCCTGGCATACACTCGCTTGCGCTTCGGGCTTGTATTGGTAAGAAACTATCTGCCGCTCGCCTTACTATGAGCCACGCCAATTACTCCGATCATTGAGCATTGGTAGGACACATTTGTTTGATCAGACGTCGTGATCAATGGTCCATTGCGCCACGACTGGGCCTCGTCAGGTCAAGTCATATGTCCACGGAGCGCGCATCTCTCTAGATAGCCACTGATTGGATTCGGGATCGTTGACGAATTCTTCCTTGGCGGGATCCCAGGCTAGCTTGCGTCCCAGACGCAGGGCAATCACACCTAGATGGCAAACGCTCACCGAGCGATGGCCGATCTGGGCGTCGCAAATGGGACTCTTTCGCGAGCGAACGCAGTCAAAGAAATTCTGCATATGATCGTCGCTCGCAACCAAACGCTGGGCAGACGACGGCAGAGGTGTGCTCAGCAGGCTCGGATCACTCGCTTCAATCTTGCCGCGCGTGACGAAGATCCAGCCACCGCTGCCATTGAAGCGTACGCCGTGCTGTTGGCCATCGGGTTTGAGAACGCTTCCATTCCATGCGTTCGCAGTCGTGCTCATGCAAGTCTGCGTGACTCCATTCGCATAGGTGTAGTGGACTTCGTACTCGCTGTGCGCTGTGAAGCCTCCCGGAATCATTTTCACCAGAGGCTTGGCCTCGACGCTGACAGGACCACTTCTCTCGTAACCGGTTCCCCACAATGCGATATCCAGATGATGTGCGCCCCAGTCAGTCATCGTCCCGCCCGAATACTCCCACCAATACCGAAACGTGACGTGTGTCCGCTCCTTGACGTAATCGACCTTCGGTGTCTGCCCTTGCCACATTTCCCAATCGAGATTGCCCGGTGTCACCGACGGCTTGAAGGGACCTTCGCGACGGCCATGCGGCAGCCAGACGTCGACGTGCTGGAGTTGCCCGATGCGCCCGTTAACGACCAACTCGCAGGCCAATCGAAAATTCGCATCGCTGCGCTGCTGACTACCAGTCTGGAGAATGCGGTTGGTGGCGCGTGCGACTTGAACCAATCGCTTGCCTTCGTCGATTGTCAGCGTCAGCGGTTTTTCGCTGTAGACATCTCGGCCGGATTTCATCGCCGCCATGTTGACCAAAGTATGCCAATGATCGGGTGTACCGTTGACGATAACGTCGATGTCTTTGCGTTCCAACAGCTTGCGAAAATCCTTGTAAGCGGTCGCGTCGGGCCACGCCAGCTTGGCTCTGCCGAGCTGCTCGTCGTCAACGTCACAGAGCGCCACAATCTTGCCATGTTTCGCCGCCTGTCGAGCATCACCGGTCCCACGGCCTCCACAGCCAATCAGCGCGATCGCGAGAGTGTCATTCGCGCTGCGTAGTTTCACATCCTGAGCAAATACGGCATCTTCAACGAACCATCGCGGCATTCCCACAGCTGCCAAGCCCGTGGCAGCCTTCACAATCGATCGCCGATTCATTGTAGTTGACACGAATTACACCCTCCCAAGAGCAAGCCGTTCTAGCCTACCTAATGCGACCACATATTCTAACACAAACGCTGGCGTCAAAGTGTGTCAGTTCGCGGCTTGGACGGAGACCTACAGTGCCTATTGAGCCGCAGCCTGGTGTGGAATGCCGACTTTAGGGCAGGCCGAAAGAGTCGTCCCGAATTGATTCTGGCGTACCCTCAATCAGCCGACGCCCGCTCTCGTTAACGCCTCACAACGTTACCAGGCACACTAATTCGAGTCGATTTTTTTTGCTCATTTAGGAGCGCGAATCCCGCAGGCTGATTCGACTCGGGCGAGTACTTCGGCGGCTTTGCTTCTGGCTCGTTGAGCGCCAGCGACGAGAATATCGGTGACTGTGTCGGGCCTGGTCTCCAATTCGGCGCGGCGATCTTGTGAGGGTTTGAAATATTGCTCGGCAGCGTCTGCTAGTGCTTTTTTGATCTCACCGTAGCCAAACCCGCCTCGCCGATAGAGCACGGCCATCTCGGCGACTTTTTCGGGTGGAGCAAACAAACTGAATAGCTGGTACAGGTGATCGGTCTCGGGGTCCTTGGGCGATTCCATTGGGCGGCTGTCCGTCTGGATGCGCATGATCTTTTTGCGGATCGCTTTGGGATCCTCGAACATCGAAATCGTATTGTCATAGCTTTTGGACATCTTTTCACCGTCGATGCCGGGTACCTTTGCGGCGGAATCCAATACGCGAGCTTCAGGCAACACAAAAACTTCGCCGAAGTGATGGTTGAAACTGGTGGCGATATCGCGACAAACTTCGATGTGCTGGACTTGGTCCTGTCCGACCGGTACCCAGTTGGCGTCATATGCCAGTATGTCCGCAGCCATCAGCACAGGATAAGTGAATAATCCCGCGTCTGCCGATAGCCCCTTGGCCTTCTTCTCTTTGTAGGCGTGACAGCGCTCGAGCAATCCCAGCGGCGTGCCGGTCATTAAAATCCAGCACAACTGCGAGACTTCTGGAACATCCGACTGCAAGAACAGCGTGGCTTTATCAGGATCGAGCCCCAAAGCCAACAGGTCCAGCGCCGCGTCGCGGCTCAACTTGCGCAGCAACTCGGGTTCGCGAATCGTTGTCAAAGCGTGCAAATTGGCGATGAAATAGAGACCATCGTGAGCGTGCTGGAGATCGATATATTGTCGAATGGCGCCAAAGTAATTGCCCCAATGAAACCGTCCGGTCGGTTGTATTCCCGAAAGTACGCGCATTTGACTCAGTTCCTCCGTATTGAAGCGACAACGTCGCTGATTTGGGTCGCGCCGATTTCCGCCAGTGCCGCCGGAAGCTGATTTACTAACCGCTGGCTGACCGTGGGATCGTAATAGTTGGCAGTCCCAATCTGAACACAACTTGCGCCAGCGACGAGAAATTCCATAACGTCATCGATAGTCGCGATTCCGCCAATTCCCACGATGGGAATCTTGACGCTGGACGCAATCTGATAAACGCAGCGCAAGGCGACTGGTTTAATAGCCGGTCCGCTCAAACCGCCGACAACGTTTCCCAACATCGGTTTCCGTTTGCGCCAATCGATGGCCATTCCGAGCAGCGTGTTGATGCACGACACTGCATCGGCGCCAGCGTCGGCGGCCGCTTGAGCAATTTCCACGATACGCGTGACGTTGGGCGTCAGTTTGGCGATCACGGGTAAGGAGCATGCTTGTCGCACTGAGCTAACCACTTCAAAGCACAATCGAGGATCGGTGCCAAAGTCCACTCCTCCGGATACGTTGGGGCAGGAAATGTTCAGTTCCAGGCCATCGGCTCCACCCGCTTCATCAATGTGGCGTGCCAGCGCGACGAACTCGTCTCGGCTCTTGCCAGCAACACTTACAATCAGAGCTGTATTCAGCGAACTCAAGAATGGGAGGTGCGTCGCGATGAAGGCATCGACTCCATCGTTGTCCAAGCCAATCGAATTCAGTAATCCAGCGGACGTTTCCACAGTTCGCCAAGGCGCGTTGCCAAGTCGGGGTTGGACCGTAATCGTTTTGGGAATAATTCCCCCGAGCGAACTCAAGTCGACCAATTGTTGCATTTCGCGAGCATAGCCAAACGTCCCTGACGCAACGAGGATAGGATTCTTGAGTGCCAATCTTCCCAATCGAACCGTCAAATCCATTTCGGTTGAGTTGTGATTAGCTGAGTCGCTCGCATCCGGGTTATTGATTGTGGAAACCGACATTGCGTCCTCCGGCTATTAATCGCTGGTCAATGGCCGCCAAAATAGCATCGGCAACCAATTGCTTGTCGCCCGTCGCGCGAGCGATCGTTGTTCCGTCCGCGGCCAGGATCTCGACATCATTCGACAGGGAATTAATTGCCGATACATTGTTGGAAACCATCATGTCACAACATTTGCGTTGCATTTTGACGATGGCACGAAATCGCTGGTCTTCCGTCTCCAAAGCGAATCCGACAACCCATTGATTAGCTGTCTTGTGCTTGGCGATAGTGGCGACTATGTCGTCGGTCTCGACCAATTCCAATAGCAGCGGCTGGCCTGACTTGGCAATTTTCTGCTCGCTAACTTTGCGAGGTCGATAGTCACACGGGGCCGCGGCGCCGATCAAGCCATCGCACCGAGGAAATTCCGCGGCAGCAGCGCGCAACATATCGTCAGTGGTATCCACGTCTACGACGCGCGCTGCGGCAGGATATTCCACGGCGACCGGGCCACTAACTATGATCACGTCGTGGTGACGAGCAAGCGCAGCGGCCGCTAGCGCAGCGCCCATACGACCGCTGCTGGCATTGGTTAAATAACGCACTGGGTCAAGATACTGGCGAGTCGGCCCTGACGTGATGAGTATTCTGGCCATAGCCGTTATGCGTTGACTTGCAAAATCGAGTTGATGGTCGCCAGTATTTCGTCGGGTTCGACCATGCGTCCTTCGCCAGTCTTGCGGCAGCTCAGCCAACCACTGGCAGGGCCGATGATGCGCACGCCATCGGCGCGCAATTGTTCGACGTTGCGCCGCACAGCAGCTTTCTCCCACATAGGACTGCTCATCGCCGGTGCCATGACCACTGGACAATGGCAATTCAAATAGAGCGTGGCCAGTAGGTCGTCTGCCAAGCCCAGTGCGCAACTGGCGAGCACTCGAGCTGTCGCGGGGGCGACCAGCATCAAGTCAGCTCTGTCGGCCAGCTCGATATGTGGCCCCAGCGGAAATCGCGCGTCGAACAAATCGATGACCGGAGCGCGGCCGCACAGCGCGGCGAACGTTGCCGGTCCGATGAATTGCAGTGCGCCGCGAGTCAACACAACATCGACTTCGCAGCCCGACTGGACCAGACGACTAACCACCGCCGCGGTCTTGAAAGCCGCAATGCCTCCGGCGATTCCAACGACGACCCGCGCGGAACTCATAGATCGAAGCTGTCCATGTCCAGCAGTTCGCCACCTTCTGGTTCCCCAACGACCGACAGCTCACCGGCCGAGCTGAGAAAAATCTTGTCTTGCAGAATCTCCTGCAGGACTACTTCCATTTTGTTTTCCGGCGGGTGCTCCACCAGCGGTCGGCTACCGCGATTGAGCTGCACTAATCGTTTTTGAATCAACGTAGAGAGTTTGAAACGGCCGCCTACTTTGTTGACGATCGCTTCTTCTTTTAGATCTTCCAGCATCGCGTCTTACCTTTATGAAACGTATTGGTGTAATTTGTCGCAGATTATTTTCACAGTGTCTTCGAAGCGAAGATTGATTATCTCGTGGTCGTATCTAGGAATTGCTTTCATCTCCTCTGCCGCAACTTCCAATCGCCGCGTGATCGAGGCGTCGCTATCGGTTCCGCGTCTTCGCAAACGAATCTCCAACTCGTCCAGCGATCCAGGGTGCACGAAAAAACTGATCGCTTCGGGTACTTGCTCTTGTACAGTTAAGGCACCTTGCACATCAATCTCTAGGATCACCCATTTTCCTTCTTCCAACCCTCGATTCACTTCTCGGCGCATCGTGCCATACCAGTCTCCTCTGCCGAAAACTTCTTTGCACTCCAGGAATTGGTTCTCCTGACGCAATCGGTGAAAAGTATCTTGATCGACGAAATGATACTCGCGACCATCCAACTCTCCCGGTCGAGGTGCTCGGGTGGTCGCCGATATGCTCAGGACCAACGGCAAATCACAAGTGCCCAGCAGTTCGCGTAGAACCGTGGACTTGCCAGCCCCCGACGGGCCCGAGAGGATGATCAGGCGTCCTCGATTGGTCACAAACCTCACTCCGCGTTCTGAATCAGTTCTCGCATTTGTTCGATCACGGCTTTTGCATCCACCACTCGCTGAGTGATTTCTGCATCGGCTGCTTTTGAACCGATCGTGTTGGTTTCACGGTACATTTCCTGCACCAAAAAATCCAATTTACGACCTTGGCTTTCCGGTTCCTGCAATAAGGATTCGAATTGCTGATTGTGGCTGCGTAGCCGCACAATTTCTTCGCGAATGTCGGCGCGCTCGACGAACAACTGCACTTCGCGAATCAAATCGCTCGGCTGAACATCAGCACCGATAGCCGCCAACGCTTGTTGCAGTTTGTTCCTCAATCGCTCCCGATATTCTTCAGCAACCAAGGGTAATCGTAGTTCAATCGTCCGAATTAACTCCTGCAAGATTCTAAGCTGCCGAAGCAGTTCGTCGGCCATCGCCGCGCCTTCACTGTGGCGCATGCGATTCAGGCATTCGAGTGCGTCGCGCACGGTGGCCAGGACAGTCGTAACCAATTCCTCGTTCGATTCACTCAGCCCTCGATCTTTTTCTTGCATGACTCCAGGCAAGACCAGCAATTGTCCAATGCTGACATCAGCCGAAATCCCGAGGCGTTCGGCCAGCCCTCGGCATTGCCGATGGTAACTTTCAATGGCAACTTCTTGCAATCGAAAATCGCTCGCAGTTGCTACATAACTTACAAACACCGACATCTGCAGCGAACCTCGCTTCAGCGATTGTCGCACCACGTTTTCAATCTGCGGTTCGAGACTGGTCAGTCCGTCTGGCGTACGGAGCTGAACTTTCAGGAACCGATTATTTACTGCTCGAACCTCCACCCGAATATCGGAATGATCATGCATGCGGCGTCCTTGCCCTTGGCCCGTCATGCTCAATAACACACTAAAAATCCTTTAACATGTATGTTTTTTTCAACCGTGCGTTGCTTCCGCACAGTTGAAACTAAAACGAACCCGAGCTTGCCTACGCGTTCCCTGTTATTCAAATGCACCCGATCGGTATCGATAGCTATGGTTCCTATTTCTTTTCAGTCCCAGCTTCAACTGGTGCGGCGGGTGGAGTTGAAGTACCGCCTGCAGTGGGTTGGTCGGTAGTGCCAGTTTTTGGCGCTGCGCTATTAGCTGGCGGAGCCGTTTCCTTTGTTTCCGCAGCAGGTGCGGCGGTCGGAGCTGGAGTTGCGGTCGAATTCGCGTCTTTGGCGGGCTCCACTTTGGCCGGTTCGGTTGCTGGTAGTTCTGTTTTCGGTGCTGGATCAGTTTTTGCCGCTTCTGAGGGTGCATCTACTTTGGCAGGCTCTGTTTTGGCAGGCTCTACTTTTGGAGTCTCAGTTGCTTTCCCAGCCTCCGCGCTGCCAGTTGGCGGCGTCGTTGTACTTGGCGTGACCGGAACTGTTGCCGCACCAGTGCCACTGCCGGTCCCAACTGCGCCATCAGTAGTCGAGGTTGCACTGGGCGTTTCTGTTGTGCCACTGCTTGCGCCTGGTCCGGGCGAGTTTAGCACGGCATCGACACCGCCACCGGTATCGGGCAGTTCCCGTTCCCGCATTGTGAATACAGCCGCCGCGCATAGGAAAATCCACACGCTGGCCACACCGATCGTGATGCGCGTAAATAGATCACCTGCTTTGGTACCAAAGGCGCTTTGGCCGCCCGCGCCTCCGAGCGCTCCCGTTAATCCACCGCCTCGACCGCGTTGGACCAGTACCAGCAAGATCAAAAAGATTGACAACAGGAAAATCAAGGGACCAAAGAAATATTGCGAGAACGCTCCGAACAACATGGGTTACTTCCTAAAAAATGTTTCAATTAGCTGCCGCCACAATCGCAGCGAATCCGTCGGCTTTAAGTGATGCACCACCTACGAGTGCACCATCGATATTTGGTTGTCTTAGCAATTCGGCTGCATTTTCTGGCTTGACGCTGCCACCGTACTGAATGCGGATCGAATCGGCGACCGATTTGCCAAACAGTTCTTGCAGTAGTCCGCGAATCAGCGCATGCACCTGCTCGGCTTGCTCGGGCGTGGCGTTCTTGCCAGTTCCAATCGCCCACACTGGTTCGTAGGCAATCACTAATTTGCTGGCTTGCTGAGCCGTCAAACCTGCCAGCGATCCACGCGTCTGTTGGGTGATCACCGAGTCTGTTTGGCCATTCTCGCGCTGGGCGAGCGTTTCGCCGACGCACACGATAGGCGTCAATTGCGCCGCGATTGCGGCGACGGTCTTGGCGTTCACCGTCGAATCGGTATCGCCAAAGAACTGGCGCCGTTCGCTGTGGCCAAGGATGACATATTTGCAACCCACGTCGAGCAACATCGACGAGCTGACTTCGCCAGTAAACGCACCTTCTTTTTCGTGATACATATTCTGGGCGCCCAGTGCGATCGAACTGCCTTTGAGTGCTTCACCCACATCGCGCAAGTAGATCGACGGCGGGCAAACCGCTACTTCGACGTTGCTCGACGCATGGATGCGCTCCATCAATCCACGTGTCAAAACGAGGCCGCTTTCGCGCAGCAGGTTCATTTTCCAATTACCTGCAATTAATGGGATTCTCAAATTCTTACTCCGGTACAAGAGAAATACGCTTATCGAAGAGACCCGCGAGTTTGCGCATTTGAGCCATTAGCTCATGATATTGGCTGGGAATCAACGCCTGAGGTCCGTCGCTCTTGGCAACTTGTGGGCAATCGTGGACTTCGATGTGCACTCCGTCTGCACCCGCGGCTAGACCTGCAAGGGCACAAGCTGGGATCAAGTCGGGACGCCCCGTGGCGTGACTGGGATCGACAATAATCGGCAGGTGGCTCAGTCGCTTGACCAAGGGAACTGCTGCCACATCGAACAAATTGCGAGTTGCATTGTCAAAGCTGCGAATGCCGCGCTCGCACAAGACGACCTCGGAATTGCCTTGCGATAGTATGTACTCGGCGCTCATCAATAGATCGTTAACGGAAGCTGCCATCCCACGTTTGAGCAAAACGGGGCGCCGCGTTTTACCTACTTCGGTCAAGAGCACGAAGTTCTGCATATTGCGAGCGCCGATTTGAATCAAGTCGGCGTACTGAGCCACCAATTCAACGTTGCGAGGATCGGTAATCTCTGTCACCACTGGCAGTCTAAATTTTCTTCCCGTGTCGCGCAGAACTCGCAGGCCCTCTTCACCCATACCTTGAAACGCATAGGGGCTGGTGCGCGGTTTATAAGCACCTCCGCGCAGAATGTTCGCGCCGCTAGCCTTGATTGCCGCCGCAATCCGTTCCATGCGATCAGGCTCTTCGACCGAACACGGGCCTGCGATCATGGCGAGGTTTCCTCCGCCAATCTTAACGCCCGATACGTCCACGATACTTGCCTGCGGATGCGCGTCCCGACTGGCCAGCTTGAACGGCGGAAGAACGGGTATAACTTCTGCGACTCCCGGTATTGCCTGCAGAGGTTGCTCCCGAGTTTTGTCTTCGTCGCCAATGATTCCAACAATCGTCCGATAGGTTCCTCGGCTCACATGCGCACTCAAACCGAGCGCTTCCACATGGCTGACCACGTGGGCGATTTGCTCATCACTAGCGCCGCTGTTGAGGACGAGAATCACTAACGATTACCCAGTTTTCATCGCTTTTTAGCACCGAACAGAAAGGGAAGTAGTCTAACGACTCATTCTACTTTCGTCGAGGCGATTCGCTCGAACGAGGCATAACCCATCTCTATTTGGGTGATGTGCGGAAAAGAGCCAGGCAAAAGAGCTCGCGGAAAAAACGTCTCAACGAGAAAAAACCGGAACCCCAATTGGTTCAATCTGTCATTTTGTCAGTACCCGGCATGACCAGCGTACCGATCGCATCAGTTTTGCAAGCCCCTCATGAGACCTGTTTGAGTTGGTTTTTTTATGATTTTTCTAGCCAATGTAGCAGGCAACGCATCTCCGTTAGTGGGGGCTGGATCGATTTAATCGATTTTTCAAACTCGGCATTTGATTGGCAGGAGGCAATGAGACAGACTAAGTCTTGTGGAGTGAGGAACCACTCCATCGGTTTGTAAGGTGCAGGGTCGCATCTTCTTGGCCTTTCTGGGTCATGGCCCTGTGGTTTCCTGGCGAACAATTCAGTTTTCATACAGTCTTGAAGCAATGATCATGAACTTTGACCGCGCATTTCAAACAGTACGTAACGAGCTCGCTGAAATTGGGCTGCTCGATGATGGATTGTATTTGGATCATATCGAGCTTCATATTTCGGATTATCCCAGCAAAGGAGAGCAGGGGTACGTCTTCGATTACGTTGGCTGGTGGGCCAAATATGGTTTCAAGCCAGGTGTTATCTATGTGCCACGTGACGCACCGTGTTTGCCATACGTTCCAGGCATGACGTTGACCGATACGGTTCGGCACGAATTCGCGCACGCTTGGCGTACCTTCGATCCTCGATACTTTCGAGAAGGTTGGTTTGAACGCACCTTCGGAGCAAACTACACCACCGAGTCCCCCAAGCCGCTGCGCGAATGGCAACGATCCCTAAATCGTTCGCGACGCTATCAGTCCGACCTGCGGAGATGCCGCACGGAATCTGGCCGTAAACGACTGTACCGAGCATACTATCGCCAGGAATTTATCACCGATTACGCTTCGCAAAATGCATGCGAAGACTTTGCTGAAACTTTCATGTTCTACTTGAAGTATCGCAATTCGCTCGACCGATTCGAAGATCGCGTCAACGTGATTCGCAAACTACGAGTCATCGAACGTATCGTCGCCCGCGCTGCCAAACGCATTGCCGAGCCACAAAGCGGTTCCTACCGCGTTTGCTCCGCATAAAATCCTAGCGACGCGCGCAGATATAAGGCAAGCGGCCGCTGGGAGTTTACCATTCCTTTCCAGGCTCGGCACTGTACGTTGGTGGTCGTAGCCGATCGGTTGCTTCATTCCAAAGCGGATTCACTTGAGTGCATCGCACTACAGTACGGAGAATGTCCTTTCGTGGGCGTGTTGTGAGTAACCCTTGCGAGCAGTTTTCGAAGATCAATTACGACGGGACGCTTGGTTAGTGGCAATACCGTTCAACGAACGTGGGATAAGCTTCCAGCTTGTCAATATCTTGTGCAAGCAATGGCGAAACTCCGCTACAGGTTGACAAGCTGGAAGCTTATCCCACGTTCGTTGAACGGTATTGTGGTTAGTGGAGCGAAAATGTGCGCGATAACTTCTTGCTTTCATCCCAACAGCGGTTTCAACACACGTTCGTAGGCATCCGCGTACCGCATCATCCCCAAGTCATTCGGATGCGAACCATCGGTGGCCGCTTCGCCATCGTGCCCCAGCAGATCTTCGCCTGCCAAATAGAAGATATCTTTGATGCCGCTGGCAACCAGTTGCTTGTAGGCGGTTTGAAGAGCCGCTCTGCTCGCACTGTGGTGGTCTCGCCTTGACCGGTTGAATCGTGCGTTGGTAAATGATCGGTCCTCGACTAACAGGACTGGTGTACTCGGCTGCGCTGCCTTGAGCTGCTTGACCAGCGGTTCGGCGCGCTGCGCGACTTGCGGGCCGTTCATGTTGGGCAAGCAATCGATGACAAACACCGACGCGTCGAGTTCGGCCAGGAATTGCCCGACCTCCGACTCCATCCGACCGTTGCCCGAAAAGCCCAAGTTGATCGTCGATCGATTCAGCCTCCGGCCAACGATGCCGGTGATCGACATACCCGGTCGGGATGCGCAAGCTCCGTGCATGATCGATGTACCATAAAACACGATCGGTTTATCCACGCGTGGAGCCAACGCTTCGAACTTCGCAGACGACGGAATTCCTATCTCCAGTGAATCGACTCCATTGTACAACGGCAAGTAAAGGCAAAATGTTCGCAAGCCACCGGAAGAAAGTTGATCGATCTCGCGCGCGATGGTGACATCGACCTTCTGGTCCGTCGGCTGAGTTACTGCCAGCCACGTCTCACGCCCTTGTTCGTCCTGGGCGTACAGATCCAATCCGCTGACTCCCGTAGCAGGCATATGGTTCATATCCAGACGAGGCGAAAGCAACGCGTAGCGGGTTTGAACTAAAGCAGCATCAGTACGAAAACGGACCGACATGCCCGCTGAATGCCGACTGAGATTCCAAACTTCCGGGCGCACTTTGTCCTTGGCACGCGCCGGCAGGCGATCGAAATAGCGTTCGGTATCGCGCCAGCCTTTCCCTTCAACTCCGATTTGAGTTGCGTTGAACCAACTCAAGTTTTCGGAGGTTTGGCTTTTGTCTTGCCCACAAGTGGCTTGCCAACTCGCCGCACAAACAGTTGCGTACAGACTGGTGCACAGAAACTCTCGTCGAGCCAGTTTTGCATGCATTTCGAATTCCCCTGAGCAGAAGCCAACCCAATGTTTGTTTGAGTTTGCTAAATATAATGTTGCCACAACCGAACTACAACGATTGTCGAATTCTCATTTCGATTCTCGTGTTTGCCTGAAGCTGAAAAATGCACTCATAAACTAGGAGCCTTGAAATGTTGGGCATCGGACTAGCGGAATTGTTGATTCTAGCGGCGCTTATCCTGGTACCTATTGGGATCGGTTTGATTATCTTCTTGGTGATCATGATCAATCGCAATCAACAGTAAATACCGACGATTAGTTTGGATAAGTGAGGAACTTGTGCAGCCATATTCGTTTTTCAAGTTGCAAGCCGGAACTAAAGCCACTCGATTTTCGAACCATCCCCGAATTTGAATTGATGAGTTTTCACGGCGAGGTTTTCGGGACCTAGCCAAGCGAGAGCGGTTGCACCATAATCCGACCGTTCTTAGTGCTTGGAATGGTGGAGACTAGAGATGCGCGAGTTTCATGTCTGTGGGCTGGGCAATGCGATCGTGGACATTTTTCTCGAGGTCAACGACGAAGAGTTTGCGAAGCTCGGATTCCAACGGGGCACGATGCAGTTGGTGGATAACCAGGTGCAGCGATCATTGCTGGAACGCTTTCATGACAACAGTCACGATCTGCGATTGGTCAGTGGCGGCTCGGTGGCTAATTCGATTATCGGCTTGTCGCAGTTGGGTGGCAACGCGGCCTTTATCGGCTGCGTGGGCGACGACCGTTATGGGCTGCACTACACGGAAGAATTTGAACAGCTTGGCATCGATATCGGCAATCCGGTATTGGTAGGCGAGACAACGGGAACTTGCATCGCCATCATTACTCCCGACGCCGAGCGCACGATGCGCACGTGCTTGGCCGTTTCAAGCCAGTTATCGGCCCGCCACGTTGATGCCAGCCGCATCGCGCGTTCGGAATGGTTGTTCATCGAAGGTTATGTATTTGCGAATCCAGAAACTGGGCAGACAGCGATCCGTGATGCCATCAAGATCGCTAAAGCCAACGGAACTAGAGTTGCTTTGACATGCTCAGACGCTTTTATTCCCGAGGTTTTTGGTGAAGCGTTTCGCGAAGCACTGTCGGACAGCGATTTGCTATTTTGCAATGCCCCCGAAGCACAGGCGGTATCCAAAGCAAATTCATCGAACGAGGCCTTCGAACAAATTCGTCGGCTTGTCCCCAACAGCGTCGTCACCGATGGTCCGGGTGGAGCGTTCGTGTCGTTCGATGGCGTGACGACGCACGTTCCCGCTTATAAATGTCATCCCAAAGACCTGACCGGTGCGGGCGATATGTTTGCCGGAGCATTCTTGTACGGCATCACGCATGGCTATGCGCCGCAGGCTGCCGCGCGAGGCGCCAATTATCTGTGCATGAAAGTAATCACGCAAATCGGTGCACGTTTACATCATGGCACCAGAACTTTCTGGGACGAAATCATCGCCACACAGGATTGAGGTGCCCAACATGGAACGTACGCGCTCCTTTATCGCAATCAACTCGATATCGCCGGCGATCGAAGCGATATCGCAAGTCATTCGCTCGCTGCAGTCCGAAGTACGCCACGTGAAGTGGATTCAGCCGGCGCAAGCTCACTTGACCATCAAGTTCCTAGGGGACATCGACAATCGAGATATACCCAGCGTTTGCCGTTCGATGGAAGACGCTTGCCAAGGCATCGCACCGTTCACGGTATCGCTCGGCGGAGTCGGGACCTTTCCTGCTCGTGGCAAACCGCGCGTCGTGTGGTTGGGAGTTGGAGGGGACTGCGAACCACTGTTAACGATCCACGGACGGCTCGACGAAGCACTGCGCGAATTCGGCGTGCGACGCGAGGGACGAGCGTTTCGTCCTCACATCACTATCGGACGGCCGACTAACGACGTCGAGGGCGAAGAGCTGGCTGCGATCCTCGCCAACTTCAACCAAGAAACGGTGGCTGAAATGGAAGTCGACGAAGTCCATTTGGTCGCCAGCATTCTTGATCGCCAGGGACCAACGCACGAAAACATGCACACCGTGTCGTTAGCGTGAATCGTCGATTCGCCCAAGGTCGGGACCAACACGCATCGATACTGGCGCCGACAATGATTGGATCAAAGTACTGGCTGCTGACCCAGGCGCGCCCGGTTCCGATGTGCTGACACCAGATTACTCGGATCCATTGATGGTCGAAGCCGGAAGTGGCAACAACAAGCTCACCGTCGATCAAACCGCCAGTTCCATCGCGCTGAACACCAAAGTTACCAGCGATGTAATATCCAGCGAGCTGCTGCCGGGAGTAAATTATGTTTCTACTGAAGGAAAATTCGCTGGTGGAGTTTCCGTGCACACCGGAGAATTCTCCGATAGTGTTCAAGTCATCAATACGTTGCCTGTCATCACTACTTCCGTTGACACACATGGAGGTAATGACTCGATCGTCGTTAGTTCGACAGGCGATTCGAACGGTCATCTCAGTCTGATTCGCGGACCTCTCAATCTCGAAACCGGCAACGGAGTTAATAGTATCCAAGCCAGTGATCGCAGCTCCACGAATTCCTCTGAAGAGGCTTTAATTTTTAGCATTCAGTTACGGTGGATACCGGCGTGAACTGTTCGCATCAACAGTTGAAATGCACAATTGACCACTGGTTGGGAATCCTAACTTCTTCGCCAGTTGCTGCTGCGACAAGCTGCTTCGCCAAGCCGCCACCGCAGGATTCGGTGAGGCCGACGAACGATGATGTCAACCTCGAATTGAATTCGATAATCGTGAAGGGACAATGTGGCGAGGCGTCGTCGTAGAGTAGGTCGACGCCTATCCAGCCCAAGGCTGTCGCACCCATGGCCTTAACTGCTTGCGTAAGCATTTCATCAAGCGCTATTGACTGAGCATCAGAAATGAATTCAGTCTCCCTGGTGCCTTGAGCAATTGGAATATTCTCACCATTTGGCGCATGAACCGGCCCAAGCGCTAGCACACTCCCACCGAGGTACTTTGGGACGTCCGCCAAGCTGAGCGTCTGCGTTACTAGTGGCAACCAATGGCATTTTCCTGCGCGATCTACGATTGCTGATCGACTACAGGGAATCCCAGCTCGCCAGGGTTGAACGATCAAATTGCCGGATCGGTTCAAATCGTGTGGCAACGAGATCAGTTCCTGGAGCTGCTTCGAGTTGACTCGTAACAATCCGCCGCATCCGGCTCCGTCGCGAGGCTTCACGGCCCAATATTCGCTTTGCTCTGCATGCTCGCGCAGCCAACTTGGACTGATCTCGCCCAATAAAATAGTCTTGGGGTGAGGTAGTCCCGCGAGCGATAGCCGTTGGCTAGTACGAAGTTTATCACAGCAGTTTGCGAGAAATTCTCCCGAACAATTGACGCAGTGACGGCCGCGCGAAGTTAATTCGGCGAGCAAGCTCTCCAATACACCGTCGCATTCGGGAGCGATAGTGATTAGCCAATCAACTTCGCGGAAGATTTCAGCCCAGTACGGTAATGCTTCGTCACCGACGCAAGGTGATGGTCGAACCAGGCAACCCCTTTTCGACAGCGCATCAATTTGTAGGGCGGTGACGAGCCGTGGTTCCACCGTGGTTACGACTTGCAATTCAGTTGACTGCAAATCGCTGCTCAGGGCTGCGAGCATCAGCCAACCTTCGCGTAGCAGCGACGTAGGGATCTGTTGGACGGGAATCGCGGCCAATCCACCTCCACAAATCCACTCTAAAACTCCTATGCGCAACATTCGCAACTCACGAAAAACTCGGCAAAGCTTCGGCAAGGGATAATTGAGACTCGCTACAGTGCTGGCATTACTGCAATCGCAAAGTGCTAGCATTCTAAGGGATCGAGCGGGTTTAGTTGATCCACCTTTGTCGGTCGAGCCGATTGAGTAGATGTGGCAGACTCTCTGATACGCCTCGATTTCAGGCAAATCAGTTGTGGGCAGTCTGGGCACAAAATCGAGATTTGGGCCATGCGAATCTCGGCATCGTATAAATTCGCCAGCAAAGGAGGCTCGCGTGACACCAACTCGACCTCAAGATCAGACCATCGAGTTATCCGTTCGAACTTACCTAGGGCAAGTTATTGAAATTTCTACGCGTTGGTCGAGATGGTTAGCCGAACACGAGCAAACACTCTTGTTAGGTCAGTATGGTCAGTTGGAATCACATGCGGCTTCAGCACAAGAATTGTTCGCGGAAATCACTGGGCTTGCCCAGCAGCGGCAAACGCTGTTGGAAGAATCGCAATACGTAATCGGGACTCAATCGTCCAGCGTCAGCCAACTCGCGCGAGCACTCTCGGCCTGGCGGTCGATGGAATTCCGCGAGTTAGTGCAAACCGCTCAGCGTCAAATGACGCATTTAAAACGATTGAATTTGGCGACTTGGGTGCTGGTCAGCCAATGTGCGCGAATGACCAACGAAACAGTGCACTTGATGATTCACGGTAAACCAGAAGCAAGCGTTTATATCGATTCGCCAATGGCGGATAATCGCACAGGCCAGCTCTTGGACGCCAGCGCATGATCGCTCGGCGGAACTTGCGTCGGCATCCTTCGGGATTCGAAACAGATCGGTGAGAAGCGGCTATGTCACTATTTGCAGCCATTCGTAATTCGGCCAATGCCTTGTCGGTCGCGGATCTGGGTCTGCAGGTCACCGGCAACAATGTCGCCAATGCCAATACTCCTGGGTACATTCGGCAGGAACTGGTACAAACGTCCGGCCCTTCGGTGTTGGTGGGTTCGGTTCTCATGGGTTACGGCGTCCGCGCCGTAGGTGTCGTTCAGAAAATCGACACATTTGTTGCTGAACGATTGCGCGATATGGGCAGCGAATTGGCTGCCAGCGAGGCCGTGGGCGACGTCTACAATCGCTTGGAATCCGTATTTAACGAATTGTCCGACACCGATATCAGTTCGAGTATTTCTGAGTTCTCCAACAGCATTCACGACTTACTGAACCAGCCCGGCAATCCGTCGCTGAGAAGGTTGGTGATCGAGCGCGCTAAGAAACTTGCCGGGGGTCTGGCAAGCGTCAAGCGTCAATTGGGGTCCATCGGACAGGAGCTGGACGGTGAAATCCGCGGTACCGCCAACGAAATCAATCGACTAACCAAGAGTGTCGCAGCGCTCAACCAGCGCATCATCGAGCTCGAAGGAGGACGAACACTTGGAAGCGATGCTGTGGGATTGCGCGACGAGCGATATCAGTCATTGCAGCAGTTAGCTTCGTTGGTCGACATTCGGGCCGTCGAACAATCTAACGGATCGGTTTCGATTTTTGTCGGCGGCGAATTTCTAGTTTCAGACAGCCTACAGCGAGATGTGGCTTACGCCTTGGCGTCGTCGGACAGTACGGTCGCACCGGAAATTCGCATTGTGGATACCGACTCGCCATTGATCGTCTCCTCTGGCAAGTTAAGAGGACTCTACGATGCGCGAGTTTCAACGTTGACCGAAAAATCTGGCGAGATCGATGACTTTGCCGAACTCTTAATCCGAGAATTCAACGCAATTCACACGCAAGGCCAGGGTCTCGAAGCGTTCAGCTCAGTAACCAGTACAAACGCTACGGACGATTCTTCAGCCGCATTGGACCTGGCGGGTTTGTTCGGTGAGATCAAAAATGGCTCGTTCGAAATCGAAGTACTCGACCGGCAAACTGGGTTGAACAAGACCCACAACATTCGCGTGAGACTGTTGGGAGAATCCGACGATACTTCATTGGAAGATGTTCGCGATCAGATCAATGCGATCTCGGGGATTTCCGCGTCGGTATCGCCCGAAGGTAAACTGACAATTGTCAGCGATTCGCAGCGGACGCGATTTGCATTTCAAAACGACACCTCGGGATTTCTTGCTGCGGCAGGTATCAATACCTTCTTTCAAGGAACGTCTGCGGACACGATCAGTGTGAATGAGCAAATTATCGAAAATGATCGGCTGTTTGCCGCCAGTTTGAACGGCGTCGATGGCGGAACCGATAATGCGCTGCGTCTGGCCGAAGCCTTCGATGCTCCCTTGGATTCGCTGGATGGGCAATCGATCAAGCAACGGTACGAGACAATCGTTGTGAGTACGACACAAGACATCAACATTCAAAACGGCATTACCGACGGACTTAGAAATTTCTACAAAGTGCTGGAAGGACAACACCTGGCCGTCACGGGCGTAAACCTGGACGAAGAGGCCGTGAAAATGATTTTCTATCAACGTGCGTTCCAGGCCAGCAGCCGCGTCATTCGAGCGTCCAGTGAAATGTTGGAGACCTTGGTCAACTTGTAAAACAGATCTTGAGAGGTTCGGGAATCGTTCATGTCAGACTCTTTCTATCCGGTGATTGCATCGCGATCCAGCCAGCCGCTGGCTGGCCATCGATTGCTGTTTCAAATCAATCACGATCAGACGGCGATCCACAAGTTGGAAGAACAGCTCAGCACTGGACGCCGCATTAATAAGGCCAGCGAAGATCCCAGCGCCGCGATTCGGGCGCTGGCCGCCCAGCGCCAGTTGGAGTACAAGGGTCAATTGCTGGAGAATATCAAGAGCGCGCAAACGGTTCTCACCGCGTCCGAAACTTCGTTGGCACAAAGCCAGTCCATACTCAACGAAATGCGTGGATTGACGGTTAATGCGGCGGACAACACCAATTCTCCCGAGGAACGCCAGGCGATGCTCGCGCAGATCGACGCCGCGATCAGCAAATTAGTGGACATTGGAAATACGAAGCTACACGATCAGTACTTATTCTCTGGATCGCGCGTCGGTCGGCCGCCTTTGGACATTCAATCCGATTCGATCGCGTTTACTGGAACGCGCGACGAACTCCAAACGTTTACCGACTTCGCTTCAATGGTTGCCGCCAACATTACGGCCAACGATGCCTTTGGTGTCCGATCCTCCCGCGTTGTCGGTAGAGTAGACCTGAACCCAACTCCATCGCTGAACACACGTATCTCCGAATTGAACGGCGGCCAGGGTGTGAACTTGAGCGGCATTGTGTTATCAGATGGCAGCACGACGATCGAAGTTGACTTGTCCAATGCGTTTACCCTGGACGACATCAAACGAGCCATCGAGGCGGAACCTTTAGGGACTCGCGATCTGCTGGTGAGCGTTGTTGGAAATGGCTTGCAAATCGACTATACCGACGGGCTGGGTGGGATTTTGCGAGTCAATGAAAGCGGCGCGGGCCTCGCCGCAGCAGAACTGGGAATTTTGACGTCAGTGTCCACGAGTACCGCGCCTGTCGTAGGTACCGACCTGAACCCCATCGTTACCCCCGCGACGCCTCTGAGTCAGTTATTAGACGGCAGCGGTATTACGATCGGCAGCAGCTTTCGTCTACAGCAAGGCAATCGCACTTATACCATCGCCACCAACGGTATGTCGACGGTCGAAGATCTCATCAATGGAATCCATCGAACTGGTGCTAATGTCATCGCAGAAATCGACTCCAACGGGCAACATCTCACTTTACAAAGCGTGGAGAGCGGTACAACGCTGAGCATCGGAGAAAATGGTTCCAATCTTGCATCGGCGCTCGGCATTCGCACCTTTGACACGGCCACTCTGGTCAGTGACTTGAATTTTGGGCAAGGCATTTTCACCACGGATACTGGTCCCGACCTCCGCATCACGCGCACCGACGGATCGCTGCTACAAATCAACTTGGATGGTGTGCAAACAGTCGGTGATGTGCTGGATCGAATCAACAACCACGTCGATAACTTCGCGCCCGCATTGCGCGTGGTCGCTTCGCTTGCCACGACCGGCAATGGTCTGGTCCTGACCGCAGTCTCCGGTACGCAACAAATTTCCGTTTCCAATCCCGGTGGCAGTCAAGCTGCCATCGGGCTCGGTCTGGTACCGCGTGGTTCGATCGACGCAGTTGGTGTTGCGTCAGGCACGAACAGTGTTATTCAAGGAACGGACGTCAGCGGCGTTGAAGTAGAAGGAGCGTTTACCAGTTTGTTTCGCTTCAAAGAAGCGATCGATTCCAACAACTTCGAAGATATTGAACGCATCGCTCAGGCCATCGACGATGACCTGTTGCGCATGTCACTGGCTCGCGGAGTTATGGGAGCTCGCCAACAATCGCTCGACTCCGCACAGCAAACCACGGACGATCAAATCATCCAGCTCACCGAAGTCGAATCCAACGAACTGGACGCCGACTTAGCCAAAACCATATCCGATTTGACCGCCCGTCAAGCCGCCTTGCAAGCCTCGCTGCAGCTCATGGGCAACATCAATCAATTGACGCTGTTCAACTATATCTAGATGGACAGCGCCACTTTCATTTGCAGTGGAAAGAACAAGTCGTTGCAGCGAAATCGTTTAACCCGCAGCC
>SYJV01000143.1 GCA_005798335.1 Planctomycetaceae bacterium | reverse complement strand
AGCGGCTGCGGGTTAAACGACGAAATGGCTAGGACCAAAAGCCATACCTTGCACACAAAATGGCGCTGTCCAACTAATTCTCATCGCAACTTGCGATTGCTTGGCGTCTGCCGTTACAATCAGTTGCGATAAATTTCAGTAAGTCCTTGGTGGCTCCTCATTAACCGCTAGTGGCTTCTCTCAACCGCCTGATGATCAGAACGAATTAATGCCCCAGCCTACCAGTCGTCAGCGATATCGCGACTATCTGCTCGAAGTTGATCAACGGCGGCAGGATCGAACGGGTGATGGCGAGGCACGGGCTAAATCAGAAAAGGGGCGGCAGCGTTCGTTTGGGAAACTATTGCGCGAGTTTTGGCGCCAGCTCGCCGGGCATCAGGGAAAAATTGTTTTCGCGCTGGCTACGTTGACTGTATCCACTTTGCTGGGGCTGATCCCGCCAGCGGGCACTAAACTGGCCATAGATTATGTTTTGACGCAACCACCAGTACCTTTGCCTAGTTGGCTCGCACAACACCTGGCTGGTTTCAGTTCCATGGGCGTTTTATGGTTGATCGCGATCGGTGTTTGCGGCGTCACACTCATACGCACTGGAGTGCATTTGTGGGGACGCTGGTATGCGACGAAGGCCGTGAACTTGGTACAAGCCGATATTCGTCGGCGCGCTTTCGAGCACATTCTCCGTCTGCCGCTGCATCGCATTCAGGCGCTCAAGAGTGGTGGAGCAACCAGTCTTATTCGCGAAGATGCGGGTGGCATTGCCGAGCTGATTTTCAGTATGTTGTATAACCCTTGGCAAGCGATCATTCAGTTGCTTGGCAGTCTGCTGGTGCTGGTGATTGTCGATTGGCGTTTGATGGTCGGTGGCTTGCTGTTGTTACCAGCAGTGTGGTTTACGCATCGCACATGGATTGTCCGCGTGCGGCCGTTGTACAAGGACATTCGCAGTCGGCGTCAGCAAATTGATGCCA
The DNA here is from genome assembly GCA_005798335.1 of Planctomycetaceae bacterium. Classification (GTDB taxonomy): domain Bacteria; phylum Planctomycetota; class Planctomycetia; order Pirellulales; family Pirellulaceae; genus Aureliella. The sequence continues at coordinate 8,164 of SYJV01000143.1, read as the reverse complement.
CGACGACGGAAACGTTTGGTGGCATTCGCGTGGTCCGTACGTTCGCGCGTGGCAAGTCAGAATCCAGCCGCTTTACGCGCGGGACACACCTGCTGGCCCGACAACAACTGATGGTCTGGTGGTCAACGCGGATCATCGAAGTGGTGTGGGAAGTATTGATTCCGGTAGCATCGACGGCGCTGCTACTGTACGGCGGCTGGCAAATACTGCATAACGACTTGACGCTCGGCGATCTGATGATGTTCTTAGTTTATCTGACAATGCTGTTGGGGCCGATCGCATCCATTGCCTCCAGTGCGATGCAATTTCAGAACAACTTGGCGGGCTTGGATCGCGTGTTAGATTTGCTCCAAGAATCGGGCGAATCTTTGGGCAATCCTGGAGCACGCGAAATCGACCGCGGACAAGTGCAAGGCGCTATCGAGTTCCGCGACGTGTGCTTTCGCTACCCTGGTTCCGAGCAGAATGTACTGGAGAGTATATCGTTTTCGATACCTGCCGGCGCGACTGTGGCTCTCGTCGGGCGCAGCGGTGCTGGCAAGACAACGCTGTGCAATTTGGTGGCCCGATTTCACGAACCAACCGCTGGTACAATTTTGATCGACAACCGCGACATGCGTGATATTCAGCTCGATTCGTACCGTCGTTTGCTGGGCGTTGTCGAGCAGGACGTGTTCATGTTTGATGGAACTGTTCGCGAGAACATCGCCTATGGCCGACGTGGAGCGGAACATGCAGCCATCGTCTCGGCGGCTGAGGCAGCGGCCGCGCGTGAATTTATCGATGCGCTGCCGCGGGGGTTTGATACTTGGATCGGCGAACGAGGAGTAAAATTGAGTGGCGGCCAGCGACAGCGACTCGCCATCGCGCGCGCCATCCTCGCCGATCCTCGCATCTTGATCCTCGACGAAGCGACCAGTAACTTGGATAGCGAGAGCGAACGATTGATTCAAGCGAGTCTCAAAAAACTGCTGCGCGGCAGGACGGCCTTCGTTATTGCACATCGCTTGAGTACGATTACTCATGCGGATATTATTCTAGTTCTCGATCATGGACGAATCGTCGAACGTGGTACTCACCAGCAACTGATCGATCAAGGCGGCGTGTATCAGCGCATGGTCGTGTTGCAAACCGAAGACGTCTAGCGGCAGTACCTCATTGAGTCAGCGAGTACCGATTGAGTCATGCCCAAAAAAAATCCCGAAGTCGACACCTACATTGCCCAGGCAGCTCCATTCGCCAGGCCGATTTTGAAGCGGCTTCGGAAAGCCTTCCATCGAGGTTGTCCGGAGATCGAGGAAAAAATCAAATGGGGAGTGCCGTATTTCGACTTCCAGGGACCGGTCGTGGGCATGGCAGCGTTTAAACAGCATGTCAGCTTTGGATTTTGGAAGAGTAAGTTGATGGAAGACCCGGCGGGCATTTTAGGTGACGATCCAGCAGCCAGCATGTGCAACACCAAGATTCGTACCGTGGACGAATTGCCCGACGAGGATGTCCTGGTCGCTTATGTCGTTCAAGCTGTCAAGCTAAACATCGAAGGCAAGAAACTTCCCAAGAACAAAGGCGCCGCTAAAGTCGCGCCAGACGTCCCAAACGACCTGGCTCGGGCGTTGCGATCCAATAGTGCCGCCAAGAAAACTTTCGAAAAATTCTCCCCCAGTCATCAACGCGAGTACATTGAGTGGATCAATGAAGCCAAACAGCAAACAACGCGCGAACGTCGACTGGTTTCCGCTATCGAATGGATGTCGGCAGGTAAGTCACGAAATTGGAAATACGAGAGCAAGAAATAACCGCTACTCGGACAGAGACCGTTAATTAATTGGACAGCGCCACTTTCATTTGCACTGGAAAGAACAAGTCGTTGCAGCGAAATCGTTTAACCCGCAGCCGCTAGGCGAGGATTGGGTTGAGTTTTCGAACTTATTGCAAAGCCAAGATCAACCCAATCCTCGCCTAGCGGCTGCGGGTTAAACGCAATACCGTTCAACGAACGTGGGATAAGCTTCCAGCTTGTCAATATCTTGTGCAAGCAAGGGCAAACCTCCGCTACAGGTTGACAAGCTGGAAGCTTATCCCACGTTCGGTGAACGGTATTGGGGTTAAACGACGAAATGGCTAGGGCCAAAAGCCATACCTTGCACACAAAATGGCGCTGTCCAACTAAACTCGCACCTTTGGGCAATAGTGCATGCCAAACTCGTTACGGAGAAACATCCCCATGATCAGAATGGTTGCTATTTTCATCTTGTGGGCGATGCTCGCTCCGAATTTGTTGTCCCAGACGAAAAATGCGGCGGAGCCGTCGACGCAGTTACCGCGCAAAGATCAGTTTCATTTGTACTTGCTGATTGGCCAGTCCAACATGGCCGGGCGCGGAGCTCTGGAAACGGCGGACAAACAGCCGCATGCTCGGGTGCTAAAATTCACGCAGGAACTCACCTGGGCTCCCGCCGTTGACCCATTGCACTTCGACAAGCCCATCGCAGGCGTTGGCCTAGGTACATCGTTTGGCAAAATCATGGCGGATACAAGCCCCAGGGTAACGATCGGATTGGTTCCGTGCGCGGTCGGTGGAACTCCTTTGTCGCGATGGACGAAGGACGGCGATTTGCACCAACAAGCTCTGACGCGAATCAAGACTGCAATGAAGGATGGTATGCTCAAGGGGATACTGTGGCATCAAGGAGAATCGGACGCTGCCGATCTGCAACTCGCGCAGACCTACGCTTCGCGACTATCGCAGATGATCCGAGATTTGCGAGCTGAACTAGGTGAACCCAACGTACCGTTTGTTGCTGGGAAGCTGGGTGAGTTCCTACCGCTAACGAGGAACGACGTCCCCTCTCACTGGAAACTGGTCAACGAGCAGCTTGGCATCGCAGCCACACTGGCTGGAAATGCTGCCGTAGTTGATTCGGCTGGATTGCAGCACAAAGGCGACGACGTGCATTTTGATACTCCGTCCTTGCGTGAGCTGGGTAAACGCTATGCAGTGGCGATGCAGAAACTGGCTAACAATACGCCGGTCGCGACTCCGGTGATTCACCCCAAAGCTGCGCAGTTGCCGTTTGCGCATCAAGGGCCGTTCCTGACAACCGGGGATGGGGCCATTTTGTGCCTAGAAGCGCACGATGCGTTGAGAAGTTACGACTTCGGAAAAACGTGGACCCGAACATCTCTGTTCAAAGATCCGACGAAATTCCAAGTCAGCAATGAACGAGTCGTCCTGCGAACACGCGCCGGTGTGATCATTTCTTCGTGGATGAACTTGGCCGAACGCAAGGCGCCCGCGAACTGGAATTGGGGAAAAGAGGGTGCAGACTGGCAGGACTTTGTGCTACCCATCTACGTCAGTCGCAGCTTGGATGATGGAAAAACCTGGGAAGAACCGATTCTGCTGAATCGCCCTTGGTGCGGTTGTATACATTCCATGATTGAAACCAAGAGCGGGCGCATCGTGTTGGTCGGCCAGGAGATAATTCCGGCTTGGCGGCATGCCACCGTGATGTTCGTTTCGGATGACAAAGGCCAGTCCTGGCGCCGCAGCAATGTCTTGGATTATGGAGTGGGACACCACGATCATGCTGGGTCGATCGAAGGTACCGTCCTCGAACGACAGGACGGCACATTGTATTTGTTGCTAAGGACCGAAAGTGGCTGGTTATGGGAATCGACTTCGCGCGACGGTCTCACCTGGGAGAATTTGAAGCCATCAAAGCTCAAGTCAGTAACTTGTTGTGCACAAATGGGACGATTGAACGACGGTCGAATCGCGCTACTGTGGAATCATCCGCCGCGTCACGCACCCGACAGCGCTGGCAGTCGCGAGGAACTTTCGCTTGCCTTGTCAAGCGACGATGGAGCGACTTGGACTCAACCGATCGTTGTCGCAGCTAATTATGGTCCGCGCAATCGAGTTTCCTATCCTTACTTGTACGAGGCCAAGCCTGGATTGTTGTGGATCACGACCATGCAAGGCAACTTGCGTATGAGCCTGGCTGTCAATGACGTCACGCAAGGCGAAGTTCCAAAGCTCAGCAAGAACGCTGTGGCCGGCCCCTTGACTGGCGGCATTGTGATGTTCGGAGATTCTACGACCGCACATCGCCCAGGTGCCATTCAGAAAGTCTATTCGGTGCGCGTGGCTGAAGCTTTGCAAGGTGTCGCGTCGAGTTTGACAGTACACAATGCGGGTGTCGGTGGCAACATGACCGAGCAAGCATTGCAGCGAATCGAGCGCGACGTGCTTGCGCATCAGCCTCGATTGGTCGTGATTCAGTTTGGCATCAACGACTCCGCGATCGATGTTTGGCGCGATCCACCCGCCGACCGGCCGCGAGTATCACTGGTCGAATTCGAAAAAAACCTCAAGCAAATCGTGATGCGCGTGCGCGACTCGCGTGCAACTCCGATACTCATGACGGCAAATCCACTGCGTTGGACAGCCAAGTTGAAAGAACTCTATGGCAAACCCCCGTATCTCCCAAACACGATTGACGGTTTTGAATCACCTACACTGCTACCGTATGTCGGCGTAGTTCGCAAAGTCGCTAAGGAACTTGACGTTCCCATCGTCGATATCCACAAAGAGTTCAGTTCGCGATCAGTGGATACTTTACTGCTCGACGGCATGCATCCGAACGACCAAGGACACGAATTGATCGCTAGCTTGCTGGTTCCCGTGATTCGCGATCTGGTGCGTTAGGCAGTTCAATCACCGATTGTCAGTGGGTACGTCGCAGGGAAGCTCCGTGATCCGGAGTTAATATCTATAAACGAGAAGGGCCGGAGATTCATGCAACAGGGTACACTACTGATTCGCGGAGCGCAGGTGGTTCTACCGGACGGTGTCGCCGAAACCAATTTGCTGATCAGAGATGGCAAAATTGCGGCCGTCGACGCGTTAAGGGACTCCGCCGCAGACGAAGTAATCGCTGCCGATGGACTAGTGATACTGCCAGGAATCGTCGACGATCAAGTTCATTTTCGCGAGCCGGGAGCGACGCACAAAGAGGATTTGGGCAGCGGCAGTACAGCCTGTGCCGCCGGTGGTGTGACGACTTACTTGGAGATGCCCAACACTCAGCCGTCTGCGGTCACGATGGAACTGGTGCGATGGAAATATGCTCGCGCAGCCCAAGTCAACAAAGTGAACTTTGGCTTTTACATCGGTGCCACTGAAAGCAATGTACAAGAGCTGCGGGCGGCTCAAGGTATACCGGGCATCAAGATCTTTATCGGCTCAAGTACAGGTGATCTGCTGGTCGATTCCCAAGATGCGCTTGCGCGGATCTTTGAGCAGACCACTCTACCCATTTGTGCGCACTGCGAAGACGAATCCACCGTGCGGGCCAACCGCGCAGCGTTGGGGGCGAACTTGAGCGTGGCGGATCATTCGCGGATTCGCGACGTGCAAGCCGCCCTCGTGGCCACCAGTCGCGCGATCGATTTGGCTCTTCGCTATCGCCATCGATTTCACGTGTTGCACGTCAGTACGGCTGCGGAGTTACCGTTATTAGCGACCGCCAAGCCCTGGGTTACTGCCGAAGTTTGCCCGCATCATCTTTTCTTTTCCACCGATGATTATCAGCGATTGGGCTCGCTGGTGCAAATGAACCCGTCGGTCAAGTCCGCTCGCGATACCAGCCTACTGTGGCAATCGCTACTGAGTGGCAGCATACAAGTCATTGCCACGGATCATGCTCCGCATACCTTGGAAGAAAAGAACCGCGCCTACCCCAATTCTCCCAGTGGATTGCCAGCGGTCGAAAACAGCCTCGCGCTGATGCTGGACCAAGCGAATCTGGGCCGGTGTTCGCTAAACCAAATTGCAGGTTGGATGAGCGACGCGCCGGCTCGCGTTTGGGGACTGGTGGGCAAGGGACGAATAGCCGTTGGCTACGACGCCGATCTAGCCATCGTTGACATGGCACAACGGCGCACGATACGCAATGCAGAACAATTCACCCGATGCGGCTGGAGTCCCTGGGATGGTCAAACTCTTCAAGGCTGGCCGGTTCAGACACTAGTTGCAGGACAGACGGTGTTCGCCCATCACCGAGTTGCCGAAGGTTCGCATGGCAGCGCGGTCCTATGCGATCACGCGCGAGGTGGATTTTGGGCGACCAGCGATGGAATCGGCGTAGCATAAGTTAACGTTTGTGTGCCAATCGGAATCGTGCGCATAAGCAATGGCCATGAGTATGACATTGCACTAGTCATGTGAAGTCGATTTCGCTGACCAACGGTGTGCAAAATCCATCGACAATGGATACCTAGCAACCTACAATGTGGCCTCCATTTCTGAAAGGAAGCTAAGTGAGCCTTAAGCAAAACGAAATTCATCAAGGCGATTGCGTTCAGTTGCTGAAGCAGCTCGACGACGGCACCGTAGACTTGGTTTTCGCCGATCCTCCCTTCAATATTGGGTACGAGTACGATGTCTATGATGATCGTCAGGCTTCAAGCGACTTTATCAACTGGTGTAGTCAATGGATTGGTGGCGTTTATCGAGCTTTAAAACCCAATGGCACTTTTTGGTTGGCCATTGGCGATGAGTATGCGGCTGAGTTGAAGATCGAAGCTCAGAAGGCTGGGTTCATTTGTCGAAGCTGGGTGATATGGTATTACACATTTGGGGTCAATTGCGTTAACGGATTTAGCCGCTCGCATACCCACCTCTTTCACTTTGTAAAAGACCCAACACAGTTTACGTTTAATCGTCCCAACCCACAGATTCGAGTTAAGTCGGCGCGACAATTGGTCTATGCCGACAATCGTGCCAATCCCAACGGACGCCTGCCTGATAATACTTGGATTACCCGTCCGCAAGATGCTCCAGAGTCCTTTAGTCCGCAGCATGATACCTGGTATTTCGCGCGTGTCGCGGGCACGTTTAAGGAACGAGAGGGTTTTCACGGTTGCCAAATGCCAGAACAGTTGTTGGCACGAATTATTTTGGCATCCAGTCGACCTCAAGATCTTGTGCTGGATCCATTCGGAGGAAGCGGAACAACTCTGTGTGTCGCCAAAAAGCTCAGCCGACGATGGATGGGGTTTGAACTGTCTGAGGACTACGTCAAGTATATTAATCAGCGTCTCGATAAGACTGCACTCGGGGACGCAATCGACGGGCCCGAAGATCCAATCGAGAGTGCTCCAAGCACGGCACAGGGCAAGCAGCGGAAAAAGCCCTTTGATGAGAACACAGAACAGGCAGTAATCGATGCTTACCGCAGTTTGGGCTATCCCGCTGACTATTTACTGTGCCACAAAGAGTTGAATAAAGAGTTCGTGGCAACATGCTTAAAGAAGGGTATTGGCGGAAACGCCTATGTTTGGAATCGCTATCTGTTGACGTTGCGCAAGGCTGGCAAGCTCCCGCCGGCGACGAAACGTTTAGAACAATTCACAGCGGACAAGCTAACTCTTTTTGGCTTTGCGAGCGAAGTTGCATGGCGATTGTTGGCGATCGATTACCAAAAGACACTTGACGATATCTTGTGCTCTCCGGAGTTTGCAGAAGAATTTGATCGACTTGCGACTGAGTTTGGGCCGACGGACGTTGACGTTTCTTCGTTGGATTATCGACGTGCCGCACTTTCCATCCGCAAACGTTCGCACGATGCCAGAGAGTCTGCAGCAGAAAAATTCAGTGAATGGATCTCAAGAAAGAGGCGGTTGCCAGAAATCGACATCGGCGGTTCATTGGAGGTGCTTGAGCAGCCAGGCGTTTTCTTGCTTTGCGCTGATGATACCGGTTTTTTTGCTGGCGAAAGCGACAATATGCGAGTGCAAGTCGAACGCGTGTTGAAAAATGACAAGTGGGCAAGCCTAGAACCAAGTTCGGTTAAATATGTACCGCTCGGCGAAGATCTCAGCAAACAGTATGCTTTGAAATCGGCCCTGGCGATTCGTGAGTGCCCGCTGTTAAATTGTCGACTGTTATTGCAGGATTCTGAACTTGCAAGAAAGCCGAAATAACGGACAGCAATTGTATTGGTTAAGCGTAATACCATTCAACGAACGTGGGATAAGCTTCCAGCCTCTGTATTACCCACAATTTTTTCGTTGAGCATCGGCACCTCGGGCGATAAGCATGAGCTTTTCAAAGCCACGCCAGAGGGTAATCCAGCCGGGCTCGCCGTCGGACTTGCGT
>SYJV01000142.1 GCA_005798335.1 Planctomycetaceae bacterium | reverse complement strand
TGTACCATTTGCTGCTACACGCATTTCTCAACGAATTCCCGCAAATATGCCGCCTTCTCCAATTCCATTTCTTGCAATCACGCAGAAAATTGTGGGTAATACAGAGGCTTCCAGCTTGTCAATATCTTGTGCAAGCAATGGCGAAACTTCGCTACAGGTTGACAAGCTGGAAGCTAATCCCACGTTCGTTGAACGGTATTGGGTTTAACGACTCACTCAAGTTGCTGAGCGGCGCCTAAATCCGGTGATATCGCGTGTGAAAATTAAGCTAGAAGTCCAACTTTCCAATCCCTAGGACTTAGAAACCCTAGGACGCTGAAGCTATTGGAACGACGCTCTTGGATAGCAATTGTTCTTTACTGTAAAGTCTCGCGATATCATCAAGGTTTTCGAATGATCAACTGCATCGAGCGCATGTGGGTTGGTACGGCGTTTTTGACTTGTCTGGTGTGGACATTGCCGGCAATCGTTGAGGCAGCTCCACCGAATATCTTGATGATACTTTCGGATGATCATAGCTATCCGTTTGTAAGCTGCTACGGAAATAAGAATGTGCGGACTCCTTCGATTGACTCGTTGGCCGCTGCGGGTATGAAGTTCCATCGCTTTTTCACCGGTGCACCGCAGTGTGTACCATCGCGAGCAACGCTGATGACTGGCCGATCTCCGGTAGCGGCTCGCATGACTCGATTTTCATCACCTCTGCCACGCGATGAGATAGCCTTTCCGGAAGTGCTTCGGCAAAAGGCTGGTTACTTCACGGGAGTTTGTGGTCGATCGTTTCACTTGGACGGCAGCAGTAGGAATGCCGATACAGTTATTGGGCAGATCACAGAAAAATACCACATGCGCTCGTTCGAGGACCGTATGGATTTCGTCCGACAAGGATCGGATTCTCAAGCTATTGAACAAGCGACCGAATTTCTTGGGAAGAGGCCCGCGGATAAGCCGTTTTTCCTGTGGGTCAACTTTAGTGACCCGCACCACGTTTGGAACGCTCCGCAAGCCGATCGGCCAGGTCCCGAATCGTTGCAGTTGCCTGCTCATTGGCCAGATTTACCAGGGGTGCGCGAACAGGTGGCCGATTATATGGCTGAGATCAATCGGCTGGATCGCAGCGTTCAGGCCTTGCTTGAGTTGCTTAAGGCTCGAGGATTCGAGCAAAATACTCTGGTTGTATTCGCGGGAGACAACGGAGCAGCCTTGCCACACGGCAAAGGGTCTTTGTACGATCCCGGTTGCAATGTTCCGTTCATCATCCGTTGGCCAGGTGTTGTTGCTGCGGGCAGTGAATCACGCGCGTTGGTCAGTGGCGAAGATCTTGGGCCTACGCTGCTGGCAGCCGCCGGCGTAGAGATCCCCAGCCGCATGACTGGCACGAGCATTGTACCTTTGCTGAAGAACGACGCGCACACTCCAAGACAATACGTTTTCACGGAACGAGGTCCTCATGGGACGACTCCAGTATCGGTGAATATTCGTAACGCCAGTTATGACTTATCGCGTGCCGTTCGCAGCGAGAAGTACAAGTTGATCTACAATTGCACGCCATGGATTCCATACGCGCCAGTAGACTCGGCGGGTGGCCAAGCTTGGCAGGAAATGGTAGCCGCCAACGCACTTGGAAAATTGGTGCCGGGCGTCAGCGCAACGTACTTCACAACTCCGCGTCCGGTGTACGAATTCTACGATCTCGATGCGGACCCATCGGAACTGAACAACCTCAGCGGACAGTCGGCGGTCGCAGATATCGAGCGTCAGATGCGCATCGCGCTGATGGAAAAGATGATCCTCGATTTCGATTACCTACCGTTACCCGATGTTGGCGACTCCGTTGCCACTCAGAAGGGAAAAAACTTCGGCAAAGGCAAGAACAAGAAAAAGTCGCCAGCTTTTTAGGACTTGCGGAAGTGCATTCGCGACTATAGCTCAGTGGTACAAAACTGAAAATAGATCTCAGATGCGTGGCGGAGTTGGTCGATAGAGATCCATTCATCTTTGGTATGAGCTTGAGCAATATTGCCAGGCCCAAATACGACTGCAGGTATGTCAGCTTTGGCGATGCGCGAGGCATGCGTTCCAAAAGGAACTCCTATTAACTGACGAGCTCCAACGACACGCTCGATCGCGCGGCTTAATTGGTGGGCCAAGTTTCCGTTGAGTTCATCACCCAGAGGTGCGCTCTGGCAGTAAGGGGCCTCGTGGATCAGCTCAAAATCAAGTCGCTCGCGCAAGTAAGCAGCGACTTCTTCAATAACAGCTTGGCTATTTTCTCCAGGAATTGTTCGTCGATCGATGTCGATTACAGCGCTATCGGGAACAACGTTGACGCTGCTGCCACCAGCGATCAAGCCAACACTGAGAGTTGCCGGTCCACACAAGGCATGTGCTGGGCGCGAACCGGGCAATGCGATTGCGTAGTTTTCCAAATGATGTAGCACTTTCGCCATCCGATAGATAGCGTTGATGCCTTCGTCTGGCCGGGAGCTGTGGCAAGCGCGTCCGGTGGTGCGAATCTTCCAGCGAGTCGCACCTCGGTGCGCGACTACGATATCCAGTTCCGTTGGCTCGGCGACGATTGCCACATCGGGTCTTGCGTCGCACAAACGGTACTTTGGCGACGATCCCAACCAGCTTGCGACCAGTTGGTTGATTCCCAAACTGGTAGATTCTTCGTCGCAGGTCATCGACAAGACAACGTTAACGACTCCCGCATGGCGATTGTTTGCCAGTCGCGTGAGCGCAGCAAGCATGGCTGCCAAACCACCCTTAACGTCACACGAGCCGCGTCCATAAATCCGTCCGTCCCGTTCCGTGGGAGTAAACGGCGGAATCGTCATGCCGTCGGTGGGTACCGTATCCTGGTGCGCGTCGAACAATACGGTGCGCACCGCTCGTGGGCAGTCGACGCGAGCAAGAACATTGGCGCGCCCAGGCACGATTTCATGAACTTCGTGTTCGATGGAATGTCGTCGGAGGTAACCAACTAGATATTCCGTCAATCGTCCTTCGAAGTACTCGTTTCCAGTCAAGTCTCGTCCCATCGGATTGACACTAGGGATGGCAACAAGTTCTTTGAGAATGGGTACTGGATCGACCAATTGACTGTCCTTCCATTGCTTCGTCGAGACTATTGAATTTGCCACAATCCGAGTATCCACAAATTGCTCGTGGTCGCTAGGGGATTCCGAGAACTCATCTGTGGCGAAAGAAACATGTTATTCCCTGCGTTTAGAATCAGGAAGTAGCCACCTCCCCAGTGCGTTAGATACCATTGTTGATACGGGTCTTCCGGAGCAAGCTCGTTAGTTGCGACAATCGGAAATAAACGGTCGTCACTGACATGCAAGTATCGTGCGTTCGTCATTGCTTGAATACGATACGAGCCATCTTCTTCGGGGTCATCAATATACCATTGGGGTGCGATTGTAGAATTTGCGTTAAGTGCCTGCAGCCACGGCGAGAATTCTACAGTTACTCGGTCGGCGTCTTCGCCTCCGGAGGAAGGCGGCCTCAATTGGCCATGTGTTAATGCGTGGCGAATCCCACGCGCCCCTGAAATCTCTCCTTTCAGAGCTTCCAGCACTCCAAAGTAAGCCGGCTTCTTGGCCAGTTGTTCGTCGAACAGCAGGGGTCTGCGATCTGCACCCAGCCACGATTGAACGTCGTACACTCCCCATACTTGCATAGCCGCACGCCGGTTAACGCGCGCGAAGATCTCCGTGATTTTCTTGTATGCAAGTTTTTGCCTTAATAGATCATGTTCCGTATAGCCATCGGCGGGTGGATCTGGCAGCGACCCGTCTTGGTTCCGATCATCCATCACGACATCCAACTCAGTTATGTAGTTGCTTAGACCGAGTGCCGCGACAGCGTTCATGCGCCGCTCCAACGGAAAACCGGGACTGAGCACTTGGTTTGCGGTAACATGCAATTGCCATCCCATGCCGTGAATGGGAATGCGGTTCTTGATCATTTCTTCGAACATCCGCATGATCGCGTCGAATTTCTGAGAGTTGATTTCTTCTTGACCGTAGTCGTTGTAAATTAAATTAGCGCGAGGGTCTGATTTGGCTGCCGTTCGAAAGGCAATCTCTACAAACGACGGTACGTATTTGTAGGATCGTGGTACCCCTAGGTTGGTTTTCCAATAGCTGGCAATGAGTTGACCGTTGTAGTCGAAGGCTTCATTAACAACATGGTAAGTGTGAACTCGGCCACCGAGTCCCGTTACTTGCCTGCCGAGCACACCGACAATCTGCTTCACGTGATTTTCCAGAATCATGCGAGCGCTGCTCGGCTGTTGCAAGACCCATGGCGGCGTGTATTGGTCTTGCGCCCACAGCACTGGAGCTCCGTGAGTGTCTATGCCATTTTCAATGCAGAACCTAGCAACCCGCAGCGGTCGGGAAAAATCGTACTTACCTAGTACGATCTTGCCCGATTGGTCCGGCGTCACGTCCACGTCAGCGTTTTCGCTGCCAGGAAGATGCCAAAAATGTGTCATAGTGCCCACACCAGCCTCAGCGGCAACCACATCGCGAAACGTCGATTGTGGTTCCACTAAATTCTCTGGGCTAATTTCAAATCCGAATCGGAAACCTCGTCCAACCGCAAGATCATTCAGTCCAATTCCCTGACCGTCCGCGGGCGATATTAGCCCAGCACTGAGCAACACAACCGTCAACGTGGTCAAGCAAATCGTCGCAACATTGTTTAGCATGATGGTTTCCCTCGGGTGCCAGTCAGAATGGGTATGATTATCCGAATAATTGGAGTACATGCAACCTAAGCAATTTATATGCTTAGGTTTTGTGAGGTTATTTCCAACATTCGGCCTGGTAACAATGCAATTCGACACCAAATGCAAATCCTGTGTATTGCCAATCTTATAGTCAAACGGCTAGGTGAATTCCCGGCAAGGATTTGCGCGCGTTGCCTTGGTCGATTAACGACGATGCCCTAGAATGGTCACAACCGCTTTATTCGTGAGTTAAGTACAGATGATCGGAGCCAGCGTTAGGCCATGCGCTTGACGACACCCCGACCAGGATTAGTTTGGATCGAGGAATCAGCAATTCAATCGGCTTTCCCGGTGGCGAATCAGAGTCTTCCATGATCCAGACGATTTCTCAATCTTCGGTTATTGCGCCCGCTCATGATCATGGCGACGATGACCGCAACGATAATCGCCGTAAGCTATTGATTGTGGCCTATTCCTTTCACCCCAGCGGCACGATGGAAGAACGCAACGGATGGATGCGCGCCGTTAAGGCAGCACAAGATCATTTCGTGACGGTACTTTACCGGCCTATAGATTCCTTAAGGACACTGGTTTCGGCGATACCGCATAGCGTTCCTAACGGGCAACTGCAACTGACTCCGATTGATTTAGGCGGCCTGCCGCGCGCGCTTGAACGCATGGATGCCACGTTCTATTTTGGCTATCGCGCATGGCATCGCAGGGCCTTTGAAGTAGCCAAGAAATTGCATGCCGAATCTCCGTTTGATTTGGCGCACATGGTCAGCTTGTGTGGTTACCGCGAACCAGGCTTTATTTGGAAACTGCCTATTCCACACGTCTGGGGTCCTATCGGCGGTGCTCACAATTTCCCAGTACAGTTTAGCGGTCTACTCGATCCGTGGAATGCACTGCGCGAGTCTGTGCGTTCGGTGATCAACTACTACCAATTGAGATATTGCCGACGCATACGAGCTGCGGCGCGAGCCAGCACTGTAGTCGTAGCCACTCGCTCATCCCAGCACGAACTGCGACATGTGTTGGGCAACAAAGCAGAGGTGGACTTGGAAACCGGCATTGAACAGGCGATCTCGCCGCCGCGTTCGCCTCGCAATCCCGAGGCACCTCTGCGAATACTGTGGGCTGGTCGATTTCGCGAGTGGAAAGCCCTACCGTTGTTGCTGTATGCAATCAAAGAGCTGCCGAGCGACATACGGATTCAACTGCGCATTGTGGGACATGGTCAGAGCCAACAGCGCTGGGCGCGGCTAGCGCAGCGATACCAGATGGAACACAACATCGAGTGGATAGCTCGGCCAAGGAACTATCGCGACTCGCTTCAGCACTACGATTGGGCAGATGTTTTCGCGTTTACTAGTTTGCGCGATACATCGGGGACCGGCCTACTGGACAGTTTGGCTGCTGGAACGCCCATCATTGGCGTCGATCATCAAGGCGCCGCGGACATCATGACAGACGAATGCGCGATTCGCGTTCCCGTTACCAAGAAGTCCCCAACCATCCAAGAATTTGCTCGCGGACTGACGGCGTTGGCGCGCGACCCCGAGTTATGGCTGCTATTGAGCCATGGGGCGACTCGGCGCGCCGCAGAGTTCACGTGGGAAAAACGTCATCAAGTAATGAGCAACATTTACGAACGATTGCTAAAGCGTTCGTTCACATCAACATAAGCCCGAAAGAGTATCAATAACATGCCCTTGAGCCAGAGATACGAGTTGACATTGTCGAACTTTTGGGAGTTGTTTTTTCGTCACATTCTCAAGATACTCGCTGTACCTCTGCTGACAGGACTGGCTGCGGTAGCGGTGATTCTGTTCTTCCCGCGACTTTACAGTTCGGAAGCCAAGCTGTTCTTGCAGGTTGGGCGCGAAAGCATTGGCTTGGACCCTTCGGCAACC
>SYJV01000141.1 GCA_005798335.1 Planctomycetaceae bacterium | reverse complement strand
GTCGAGCCGCGCGTCAACAAGCGTCGCCCGAAAGTGCTCGCGTTGATGACCAAGCCACGGGCTCAATACCACGCCGAACTCGGAGTCGCCTCGTGATCGTAAATCCTTACGCCGTAAGCTACAGTGCCATTCGTACCTGACCCCTTTTTGAACCATGCATTCTTTTGTCTTAAAACGCCCAATCAGCGAAAAGCACGAGCCAGTCGCTGTCCATTTGCCGAGATTTCGGCCCGCAGTTGATCGATCTCCCGTAACTCTTGGTCGAGGTCGATTTTCGATTTGCTAGTTGTAGTCCCATTGGCTTGCTCGATCGCTAACGACGCATGCTCGATCGCATGTTCCAGCAGTTCCAATTTTTTCCTCAACAAATGGGCCTGCATCTGCTGGTATGGCCGTAATTCAAAGAATCGAATGGCATACCCGACCTCTAGCTTGCGTGACCACTCTTCGAGAATCGGAATCCAAAGCAATGCACGTTTGTAGTCCCGACTGACTGCGCCGGACAATACTTCGGTCCTCGCAAGGCGCATTTCCTCAAGTACTTCCCCTGGCGACGGATAGTATGCGTAGCATGCTACTACACTAAAGGCGACCAAGCCGGCCAAACATGTAATCCCCACAGCCCGCGGCGAAACAGGGCGATTCCAGGCGGTCCGTTTGGTAGACTTGGGCGCCTCTATCTTTTCTGTTTCCTTTTCTGTTTCTTGTCGTTCGATCCAGCCGTCCAGTCGAAGCCTTATCACCCATCCTAGAAGCGCCAAAACAAGCAGCACTCCTACGCCGATTCGCTCGACCAAGCCAATGGACTCAGCAAGCTTGCTTACGACGGAGTCCATTGTTAGACCTGGGCCCGAGTGCAAGGGGTTGGTGTAAACATCGAATGCGTGAGTATGGCCGGCGGGCTCGACTCCGGGTGGTATCAATGGTCGTTCCACTGCATAGGCGAATCCGACAACAACAGTGAACAAAACCAAAAACCAAATCAGTGTTGGCTTGATTCCGTAGCTCGAAGCAATCCACCAAAGCGTCGCAAAATTCACGCCCGTTCCTAACAACAGTAGACAGAAGGCTGCACCGGGCGAGTTTCCGTGAGCGAACATCATCCCGAGCTGACTCATCGTCAACATGGGCGGAGCGTAAATCGGAACTGCTGCGACCGCCATTTTCAATGGGGCGAAAGGATCGAGTTGCTCGACGGAGCTCTGCAAAGCGCCGTGTGGCAGCAGAAATCCAAGAAGAAACAATCCCGACAAAGCGACGATAGTTAACACGCCTGTCGGTCCGCACAGTTCTCGAGCCATGTAGAAAAACGTCAAAGCGATTCGGCGTAGTCCAATCACTTCTGGATCTTTCGGATCATCCATCGGCGTCCAACTGGTCAATCGGTCCCATACCATTCCCAACGCGGTGACTACTCCCAAAGATGCGAGGGCAAAGCCGACAATCACATACGGTCTCGTAAGCGTTAATCCGTACAGCAACGAAAGAGGATTGAACAATGGGGCTGAAAGCGCGAATGCCGTTATGGCTCCTGGGCGAATCCCCATTCGTTTCATTTCACGTAGGATCGGAATGACGCCGATCGAGCAGACCGGTAGAAGCATACCGATTAACCAGGATTGTGGTAACGATCGCAAGCCATTGCCGCCAAACAATCGAATGGTATCGGCTGTTCCCAAATAGTATCGGAGCAACCCAGCAATAAACAGCCCGACGATCATCGTCGGTGCAGCAGAAGCCAAGCCCTGAACAAAACGCATCAAACCGCCAGCAAGCATTACATCCATTGTGTGATTTCCGAAATTATTGATTGTCTTCTTTTGTCGTGTTGGTATTGGGCAGTTTGGCGTGCGATTCGCGAAGCAGAACAATAAATCGCTCAATATCATCACGGCAATCGTTAAGAGAAATATCGCTTGCACTGAGATGACGCCTCAGCGTTTCGCT
The DNA here is from genome assembly GCA_005798335.1 of Planctomycetaceae bacterium. GTDB lineage: Bacteria > Planctomycetota > Planctomycetia > Pirellulales > Pirellulaceae > Aureliella. The sequence goes on along the minus strand of SYJV01000141.1, from coordinate 5,289 downwards.
AAGTTCGAAAATAGGCACCCAATCGAGTTCAGGCAGATCGGTATCCGCAGCCACTTCTGGTGCCCACTCAATCAAGTCCAACAATTCTCCACGCGTTGCTTTTAGCGATTCCTTGATTTCCAATTGGCCCAGTCGTTGTTCAATCTTTTGTGCAGCGTCTTCCATGTTCTGCGGCCAATGAGTTGGCAACTCGTGATCCGTTTCATGCAATGATTCCTTTTCGGCTACACAGCCCAGACTAATCGTCGTGAACAGCGCCAAGCAGGTAGCCCACTTGCGAGCGAATTCAAATGCTTTTTTGGTTGTAGTCTGGAATCTAGTCATAAGACGTTTCTGCGTTCTCAAAGATTGACTTGAAGTTCGGTTTTCTTGGTGTTGTCGGATAGTAGGCTGCTGCGTTTTGGTATCGGACTTACTCATCGGTAAGTTGGCACTTTAACGTCCTCTAAAATCGAATCGATAACATTGGATGCAGGTTGTCCTCGCGTAATCAAACGAACGCCAACAACCGCTTTGGCCACTGCTTGAATGTCGTCCGGAATGACGAAGTCACGATTCTGTAGCAGCGCCCAGGCACGGGCGACCCGCTGCCAAATCAACATGCCTCTAGGACTGAGACCGAGAGTTACCGATTCATGTGTTCTCGTAGCTTCACATAGCTCCACTAGATATTCCTGAACTGCGGGAGCGACGCGAATGCCCTGAACGTTATTCTGTAGTCCTTGTAAAGATTTAAGGCTTAGCGATTCGCCATCGTCTGTTCTGTTATAGTGCAACGAGTCGACTTGATTGAGTATGGCAAGTTGTGCCACGCGATCTGGATAGCCAATTTCGAGCTTCATCGAAAATCGATCGAGTTGAGCTTCTGGCAAGGGATAAGCCCCATGGCTTTCGATCGGATTTTGTGTGGCGATCACAAAGAAAACGGGTGATAGCAGTCGAGACTCGCCATCGATCGTCACTTGCCGTTCCGCCATCGCTTCGAACAAGGCGCTTTGCGTTCGTGGAGTCGTTCGATTGATTTCATCGGCCAGAAGGATGTCAGAGAAGACGGGACCGTGATGAAATTCGAACTCGCGTGTCTTCTGATTGAACATGTTAAATCCAGTCACGTCTGACGGCAGCAAATCCGGCGTACATTGAATTCGAGCGAATTTGGCACCAAAACAGCGAGCGATGGCTTTGGCCAATGTTGTTTTACCCAGGCCGGGCAAGTCATCGAGCAATAGGTGACCGCCCGCAAGTAGGCAAGCGATCACCAATTCCATGCGATCTGCTTTACCAAGCAAAACCTGATTGAGTCGCGACCGAAGCAAATCGATAGAGTGTTTGCAGTCGATGGAGAATGAAATTGGTTCTTGGATTGCACTCATGCCAACGGTCCTTCGTTCATTCGTTTGCTTCCTCGCCGCAATTCCTTTGTTGTCATGCCTTGCCATACTCGAGCAATCGCCACTTGATCGCTCTTCGACAGATGACTCGTTCCACCAAACCACATCCGATCTGCCGACTCCAAGTAGAGTTGCACGTGATACCTGAGATCACTGGGTAAGATCGCTTTAAATCGATGGAGGTGTTCTCGCAGGAGAGTCCCTTTGGGCCTTGGGATACCGGCGAGTTGGAAACGTAGTTCGAGTAGCCAAGTTAACCATGCGATGCGTAGCCGATCGTGTAGTAGAAACGTGGCTGGAAAAGCAAACCAGCTAGCCCATTCGACCAGGAATCGCCTCAGCAAGTAGAGGCACAGAGCTGTTGCCGAAATTGCCAGTGTCCACATTGCGATTGCCCAGCGATGTTGCTTCATTCGATACCAGATACTGGCCGAATACTGTGGTATCCGGTAACCGGGTGATGGTTCCAGAGGAATCCAATAATCGTGACCGACATCGATCTCGAGCCAAGCGTGCGCATCGCTGGGCAATATAGCAATCTCCCCTTCACGGGCGACATAGTGTTTGGGATTCGCATAAAATCCGGCGACGAAGCGTGTACGATAACCCAGATGATCGAGCATCAATGCGGCTGCTGTAGCAAAAAGGTAATCGGGGCCGCGGCGACGCTCGAGGAACTGATGCAATGCAAACGACTCCGAGTCCGCAGGCACATCAGACGATGCAGTCGGAATGACTCGATCCAGCACAAATTGGCTTCGTAAGCTTGATATTATCGATTGCACTTGCTGCCAACCGCGCGGCAGATCTCTAGCATATTCATGGGCCAGCCTGTTGATTTCAAGTCGGCAGTTGTCTGTTCGCTGCTTGTGGGACTTTCCAGGAGAACAGTTGCGCACCAAGTCTTCAATTCTCTCCAGATCGATTCGACTATTGATCATCCTAACGACGGTGTAGTCTGGGACATGTTCGCGATCAGACATCTGCAAACACTCATCCAACGAGATTTCAAAGAAATCTTGCCGATCGATTTGATCAATGCACCACAACTGCATCCCCTGTCGCGAAGGGACAATTGGCGAGCGATAACGCGTAAACTTGATTGCCTCTGGCAGAGTGTCGACAAACGGACTGATCGAGTTCTGCACCGGTGTTCCACCAGGACCAAACCAACTCTGCTTTCCAATGACTGTGCATTCGATCGCTCGTGCCGAAGCGTCAGGGCTTGCGTCTGCATTCGACCAAATGGCACCGTCAAAATGAGAGAATCGCTGTGCCGCCAAGTGGGCACCGCTCTCGCCTTGCCAAAACATCAACGATTCCGCCACTAGGTCATCAATCGGCCTACGATCGTCTGGCAATTCGCGTTCGATGCTAAATTCCGAGCCAGCTGCTGATCGATTCCCCTCGGTAAACTTCCCGTCGTCGCTTTTTATGTTCTGAGGTGCCAATGCTTGGGCGCGATCGACGCGTTCTAACTTCTTCTTTGGCTCGCCAAACTCATCGCTAAATACATCGAACAGGCTCGGTTTCTCTGAATCCAGGAACACGTCCGTCTCGACTGCGCCAAACGAAGTCGCATGCTTTTTCGCCGCGATGAGTGCGTCGCCATTTCCTACTCCACGCCTCGCTGCAGAGTCTTTGCCCGTTGTGCCGCCGCTGGTGGGCATCAACTCCGCTTGTAGTTTTCTTAAAACAGGAATTCGGCCCGCGACAACAGACGCGCCAACTACGAAGACTGCACATCCGAACAATGTGAAAACGATACGTTGAAACCGAGCAGGCTGAATTGCGACCGCTGACGCGGTTTCGACCTGAGCCCAATAATTGTTGACCAACCACCACAAACACAGAAGGCCCCACACTAGTGAAAACCAAAGTGCAATTGGCGAATCTGAAATGAACGTCGCAAACAGCGTAAGAAACCCGCTGCAGACAACAGACAAGCTTAAAGTTCGCATTTGGAGTGACAGTAACGCGATTGCGAAACTGCACCATCCCAAACTGCTTAGCACAACGATTTCCATTCCTATGCCATTGCCGAATTGTTTAGCGAGTGGATTCGTGATAAAAGGTGTGGCGACAGAAGCGATCGTGCACAGAACGCTCCACGAACTCGAGCGCCTTGCTAACCGAGCGGCCAGCAACAGAAAAAATAGGCTGCTAATCGATTCGAAAGCAATAACGACCAAGCTGTCGTATTTAAGCCGCCCATGCGCCAGCAATAGGATCGCGACTATCGACATACCGATGGTTCCCATCCGCCGGCGTTCGAGTTCTTTGGCGTCGCGTAACACCAAATCAACGGCGCGCCTACGTACGAGTTTCTCGATCTTGATTGCCGCCTCGATATTGACCGTTGATGGCGAGGAGTGAAACAACACATTAGGCATGGACAGTCTCCGATAGCCAATGGTTGAGTTGGCCAGCAATATCGTCATCAAGATCGATGAGGCGAGACATGCTACGTCGCTGTCGCAATCCCCTGGACTGTAGTCCGATCTCTACGTTCACGAAAGCGGACTGCTCTTCGGACTCGCCTTGGCTCGTCGGCGCGATTGCAATCCAACAACCGCCTTTCCCTTTCTGGGAAAAATTCCTCGAAGAAGCTTGTCCATGTGACGATGCACTTGATCCATCAAGCGGTATTTCGGCCAATTTTTGCAATGCCGGTTTTCTTCCTGCCGCACTATCGGACACTCCACACAGTATTCCATCGACGATCAATCGATATGGTAAATGTCTCGCAGAGAGTAACTCAACAAGACTTGCTGCAATGCGTACCCGCCACGCTAAGTTCTCACGGCTCTCCATATGCGAGCCTCGGCAACGCGATGTTGACAACTGAAGCTCGATGGATTGGTTTTGTGGGCCGCCCCGCTCGCAGACAACAAACTGATCTTGTCGTGCGGAATGCGCCCAATGAATATTCTTTAGTGCATCGCCCCGCCGAAAGTCGCGAACACCTAAGAAGTCTCCATGGCTTGATGTTCGATTGCCGATACCAAGCGCTGCGAGTTGGTCACCCGTAAACTCAAGTTCCTCTGAAATCGGAATCAATAGTGGAAGCACGGTGACGGGACGCAAATCTCGAATCTCACGTCTCGCGGTCCATATTCCAAATGGAAATGCACAAGTGATCTTAGGCGCTTTCTTGGGGTACCGACCTCGGTACTCTGCTGATATCGGCAATCGATAGGTTGCCGTAGAGAACGCAGGAATCCGTTCAAGAGCGGCTTCGGGTACTGCCGCATTGTTATCGGATTCAACTTTAGCCGAAGATGCGGTTAGATATCCTTCGACCATTAAACCCATGATCGGCAGCGGCAAATAGTTTCGAACGCTCAGTTGCAAATAGGAGGGCTCTCGTTCATGCAATTCACCACAAGCCGGATGGAGCTTGCAACCTACAAAACGCGTTGCGAGCCATGGAAAACCCATTCCGAACACAAGAACGGCAGTAAGTCCAGTCGCGAGCGTCCAACCCAGCGGACTGAGAAACGCTCCCACCAAGACGCTTGCCAAAGTAGCTAAAGCGAACCAACCAATAGGCTCTTTGAGCCAATAAACAAAACGATTTGCCCAAGGACAATAGTCGGTCGTCAACAATTGCGACAATTGACTGGTTGCCTTGGGCACTTCGCGGGCCATCGCCATGATGAGCGCACTTTCGGTATGAGAAACACTTTGCAGACATGAGGTGGTGCCATCGCTTCAGTGAGCTATTTGCCACAGGCGATACGGCTAGTGGAACGGCGCAAGCTGTCCGGTTTCGATTGCCAATTCCTCGTTGCTTTGATAGCGCGTGTCATCGCATGGCTCGCGCCATCAGGCGAGTAGCGTCTACAGTTCACACTTAGGCGAGCGGCGAAATGAAATTTAACAGGGCGGGGAATTC
>SYJV01000140.1 GCA_005798335.1 Planctomycetaceae bacterium | reverse complement strand
GGGGAACGCGATTCGAACGCTCTCCGTTCAAAGCGTCACAACACGTTCGGCGCCCGTGGCTAGCGCCAACGGTTCACTTTGTATCAGTCCAGGCTTGCCCGGCAGAATTCAGTGACCGGACGAATCCCAATTCGAAGTCGTGATTCAATCCAAAGCACGCGGCGAAAATCAAAATGCGTTCGCGGCGGTTCTTGCACGTGGCGGTACAAATGCTGCGAACACGAAATTCGTTCGTTGCAGGCATCAATTCGCCAACTCAATTCGCGCAGGCACGAGAGAAACGCCTGCTAGAGTTGCGGCGGTCCGCGTTGAAGATGAGGACTTAACAGGGCCGACTCAGCATCGACCATCTCGTCCAACGACCGCAGTGTGTAAACCGGTAACACGCGACAGATGTTCGTCGGGTTTTGCAGCGCGAACTCGATACCGTCCAGCTCGCTGCGAGAATCCTCTGCATCGGACGATTTTTCCTCAAGTAAGAAATTCGATCGTTCGCCCGACGATTGTGCTACCGAAACAGATACCCCTACGATCGTCACCATCAATAACAGACTGACGAAAAGGCGGAGCAATCGGTGGTTGAGTATTGGAACCATGTCTTAAAACCGTACACTCTTTGGTTCGTTCAGTCAAGTCAGGCGAATGGGTTGACAGTCACATCGCAAGATTCGACCTACCAAACGAACCTCAACAGCGCGATTCGATTCTCGTAATATCGAACTTCGCAACTCTCTTGGTATTTTCGATTACTTTCGCAAGAATCGTTGAGTCGTTTTGAATCCTAGTTCATAGATTTCCTTAACTTGTGCCTGTCAAACAATTAACCTAAATTCGCGTCCAAGTATCAGTTACATGTCCGGTATAACGTCACCCATCAACTCAGCTTTCACGGAGATTCAGATCGCCATGGCAAATGACACCGCTTTCCAAATGGCCGCATCGAATATTCGATATGGCCATGGGATAACTCGTGAAGTGGGTTTTGATCTTCAAGATTTGAAGGTCCGTCGAACGCTGCTGGTAATCGATCCGGCCCTGCGCAACACTTCCGTCGGGGAAACCGTGTTGAGTTCGCTGAAGGAATCGTCGATTGGTTTCGATGTTTTCGACGATGTGTCCGTTGAACCCACCGACGCTAGTTTTCATCGCGCTATCGAAGTTGCTAAACAAGGCCAATTTGATTCTTTTGTTGCGGTGGGCGGAGGCAGTACTATCGACACCGCCAAAGCGGCGAATCTGTATACCACATATCCTGCTGATTTTTTCGACTATGTTAACGCACCCGTTGGCAAAGGTCTGCCCGTTCCTGGACCGCTCAAGCCGCTCATTGCAATTCCCACCACTGCGGGAACTGGCAGCGAAACGACGGGCGTGACGATCTTTGATTGGGTTGAAAGAAAAGCCAAGACGGGAATCGCTCATCGGTATCTGAAGCCGACGTTGGGAATTATCGATCCCGACAATACCCGCACACTGCCGCCAGCAGTTGCAGCTTGCAGTGGCTTGGATGTGCTCAGCCATGCACTTGAGTCGTACACAGCGATTCCTTACACCAGCCGCCCGCGTCCCGAACGACCGCTGCTGCGCCCGGCCTATCAAGGCGCCAATCCCATCAGCGACATGTGGGCGCTGCGAGCATTGGAGATTGTCGATGAGTTCTTGATCCGCGCGGTTCGCGATCCGTCAGACGACGAAGCGCGGGGCCAGATGATGTTGGCCGCCGCCATTGCAGGTATCGGATTCGGTAATGCGGGAGTGCATTTGCCGCATGGAATGTCGTATCCAGTCGCTGGGATGGTCAAGGACTTTCGACCCAATGGTTACCAGTCGGATCATCCACTGGTGCCCCACGGCATGTCCGTTATCTTGCATACTCCCGCAGTCGTTCGATTCACCGCCCCAGCCTCGAGACAACGGCACCTACGTTCCGCGCAAGCTCTGGGGGCCGAAATACGCGATGTTGCACCGGAGAGCGCAGGAGAGGTGCTTGCCAAACGAGTCATCTACTTCATGCGCGAATTGCATATGCCCAACGGCTTGCGCGCGGTGGGCTACAACGAAGCAGACATTCCGGCACTTGTCGAAGGAACTTTGCCGCAACATCGAGTCACTAAACTATCGCCCATACCTGCTGGTCCCACCGAACTGGCTGAGCTGTTTAGCCAATCCATGCAAATCTGGTAGCCTGCCAATGGACTTGCCATACACCCTCCCATGTGCGTTTAAATAAAACCGAAACCTAATATGAACCGCGAATTGATCAAAGTAGCGATCGCCCATTTTGCGCCGGCGTTCTTGGACTTGAGCAAAAGCATTGACAAAGCCTGCGCCGTCATTTCCGAAGCGGCACGCAACGGGGCTGGCCTGATTGCGTTTCCTGAGTCTGCGATTCCGGCGTTTCCAGTTTGGTGCGCCCTGCGTTCGCCAATCTACAATCACGATCTTTTTTGCCGCCTGGTCGCAAACTCGATGCGCGTACCAGGCCCTGAATTGCTGCGTCTCAGCGAAACGGCCAGACGCAATAATATCATCGTGTCGCTGGGAATTAACGAAGCCACAGCGGCCAGCGTTGGCTGCGTATTTAATTGCAACTTGCTGATCGACGCAAATGGCAAATTGCTGAATCGGCATCGAAAATTAATGCCAACGTTTTATGAGAAACTCGTTTGGGCACCCGGAGATGGTGCTGGACTGCGAGTCTCGTCGACAACTGTCGGCCGCATCGGCATGTTGATCTGCGGTGAAAACACGAATCCACTAGCGCGCTATTGCCTGATGGCTCAAGGCGAACAGATTCACATCGCCAGTTATCCGCCGGTTTGGCCAACGCACGATCCGGCTCAAGAGGTTAACTACCCACTAGCCGACGCCATTCGCTTGCGAGCGGCCGCGCATTCATTCGAGGCCAAAGCATTTACGCTGGTTGCAGGCGGCTATATGGATCGCGCGATGTTTGACCAGCTCGCCGCTTTGCAGCCCGATGCGGCGCGAATTCTCGAACACAGTCCGCGCAGCGTTTCACTTGTTACCGGACCACAAGGGCGCGTCCTCTCCGATACTCTTTGCGAGGACGAAGGAATTCTCTATGCGGAAATTGATCTTTCCGCTTGCGTCGCGCCGAAACAATACCACGACGTCTCTGGTGGTTATAACCGGTTCGATGTATTCTCGCTGGTCGTTAATCGACGCCGACTGGAACCCGCCCGATTTATTGACGAGCCACAATGCGATTCTTTGACAACTGATGAAGGTACACCGTCCGATGAGATTTCCAGCGATTGAGAACTTTGTAGATGGCCAGCCAGCAGGTAACTCGTGTGAACGAATCACCGTCTATTCGCCGCTGGACGGAAGTGCACTATCGACGATTCCAAGGTCGACCGCAACCGAAGTCGCGGATGCTGTATCGGCTGCAAGCAAGGCTTTTCCAGACTGGGCAAGTCGCACACCTCGGCAGCGCGCCGAAGTTCTATTTCGATATCGCAGTTTGTTATTGCAGCATCAGGATGAATTGGCGGAGTTGATTCACGTCGAAAATGGAAAAACACTGGACGAAGCGCGCGCGGAAATTGTGCGCGCCATCGAGGTGACCGAGTTCGCTTGTGCGCTACCACAAATGTTTGCCGGCGAAGTCCTCGAAGTCAGCCCAGGAGTTGAGTGCCGCGTCGATCACGTGCCACTGGGAGTAGTCGCGTCAATTACTCCATTTAACTTTCCGTGCATGGTGCCGAATTGGACGATCCCAATTGCCATTGCACTTGGAAATGCCATGCTGTTGAAACCCTCCGAGTCGGTCCCGCTGACGGCGCATCGCACCGCCGAGCTGCTGCGAGAGGCTGGCTTGCCACATGGTATTTTCAGCGTGATCCATGGCGATCGAGTGACTGTGGAAGCCATCTGCGACGCCCCACAGATCAAGGCGATTACTTTCGTCGGGTCGACCGCGGTCGCCAAACAAGTGTATCGTCGAGCGACCGGCCAGCTCAAACGGGCGCTATGCTTGGGAGGAGCCAAAAATCACTTGATCGTTCTGCCGGATGCGCACCTGGAACAGACGGCTGCGAATGTCGTGGCCTCGATGGCCGGTTGCGCCGGCCAGCGCTGTATGGCGGCTGCTTCGATGGTTGCTGTGGGGGACGTTGACAGAATCGTCCAGCGAGTAATTGAGATCGCCAATAGTCTCGTACCTGGCGAGACGCTGGGACCGGTCATCTCCGTTGCCGCTCGCGAACGAATCGTACGTTACATCAATGAAGCGGAAAAGGCCGGCGCTCGCGTGTTGGTCGATGGCCGAATACGCAAAGGCGTTGGCAGCGAACATGGATTCTATCTCGGGGCAACGGTTATCGATTACGTAACGCCTGACATGGCCATCGCCCAAGACGAGATTTTCGGACCGGTATTGGTAATCTTGCGAGCCCGGAATGTGGACGAAGCCATAGGCATCGAAAATAGTTCGCCCTATGGAAACGCTGCAGCCGTATATACGCAAAACGGTGCGATCGCCAAATACATCGGCCAGCGAGCCAGTTCAGGGATGATCGGCGTCAACATCGGTGTTCCCGTTCCTTTGGAACCCTTTGGTTTCGGCGGTTGGAACGAATCGAAGTTTGGCGTTGGCGACATCACTGGCAAAAGTTCCGTTTACTTTTGGACGCAGTCCAAGAAAACAACCAGTCGTTGGAATACTGAAATTCGCCAAGGCTGGATGGGACATTGATCCCTAATTCCTAGTTCTTTATTCCTATCCAATGTGCCGTAATTCTGCCAGACTGTTTAGATGGACAGCGCCACTTTCATTTGCAGTGGAAAGAACAAGTCGTTGCAGCAAAATCGTTTAACCCGCAGCCGCTAGGCGAGGATTGGGTTGAGTTTTCGAACTTATTGCAAAGCCAAGCTC
>SYJV01000139.1 GCA_005798335.1 Planctomycetaceae bacterium | reverse complement strand
TTTGATCTCCTCAAGAAATACACATCGCCCGTATCTTCCCTGATTCCCCCAAAATCTCAAACATCAATTCTTCACTCCAAAAACACACCTTCACAGGGCTGGGTTAAAAGCCATACCTTGCACACAAAATGGCGCTGTCCAACTAATGATTTCGTGCATCAATTGGAGAGTCATCGCGCAACACTTTCGACGCCCGCGGCTAGCGCCATCGGTTCACTTTTTATCAGCCCAGCATTTGAGCACAGTGCACAAATCTTTCCCCTGAAGGCCGTCAACGAAACAGTGGATGATCTACCTTGATCTCAAACATGCGAATGATGTGACCATCACTTATTGAAATGGCGTTTTTCAAAGTCTTGTCGTCGGTATTAGGGTTCACGCTATGAAATCTCACATCCGCAGTGACTGCGTTGAACCCTTTCTTAAGAAACGACGGGATTTCGCCGTCAATTGGAATGTCCTCCGGCTTCGACTCCAGCATTTTGCTTGACAAGAGCGACTTTACTTCAACGGAAACCACTGCCAGTGCGTCGCGAGGTACAAACTGCAGCGACCTGCTACTGCGATTCGCTTGTTGCTGGGCCATTGTGAAGCATGAGGCGATGGCAAGAGCTGCGGAAACACTTAATACCATGCGGGCTGCCTTAGAGAAACGCATGTATTGCTCCATTTCATGGTTGAACAAGCCTGTGAATCTTCCGCCGCACAGATGAGAGCTGTCGAAGCTGGTAGTGGCGATCGAGAGTTTTCCAACCAAACGAGAGCTTGGCATTCGAGCGTCCGGTGCCAGAAAATAATTCACTACGTGAAATGGAAATTATTGACCTGCAACCAGTGTCGTGCCACATCGCTTTCCGATTTCCGATAGGGGCGGGAAAGGCCAACGCTGAGCAACGTGCGAGTTGTTCGGCCGATTTCTTGGCTGAATTGTTTGACGGCTTCCGAATCGATGGTCGTGTGGTCGTCTTTGTACAACCGGACATCGGTTACCGGAACGACCAACTCACGGCCACATCCGTCGAGTTCTACAAATGCAAATCTCAATCGCTGGCGATCTTCTTGCCCGACGATGACGAAGCGGCCGGCTTGGCCCCACAGGCAACCAAGCGAGTAAACTCCTGCATGTTCAGCCATGGCCATGGTCGATCCGATCGGCTCGAGCGCTGCGGTGAATATCGAGTGCAGGGAATTATGAGCCACTTCGGCGCACAATTGATACAGCTCGGCCCTCGAGAGCTTGTACTTCTGCACAACGAACCGGCGATCGAACCAACGATCCTCAATCTCGGGCAGCTTGCCGGTGAATCGCGTGAGCCCTAGATCCAATACGGCACCCAACTCAAATGGGCCGCCGTGCCTAGCCAGCAAGTCGACCGTCAACTGGGAATCGATCAGCGGTCGGACATGCAATCGCGAGTTGACCTCGATCCCGGCCGCACAAAAGAAGCCCGGCTGCATGCGCGTTAGATGATTGACGACGATTTGCATGGAAATGCGATTCGGAAAACAGCAGCACCCAAGAATGGGCCACTCGAGAGCTGCCTCATAAATGCACGATTTTCAAGTCCGTCCATTTTTCTTGCAGGTACTCGACCACCAAGCGGCGATGACAATGCACGGCAGTCAATTCGCTGCACAGTAGCGCGCTGGGCAACTCGCCAAACGAAGGCCGATCCAATTCGTCTTCGATTTGACGATCGGCTATTAAGTTGAGAAACTGTTCTTCGTAGGTCGGCCAGCCACCTTTGAGTTTCTTGTACTGGTCGAGCATTTCTTGAGTCGGAGCCAAAACGGGCAAGTGCAAATATTCAGCGTCGCAGATCGCGCGCAGGAAATACTGTAAATCATCGCGTTTGGCATACGCGGCCAATTGCGAAGTGTTGTTCAACCGGACATCGACCAGCCTCCGCACGCCCGCTCGTTTCAACTTTCCAAAAAAGTCTCGGGCTGGGGTTTGGGTAAAACCGATAGTAAAGATCTCCATGAGTCAACCTCCAATTCGTCGAACAGCATCTTCTGTTTTGCCGGCGGTTCGACTTGTTCATACGATTCTACACGCCCATCACCGCGAATATGTTGGATGGGCACACCGCGCGAACGCAACACGCGCGCTACCAATCGATGGCGATGACATACCAACGGATCTTCTTCACTGCACATCATCGCCACACGATAGCTGGCGATTCCTTTTTGAATTCGCTCGAGTCCTTGCAAAAAAAAGTCGGCTTCGGCCACGCGATGGTACAGGACATGCCCCTCGTTGTCGTAATACACTTCGCCTTCCGGTCGGCCACCAAGCGACTGGCCCATGAAAACGTACTTCAACCGATGACGAGCCAACAGGGCCTGAAGATCTTCACGATTAAATTGGTTGGTATATTTTGAATAGGGTTGCGATCGAACGTCTGCCAGCACGTCGATACCGTGCTGACGCAACAACTGAACGAATTGCTCGTCCGTGTGATTCGAATGTCCAATGGTGAACAGGGCGGGTACACTGTCCATATTTGCGATTCTCGCCGACCAATTGCCTATCTCACTTCGACGACCAAAGTCGAACTCGCCAAGCATAACATGCTCTCAAAAGTATTGAAACAGTATTGGGGTTACGACAGCTTTCTGCCGCTGCAAGAGCAAGCGATGCAATGCGTTATGGATGATCGCGATTCACTGGTTATCTTGCCTACAGGTGGCGGCAAGTCGCTGTGTTACCAAGCGCCCGCGCTGTGCCGCGAGGGAATGATGATCGTCGTTTCACCCTTGATCGCGCTGATGAAGGACCAAATCGATAACGCTAAACAATGCGGGATCTCGGCGGCGACGATTCATAGTGGTATGTCAGCCGACAGCAAACTAACTGTGGTTCGACTGATCGAGCGGGGCGAAATTCGGCTCTTGTACGTCGCCCCAGAACAATTGCTGACGCCACGCTCGCTCGAATTTCTCGGGCGCCAAAAACTGTCGGCCATCGCGGTCGACGAAGCTCATTGCATCAGCGCTTGGGGACACGATTTTCGACCAGAGTATCGGGGTCTAGCCGCGCTCCGCGAGCGGTTTCCGAATTTGTCGATGCATGCCTATACGGCGACGGCCAACCATCAAGTGCGCGACGATATCGTTAACAATCTTCGGTTGCGAGAACCGGAGATTATCGTCGGCCAGTTTTTTCGACCGAATCTGGTTTATCGCATCGCTCGGCGAGAGCGATTGGTGAATCAAGTCGGCAATTTTCTGGATCGGTTGCGTGGCCAGTCAGGCATTATCTACTGCATCAGCCGAGCCGACACGGAGAAGCTTGCCACGTCGCTCACATCGATGGGCTACTCTTGCGCCGCCTATCATGCCGGATTGTCCGATGCCGAGCGGACCGAGCGCCAGGAAGCGTTCGTCGAAGACCGTGTGGACACCATCATCGCGACTATTGCTTTTGGGATGGGCATCGACAAGTCCAACGTTCGCTTCGTCATTCACGCAGCGATGCCCAAATCGATGGCCAACTACCAACAGGAAAGCGGGCGCGCGGGCCGCGATGGCTTGGAGGCGGAATGCTGGTTACTGTACGGATCGGAAGACACATTGCGATGGCGGCGAACGTTTGAAGAACTCTCCGAAGAAGCTCGCGCGGCTGGCGATGCAGCGTTGCAAGCTATGCACGCCTATTGTGTTTCCAGCCAATGTCGCCATCGACTGTTGGTCGAGCACTTCGGGCAGCATTGGGATCGCAACTCATGCGACGCTTGCGATGTTTGCTTGGGCCAACTCGAAGCCGTTGAAGAACCGTTGATCATCGGCCAGAAAATTCTCTCGTGCGTGATGAGGACTGGCGAGCGCTTTGGAGCAACCTACGTAGCGATGGTTTTGGCAGGCTCGAAAGATCGCAAGATTTTGCAAAACAGGCACGACCAGTTGAGCACTTACGGATTGCTCCTGGAGTTTCGGATATCCAGCATTCGCGATTGGATTGAACAGTTAATTGCCCAAGGTTTTATCAATCGCTCAGGCGAGTATCAACAATTGAATGTTACCGCGCCAGGGCGCGAATTGCTGCGCGGTCAGGTCGTGCCAATTTTGATGCGTCCCGCCAAGGCCAAAGAGCCGATCGCAGCCACAGCCACGTCGCTATTGAACTCGTGGGAGGGTGTTGATCGAGAGCTGTTTGCTGTGCTCCGCGCCTGGCGATTCAAAACGTCGCTGGCCCGCAACGTGGCTGCCTTCATTATCTTTAGCGATGCGACATTGCGCGATTTGGCGCGACGCATGCCCATGGATCTCGTTGAACTTCGCTCGGTACATGGTGTAGGTGATCGCAAGATCGCCGACTTTGGCAACACAGTCATCGAACTAATCGGCAACTACTGCCGCGACCACCAAGTCCAGCCTTCAGTGGGCATCGTGCCTCCCAAAACAAACTTGGCAGAAACAATCGAAGGTCCGGATGCCATGCAAGTGGCTTTTCAGTTATTCGACGACAAGCTATCGGTGGCCCAAGTAGCTCTAAAAATCAATCGAGCCGAAGCGACGGTCCACGCCTATTTGCAGAACTATTTGAACGCTCGCCGAATCACCGATCCATCGAACTGGATTGCTCCAGAGTTATTTGAATTGATCAAAACGATCGCGCGCTACAGTGGTCTGGAAAAACTGAAACCCATTCACGACGCGCTGCATGGTCGCATCGACTACAACGACATCCGCACTGCGACTACCATTCTCAGAAACCAAGGCTTCCAATCGATCGATGCAGTTCCAATCGATTTCACCAATCTGTAGAAATGGACTTGATGCAGGTTCTCAATGCCGTAATCCACAACACTAATTTATTTAATGTTCAATCTCCCAAACACCATGAAACAACTGTCGAATTCGCTGCTTGCTACCGATTTCCAAGCTTGATGCCAATGCATCAAATGTTGACCGATCCAATTCCCGTATTTGTTTTTGCAATTTATTTCGTTCGTCGATAGCTAGGCCAGCAATTCTCCTTGAGTCTTCGGCAGATAACTTGAGATAACGCAGTACCTCTGGGCGAGAAAACGGAGCACTAAAGTCGGTAAGAAACTCTTGCCAAGCAAAATGTTGTGCTACCCCGATAGCTTGGTCAATCGTGAGGAACTTCTTGATCGCTTGTTCCATCTTCGTATGTAGTTCTTGAAAATGGCGAGAAATCGACTTATCTTTTGGGTTTAGAAAAAGGTCACGACTGTATTCGTCCAGGAGAACCTCAAGACTCTCGCGCTGTGCCGCCGTAAGTTTGATGTGCTCTTGCAAATCGGTTGACTCTAAAAGAGACTGTGGTTCCGCTATCTTGCGAATTGGGATGCTGTCGTAATTGAGTCGGACTCGAACGCTAACTTCAGGTGCACCATCGTTGCCGAAGTAGTCTGCCATTAACTCGCGAGATTCCGTGGGCAAGTTGTCGCGAATTTTCCGGCTCGCGTCAATCTGCAACTTAGCAATGAACGCATGATAATCTTTCTTGTGTTTTTCGATGCTGACGTCGAGCATGCTCTGCTCGATTTCGGTAATGCCGCAGAATTCAATTACCTCGCGGTCGGCGAAGGGCAGGAAAGCACTGCGAAACTTCAAACGCAGTGCCGCCGGACGGAGCTCCAGCATTTGGGACTTTGTAAGAATCTTTTCCATGCGCGCTTTTACAACATCATTCATGGCGGCAAGAGCAGCATCGTCGTCACTTTCGATATTCGCCAGGTGCTGCCGCATTGCCTCGTTGGCAATTAGCTGTCGTGACTTACGCTGGAGTTGGTTCTTTTCAACTTGAAGCGCTTCTGCGTCACGTTTTTTTTTCATCTCCACCAGCTCTTCAAAGAATCGCACCTCGAATTCCTTGCTCCTGCGCATTTCGGCGATCGCAGCCTTTTGCCAAGGAGCGATCTCCAGGATCTCGCGCAGCTTCTCGTCTTGCATAATCTGGAGAGAAATTTTCCAATAGTTCAAGCTCTGGACATAATTGAGAGCCTCCTGAGCGACGGCATTATTTACGATTGTTATGAATGCATAGACCCAAAGAAAGAATGAAGCTAACTTCACATTGTGCCTCCTTAGATCGGCAATGCTAGTGAATTCAAACCATCGGCAGATAATAGAAAATGTAGTCATGATCCATAGGAAAGAACGTAAAATCCAAATAAGGAAAGGGGTAGCTGACGACGAGTTGGCAAAAATCGTAAGCGCTGGTAATGCTAGCTAGCGATATTCACAAGACAGCTAGTCCAGGGAGCAAAATCAACAACCGAGAAATCGATTGAGAGGTTTTGAATGAAGTCCCCCGCCTTAGGCTCGTCGGACGACTAGATTGGGCAGCGAATTGACCTAGAGATCCAGTGAATCGAGCTGATCGATTAAGGAATCCAAATCGTCGGGTTTGGACTTGCTAGTTGCTGCCAGACGGCTGCGAATGCCGTCCGTGACACCGACTGCATGACGGCCAGCAAGAATCAGTTGTTCGTCCCGCTCGCGCGCGGCAACTGCGACCGCGTCTTCGTCTGTTTCGGGTGCACCGAACAGTTTGGAAAGATCAATCTTTAGACCGCCGACATCCATGGGCGCTCCGGCGATCGCAGGTGTTTTGTGCTGTGGGAAAATAATCGCGTTTTGAGGACAAACACGACTGCACGCGGGACACCCTTTGCGGCAGTTGTCCGGTTGATCGACTAGGATTGTCTCGACCGCATCTACTCCGTAAACACCAAACAAACAGAAATCGATGCATTCCATGCAGTTGGTGCAACGACTGAAATCGATCACCGGATACCAGCGTCGTGTCGGATGTTCGTCAATCGCAAGCAGCGATTTAGCACCCAGCAACGTAGCAGCAGGTTGACCATTGGCCTGTCCGGTGCTGCCCACAAAGGTCGTATTCACGGGCGAATGAAATCGGTCGAGCGACTCGGCAGGCGCTGTGCCTTTGATCCACTGGTCGGCGTCGCTGGCAGAATTAAGGCTGTGCGAAGCGATGCGAGTGAATTCATCAATGAAGTCCTGAGCCTTTTCACTGGCGCGAAAGTCTAAACAATAGATCGCGCGATTCGGTCGAGGTTGATCGAAAGTGACTCGCTCGGTCGTATTTTCTGCGGGCTTGTCCTCTTGTTCATCCTCGCTGTCATCTGCGGGTTTCAGCAGAACCTCGCCCACTTGTCCGCGCACGCCGTTGCGGTCGAGGACCCAGTGCAAAGCTCGTTCGTATAACCAGGAAACCCCGATGATCGGTCCGTCGATTTCGCGCAACTTGCGAAATGTCTGGCCGTCCTTGGTAGCATCGTACAGATGGGGCACGACAAGTACGTTGATACCGGGCAAATCGGCCGCGAGCTGTGCGATACTGGATTCGAGATCGCGTTTCTCGGGGCTACGGCTTTGGCCTTGCGAAATTACTACGGTGATCAGCGCCAACATCTAAGCTGCCTTTCAAACTACGGAGGACTCCAGATACAAGTCGAGCGACTCATCCTTCGTTGACTTGTCCCTTAATGGTTCGCTGGGCTACTTCCCAAGCGGCGCTTAAGTGTTCGATATATTGTGCCGGCGCCAGCAAGGAATCGTCACTGGCGGCCAGCTCAAACAACCAACCCTTGCCATACTTATCCAAGTTAATCCCACTTGGATCGTCAAGCAGTTCCTGATTTACTGCAAGGACTTGTCCGGCAATTGGGCTGTAGAGGCTGCTCTCTGCCTTCTTGCTTTCGATCGAACCTATCTCTTGGCGAGCTTGTAACTGCATCGAGGGCTCAACTACTAGATCCAAGAAGTAGACATCTTGCAAGAGGCGCACGGCATAGGCCGATAAACCGAATCGCAGTACTTGCGTATCCAACTTCTGCGCCCACATGTGGTTCTTGGCATACTTTCGGTCCGTCGGAAAATGGGCTTCGAAGTTGCCCATCATAAAAGTTAGCTCCGACGTCATGTATAACGAACCCTTTGATGTTCAGGTTCAAAGAATGCTGGCAGCAATCCGTCAACCCTCAGTAACCCTTCCATTGTCAACGTAATTCGCTCTCCGTCGCGCACCAAATACCCCTCGTCAGCATATTCCTGCCACACGGTCTGGTAGCAGTCCCAAACATCCACTTCGAATTTATCGCGGAAGTAGGGCAAATCGATATAGCCGCGTTTGAGCAGCAGAATTAGCTCGCGAATCATTAACTGAAGGCGCGTCGGCGAGTAGGCTCGACCGATCGGCAAGCGCCCTTCTTCTAACGCACCGATGTACTGAGGCCATTCTGGCAAATTCTGATAGTGTACGCCGGAAATATGCCCAAACGAAGCAATACCCGTGGCAAGTAAATCCGAACCAGAAAACAAATTATCGCGATAGCTGAAACTAACCTTGGAAGTATCTTTGATCATCGTGTAGGCGCTGCTGCAGGAATATCCCGCTGAAGCAAATTGCTCGAAAGCATATCTGACCCATTCGCGTTTGGTGGTCCAATCCGCGACCGCTGACTCCTGCTGGTCTTGCAATATGCCCTTGGAATAGACCGTGTTGAAAGGCAGTTCCATTTGATAGATCGTGATGCTCTCCGGTGACAGTTCGATCGTCTTGCGCACATTCTCGCGCCAGTTGTCCCAGGTCTCGCCGACCATCCCGGAAATCAAATCAATATTCACGTTTTTGAAGGCGGCGTTTTGAATCCACTGCCAAGCTCGATAGACCTCCTTCGACAAATGAGCCCGACCGTTCTCTTCCAGGATCTCGTCGCTGAAATTTTCGATGCCGAGACTCAGACGAGTTACGCCGAGATCTTTGAGAGTATCCACTTTGGATTCGCTCAGCGTTCCCGGTTCACACTCGAAGGTAACTTCTTCAGCTTGGTCCCAATTAATATTAGCGCGCAATCGATCCACGAGGCTGGTAAGCTGTTTGTTCGATAGAAAACTGGGAGTCCCACCGCCGAAATAGACGAAGCGAAAAGGTCGCCCTCCCATAACAGGCGATTTGCTTACCAACTCGATTTCACGGCACAGGGCCTCGACATACCGCTCGATCTCGTCGGCATTCACGCCCGTGAATACTTTGAAATAACAAAATTTGCAGCGTTTGCGGCAGAAAGGAATGTGCAAGTATAAACCCAACGGGACCGACGGTCGCGGCGGCCGTGCCATGACTCGCTCGACCTCAGGCACAAATTGCGATTTCCACTGTGAGTAAGGTGGATAATTCGAAATGAAATAACTGCCAACTTCAGTCTTAGTTGCTTCGGCGGTCATGGGGTGCCAATGAGATTATGATGAAGACGGTTGCTCGAATTGTTAGGTGAGGAACTGACCGGGACATACGCAAATAAAAGTTCGACGCGCAAACGTGTGCGTGCCAGGATTGACGCAGGATTGACGCACTCGCTTGCGCGTCGGGCTTGTATTGGTATCGATCTGACGTTTACTGTAATAGTCTACTGCGGTTTCGCAGCGAAACAAAATATACTTCCCCTATCGGAGGCCGCGACGATCTTGCCGTCGGCAACGCTCGGCGATGCAAGGAAGCTGCCTTTGATTTCATACAACCATTTCTCTTTGCCAGAATTCAGATCCAGGCGGACCAGCCTACCGTCCGCAGCCGCCAGCCAAATGTCTTTGCCGGCGATAATCGGTGAGGAATCACAGCGTTTGCGCAAAGTGGTCCGCCAGCGCACCAACCCCGTTTCTTGATCGAGTGCGAAAATTTGGCGATTGCGGCTGGAAACGATGACCAGGCCTTCCTTAACGGCGACGGAGTTCTCAAGTTCTTCCGCGAGCTTTCGATCAGCGAACTGCCACAGCGGCTTGGTACTGGAATTATCGAAGGCAAAAATTTCTCCCGATCGCGTGGGTACAAATACTTTGCTGCCAATCGCACTGGGTGTGCTGCCTGTCGGGCCGAATAGAGCGATTGGTTCAGCCGCCGCCTTGCCTGTCTTGAGATCTACGACGTGGAGTTTACTATCACAGCCTCCCAAGTACGTTCGGTTATCCGCGACCGTTGCTGCGCAGCGCAGTTGATCACCAGTCTCATACTTCCACGACAACGTTCCCGTGTCCTGATTCAAGCAGTAGAGCGAACCATTTTGCGATGTAACCAACAAGTTGTCGCCAAAAAAAGTTGCTCCGGCGCTGATCTCGGCCCCGATCGTGTATTGCCAAATCGACTTGCCGGTTGTGGCATCCAGAGCTCGGACCTCTCCTTCAATATCACCAAAAATTACTTTTCCCGAATGATAGGCGCCCGATGCTGTGAAGCCGCCGCCGGTCGCCAGTCGCCACTTTTCCTTGCCAGTTACCAGATCGAGGGCAAGCACGAGTCCGTCGGCGTCCGCCACAAAGACCGTTCCCTGAGCAATGATGGGTGCGGCTTCGAATCCAAGTCCGCCAATATCTACTTGCCAAATGAGGTCGAGTTTGGCGGGTAACTGTTCGGTTGTAGCTCCCGTTCCCGCCAGATCGCCGCGGCCCACTGGCCAATCTAGAGCCGACACGGAACTGCAAAATGTTATTATTGCCGCTAACACTAACGCGCTTTGACGTGGCATATTTTTCCCCCGCATGTACTCAGCATGAATGGAATCGTCGCTCAATACTGACTTTGGCCAGCCGACAGCCGGCCTGTATTACCATGGCTTGGTTTAGGTGAGCGGCGGGGCGCTAGCCCCCGGCGGGGAGTTCTTAGGCACAAGCCCGAAGCGCAAGCGAGTGAATGAGTTGCGACGATTCACTCGCTTGCGCTTCGGGCTTGTACGTACAACTCCCCGCCAGGGCCAGCGCCCTGCCGCTCACAAAGACCAAGCCAGAAATATCTTCTGGTTATTGTACGTCAGATCCGAACGTTCGCGCATAGAGTTCGCGAAAATCCTCTTCGACCAACTTTCGTGGATTAAAAGTTCCCGTCCACTGTTTCGTAGCATCTACTGCCAGCGTCGGAATACTCGCTCGATCTACGCCGACTTGCGAAAGCTCGGTTGCTAGACCTGCTTGCGCGACCAAACTGCGAACGAACGCCGCCAGCAATTCAACTGTGTCGTCATCGCGCCTCACATTGAGACCTTGATGAGCGGCCGCATCATGCCACAAATCGGTATACCCAGGTCGCACTTGCTGACCGTTGAAGCGAATTACTTCAGGCAACATCATTCCTACCGCTTGTCCATGCGTCACACCGTATCGAGCGGTCAGTGGATTCGCCAGCGCATGCGCGGCGCCCAACATGCTTGTTTCGATCGCTAATCCGGCAAAGAAAGCACCCAATTGAACTTGGCCGCGAGCTTCAATGTCACTTGGCTGAACCAGCACTTGAGGAAAACCGCCGCTGAGCAGTCGCCAAGCCTGACGGCTGTAGCAGCAGCTTAGTTCATTGCGACGACTGGTCACATACGATTCGAGCGCATGCGATAGGGCGTCGATTCCCGTCAGCGCGGTCACGCGAGGCGGTTGAGTCAACGTTAGTTCGGGGTCCAACACGGCCACTCGGCAAGCGGCCCGAGAATCTCCGCAAGCCATTTTTACGTGCGTTTCAGCATGGCTGATCAGAGCAAACGACTGTGCTTCACTACCGGTGCCCGCAGTCGTGGGAACAGCGATCATCGGCAACATATTCGCGGTGGCTTTACCAACTCCCCAATAGTCCTCCATCTTGCCGCCACAACTGTACAGAAAATTGATCCCTTTAGCGCAATCCATCGAACTCCCACCACCTAAGCCCACGAGCATATTGGGGCGAAAATCTCGCGCGACAGCCACGCCGGTTTCGACATCCTTGGTCGATGGATTCTCGTGGACATCGTGGAATGACAATACTTCGATGCCGGAGGCAAGTATCGCCTCACGCCCGCGAGCGAAATGACCTGCCGACACAACACCCGGATCGCTGACTACGAGCGCGCGCGACGCTCCTAGTTCCTTCGCCAGATCTCCCAAGCGGGCAATGCTTCCCGCCCCAAACACCAGCCGCGTACGATGCTGAAAATCAATTCCGTCCATTGCAATCCTAAAAAATGGCGAACAGTCCGCAGCAACGCTCCGAGAAACTCACAACATATCCTGGGATGTTTGTAACACCTAGAGCAATCGCCGCGTGCGCGTCGCTCAAGCTTGACAGGCGATCTAAGGACTAACTCGCTAACGCATACGGTTACAACATTTCACGAAGCTTGGCCGCGGGCAGAAAGCGAGTTCGCTAGTTCGTCGGGACTTTGTCCAAAGTGATGCGGGCGCCGATCTCTTTGAGTTCCTTCAGTTGTGTTTCTTTGGCGGCATCGGTCAGCGGATTGCCGTGTAGATAGATCCTCCAGAACGGAGAAAAACGCCTTTGGCTGTCTCCCTTGGCCATTTCCACTAGCGGAGCCAAATCGCTGATACCGTTGTCCATCAACATCAGGTAATTCAGTTCCGTGAGCGGCTTGATAAATGCAAGATCCTTTACCTCACAACCTTGTAGGTCCAGTGAGGTTAGCCACTTCAGTTGCCCGATAGGCACAAGGTCGGCGACCTTGTTGCCTGCCAAATACAGCGTCCAAATCTTAGGCAAACTTTTTACAACGTCGATATTTGTAATCTTGTTCTTCGACAAATACAGCGATCGCATATTTGTCATCTTTGCCAACGGGGCCAAATCGCTAACGGCGTTTCGCGATAATTCTAGATACTGCACCCGCGTCAATTCGGCCAACGGGGCGATCGATTCGATCTTATTGCCTGTCAGCGTAATCGACTGCAATAGTTTTAGTTCGGCCATCGGTTTGAGATCCACGATCTCGTTGTTCTCCAAGTCGATCTCCTGCACAGCGACACAATGTTGCAAACCTTCGAGGTTCTTAATGCCCTTGCCTTTGCCTTTCACTTGCGAGATGTTCTTCACATCATCCTTAGTGATTGGTTCTTGGTTGTAACGTTTAGCAAAAACTTCCGCGCGAACGGCAGCTTCCAACGCTTTGTCTGGAAACACGTCTTCCGCCCACGAGGCAGATTGGACGAGAACCAAATTCACGAGGCAACAAGTAACTAACGCGCTATATCGCAATGTTCCGCTCATATCGAACGCTCTCTGCTGTAATTTCAGAAAAGGGTGGGATGTGAAGGTAGGTTATAAGGCACAATGGTAATTGCCAACCCATGTCTATGCCAAGCGCCCCAACGCTCGAAAGCCTATATTTCGCGTCACACCTATTGCTTTTAGGCGAGTGGCAGATGGTTCTTACGAATACAAGCCCGACGCGCCAGCGAGTTCGTAGACGTGCAGGCGAGCGCTTCGATCCGGGTGCGCACTCGCTTGCGCGTCGGGCTTGTATTCGCTCATTCCTTGGAAAATTCCCCTTTTCCGCTCGCTTTACCGAACGTGCTAGCAGTAACAAACCGCTGTAAAATAGTGAATTATCGAGTTGGATAGCGCCACGGAATCAGTTTTTGCATCGTCCGTCGATTACACTACTTGAGAATTTTTGTCGCACCATAGCGGTACAATCTTACCGGCCCAGGCTTTGCGAACCGCAATTTCCAAATGCGAGTGCTCTTAACCGCCTTTGATCCGTACGAACAATGGCCAAGCAACTCTAGCTGGTTGGCGATGGTCGAATATCTGCGTACCCGGGACACGAATGCTGACCTGACAACCCGCCGTTACCCAGTTGATTTGGCGGCGATGCAGTCCAAACTGTACGATGACCTAAAACGAGGATTTGACGCGATAGTGCATTTGGGACAAGCACCCGGAGCGGGAGTCGTGCGATTGGAATCTTTCGCCTTGAATGTCGGCGGATCGATCGAGAACACGGGTGGCGAATTGCCACTGCTGGTCGATTCCGCACCGTGGGCTTATCGAAGTAGCCTGCCGCTGGGAAAGTGGTCCGAAAAACTGCGCCAGGCCCGCGTACCGGCGTGCGTGTCCTACCATGCGGGAACCTATCTTTGTAACGCAATTATGTATTTGTCGCATCATTGGCATGCCGAGCGTCGTTTGGACGTGCCGATCGGATTTGTGCATTTACCGCTAGCCAGTGAACAAGTTTCCGTCGAAGGCCCTCAACTGCCATCGTTGCCGCTCAGCACGCTGGCTCGCGCTATTCAAGTGATCATGTCGGAAATCGAACTCGTGGACAACTTTCGCGGCGAATTGGTGTAGATGGTCACATGGACGCTTGGATCGATGTTGGAGGGACCTTTACCGATTGTTACTTGCTAGATTCTAAGGGTGCACGCAGCGCCATCAAGGTTCTCAGCAGTGGCCTAGTCCCGGTCTCAGTGCGATCGATCGACGGTGCGCGCATTCAATGTGCGCAATTGGCCGACGACTGTGACGGATTTTGGACAGGTGGTCAATTTCGCTGCCTGGATCAAGCTGGCCAGTGCATCCAAACTGCGCAGGTTATCGCCTTCGATTCGTCAGCCCAAGAGTTGGTATTGGATCAAGAACTGTCCGATGGCAAACATGCCGCTTTCTTTGAACTGGCTGCAGAGATCGAAGCGCCCGTTTTGGCAGTGCGGAGGTTAGCGCGATGTGCTTTATCAGAACCTCTTCCACCCGTGCAAGTTCGTTTGGGCACGACCCGCGGAACGAATGCCCTGCTGACACGTCGTGGAGCGCCGACCGCGCTGGCGATCACCGCTCCCATGGAGGACCTGCTGCGCATCGGCGATCAGACACGCGCCAATCTCTTTCAACTTGGCATTCCCCCGCGCGAAGTCTTGGCCAGCGAGATTCTTGGGATTTACGAACGATTGGACGCAACGGGGCAAGTGCTGCTACCGCTGGATGAAGCGCAAGCGATCGAGCAACTCAAGCGAGGCAGATCGGCCGGAAACACATCGCTCGCAATTTGCCTGATGCACAGTTACTTGAACCCACGGCATGAATTGCGACTGGAGTCGCTGGCATATGCGGCTGGGTTCCAGCATGTCAGTCGGTCAAGCCAACTCGCGCCATTGATCGAGATCATCGCACGAGCGCAAACCACGCTCGTAGATGCATACTTGAGTCCGGTGATCAACGGTTACTTGGCCATGCTGGTAGAACAATTTGGCGGACTCGATCGTGTGCAGTTGCACGTAATGACCAGTTCCGGTGGTCTAGTGGATTGGCGAAACTACTCGGGCAAGGACAGCATCCTTTCCGGTCCCGCCGGAGGTGCCGTCGCACTGGCTGCGATTGGACAAGCCATGCAATGTGTTTCTGTGGAAAGTGACCAGCCGCGGGCCACCACTCGCGCAGCGTGTGTGCTTGGCCTGGACATGGGTGGCACCAGTACGGATGTTTGTCGCGTTGGAGCGTCTTTTGACTTGCAATATGAATCCACCAAGGCCGGAGTGCGCATCCTGACTCCGACCCTGCCCATTGAAACGGTGGCTTCCGGCGGAGGATCGATTTGTTGGTTCGATGGAGTGTCGTTGCGAGTTGGGCCGCGCAGTGCCGGTGCACTTCCTGGTCCAGCCTGTTATGGTCGCTCAGGTCCATTGACGATCACCGACCTAAACGTCTTTTTGGGACGATTGCCCGCCTGCCAGTTCCCGTTCCCGCTGGATGTTGCGGTTATCGGCGAGCGATTGCAAGAAATTTTCCAGCAGATTCAGCAAGCCGAATTGGGCATCCGATCGATCGAGCATCTGGCCGAGGGTTTTCGGCGAATTGCTAACCAGCAGATGGCTGAGGCAGTGCGCAGCATCACGATCTCCCAAGGCGTCGATCCGCGCGATCATTCGCTGCTCGGCTTTGGCGGAGCGGCAGGTCAACATATCTGCGAGATCGCGGATTTACTTGGAATCAATTCAGTAATCGACTCGGCGGAAGCCGGTATGCTCAGCGCGCTGGGAATGGGACTCGCGGCGCTGCGCAAGGATGCAACCGTGCCGATTTATACATTGATTGGCGACTGCGACTGGCCAAAGATTGAGAAACTGGCCAGCACCGCGGAGCAGGATTTGATTGGGCAACTGGCTCAAGAAACCGCTGTTCAGGCGACTCGCTTCAACCTGGGGCGAAAATTGGAACTGCGGTATCGCGGGACCGATGTTTCGCTGGTGATCGCTTGGTGTGGTCCGTCAGAAATCGCCGCCAACTTTCATGCCGAACATCAGACAAAGTTTGGCTACCAGCGTACCAGTACAGCCATCGAATTGGTTTCCGTGCGCATGGCAGTTCAACTGGGCTCTACCCATAGACTTTCGCCGGTGGCGAAGATCGCTAACCCAAATTGCGAGCCAGCTTTCGAGAATAGAATTGCGTGCTGGCACGACCAGCGATGGAGCAATATTCCTATCATCCGACGTTCAAGGCTGGTCCCGGGCCAGTGCTTGGCCGGCCCGATGGTCGTTATGAATCAAGGCTCAACTCTCGCGGTTGCATCGGGTTGGATTAGTGAAGTCTTGTCGGATGGGACGTTGCACTTGACGCGTGGAAAGCTTGCAGAGCCGACGCGCGCGTCTTTGGGGACGCACTTCGGTGCCACGAATGATCGAGGCGCCGCGGCAGGCAACTTGAGCATTGATCCGATTCAGCGCGAAGTCTACGCGCAGCGTTTGATGGCGATCGCGACTCAAATGGGGTTGGTTCTACAGAAGACTGCGATCAGTGTAAATGTGAAGCAGCGACGAGATTTTAGTTGTGCGGTGTTTGATGCGGCCGGACGGTTGCTCGCCAACGCTCCCCATGTTCCGGTGCATCTTGGTGCTATGGGCCAAACCGTGCGCTCGATTATTGGGGATTTCCCCAACATGCTAGCCGGCGATGTATTTGTCACTAACGATCCGTATCGAGGTGGCTCCCATCTACCAGACGTAACTGTGGTAACGCCGGTTTTTTCGCGTGACGGACGCGTCGCAATGTTCACCGCCAGCCGCGCACATCACGCGGACATTGGAGGCATGAGTCCAGGTTCTATGTCGATCACCTCGACTCGATTGGGCGAGGAAGGAGTGATTATTCCGCCGATGTACCTGATTCGCGCGGGCGACGATCGAACGGACCAACTGCGGTACCATTTGAAATCGGCCACTTGGCCTCCCCGCAACATTGATGAAAACTTGGCGGACCTTGCCGCTCAGCAAGCCGCCAATGCGCGCGGTGCTCGTTTGATCGAAGACCTGGCAACAATGTTTGGCTGGGGTAGCCTCGAAAAATATAACGAGTCGATTCTGCAGATCGCAGCGCAGCGCGTCGCGCGCTGGATTGATTCGGCTCCGCGCGCCACTTGTCTTTTCGTAGACCATCTTGATGACGGTACCGCCATCGCCGCGAAAATCGAATTTCCAGAACCGGGACGCGCTCGCATCGATTTCTCTGGCACCGGTGAGACGTCTTCCACAAATTTCAATGCCAACCCTTCGATTGTGACGGCGGCGGTAATGTATGTATTTCGCTGCTTGATCGACGACGACTTGCCGCTAAACGAAGGTGTAATGCGCGTTATCGAATTAGTGATTCCCCGTGGAATTCTCCATCCGCATGCGCTTGCCGATGCACAATTCTCTCCAGCCGTAGCTGCTGGAAATGTGGAAACTTCTCAAAGAATTGTCGACGTTTTGCTCGGAGCGTTGCAAGTTGCGGCCGCCTCGCAAGGTACGATGAACAACCTGTTGTTTGGCAACGCAAAATTTGGTTTCTACGAGACGATCTGCGGCGGCGCAGGCGCCATTGAGGGTCTGGACGGTGCCAGCGGGGTTCACACACATATGACGAATACTCGCCTGACAGATCCAGAGATTCTCGAATCGCGTTACCCCGTTCGCCTCGAACGATTCCAGTTGCGACGGCACAGCGGTGGACAGGGACGTTGGCGCGGAGGCGAGGGTGTGATCCGTGCAATGCGGTTCCTCGAACCAGTCACGCTGTCCTTGTTGACATCGCGCCGCGGTGATTTCGCACCCTACGGACTTGCCGGCGGAGAGTCCGGTACGGTCGGAAAAAACTTGTTGCGACGCGCCGATGGAACCGTTGAGCAATTGCCGGGTTGTTGCCAGATTCAGCTCGATGTCGGCGATGTTCTTGAATTACACACTCCCGGCGGAGGCGGTTACGGTAGAAAATGAATTCCACGCAATCAATTGAGCTGGAGCCCTGGATGATCGTTGAAGATGACAGCGACCAGTGGTCACCCGCACTGTGGCGAGTGCAGTCCAATGACTCCATCGCCGTCGCGCTCTTTTCCGTCCGAGACTTGGCAGAGGCTTACGCGCACGCGAACTATTCCAACCAGAGTCAGATCATTCAACCCAGTCGCATCGAGTTGTTACGCGTACTGGTCGAGTGCTTTCGACAAGGAGTGCGTTACGCCGCGCTGGACCCCAGTGCTACTCAAACCCGCAGAATATTCGAGCTGCGCCAAGTCCTTGCGGCTGCCAAAGAAGAACTGACAAAGCTAGAGTAACCGATATGTCGATGCAACCGAAATCCTTGCTCACACCAAGTCAGTATCTCGCTCGAGAAAGGGCGGCTGTTTTCAAAAGTGAATTTTTCTGCGGCGAAATGTTTGCCCTGGCGGGCGCAAGTCGACGTCATAATCTTATTGTTGGGAACTTAGTTCGAGAAACTGGCAACGCTTTGAAGGATCGACCTTGCGAAGTCTACCCCAGCGACATGCGCGTGAAAGTTTCCGCTACGGGGCTATACACATACCCCGATGCGACAATAGTGTGCGGCGCGCGTCAGTTTGAGGATGACCAAGTGGATACATTATTGAACCCGACGTTTGTCTTCGAAGTGTTGTCCAATTCGACCGAGGCATACGATCGCGGAATAAAATCGGCGCACTACCGCAAGTTGGCCTCGGTGCAACAATACTTGTTGATCGCGCAAGATCGCCCAAGCATCGAAAGTTACGTTCGGCAAGCCGATGGCCAATGGAAACTGCGCGATGTATGTGACATTGCCGAATCGATCGAGTTCCCGTCGCTTGGGTTTGCCATCTCGATGAGCGAACTCTACCGAAATGTCGATTTCAGCGAGCAAGACGCTCTAGGGTAATCGAGCTATGCATGGACGGCCAGGAGTGACCGTATTGCTCACGCGCATGTCCAAAATGTACTTGAGCCAGTACCCAGCGCCGAAGTGTAAGGCGAGCGGCAGATAGTTTCTTACCAATACAAGCCCGAAGCGCAAGCGAGTGTATGCCAGGATTGACGCACTCGCTTGCGCATCGGGCTTGTATTCGCTTAGGCCTTGGTAAATTCCCA
>SYJV01000138.1 GCA_005798335.1 Planctomycetaceae bacterium | reverse complement strand
TCTCCGCGTAGGCGGAGGATCTTTTCGCCGCCTTCTGTACTCCAGTATTTCTCGGTTCCCTTCACGCGATAGTTGATTTGCTTGACTGTCGACTCCATTAGACTGCTCGTCAGCGGATAGCCCTTTCGTCGATACTCAGGATAATTCATTCGGTGTTGGTGATTCGTGTAATAAACTCGGGCAGCCCGAATCACCTCTCGAACGTCGTCTGCCTTGCAATCGGGCGGCGGGTCGCCGTGCAACTTTTGTAACGCATCGAATTCCTTAATCACCGCGCCAACTTTGCCTTGCCAGATCAACGCAGCCCAGTGGTTGTACGACTTTGCAGTATCCGATTCCACCGAGGTCGTGGCGCGTGCGACGTGCATGCTGTAACCGAGCCCATGCAATAGATCCAGCACCGACGTGAAATTGGAAAAGTAAGTTTCTTGGAGCTTTTCGATCGTCGATGAACCATCGGACACAAACACTTTGTGCTTGGCTGCAGCGAAACCAGAATACCAAGCTCGTGTCGCGACCATGGGTCCGAACGCTTCCCAATTTTGTCCACTGGCAACGACATTACTTGAGACCAACTCTGGACCGACTAAAGATTCCTGGAGTTCCTTCCTGGCTTGTTCTCGTTTCTCGCGTTCAGTCCGTTGTTCGGGAGTTTCCTTGGCCCCAGGCTTGGCTCCGACTTTGGCAATTTCACTCAAAGTCGTACCAATCGCATAGAATTCCAAGCAATTCGGCAATTCCGGCTGAGGATCCACTTCGTGATGCTCGCCTTTCATCGAAGCTAACAGTGACACTCGACTCTCATGCCAGTGCTTGCCTCGACGTTCGGTATCGTTTGGCTCTTCATCCGCGGTATCAGTTTGAGATGACTGTCGATCAAGCAACTGATAACGTCCGCCATCGCACATCACACAAGCAATATCAGGCGCTTCCACATCGGCTGGCTTCTGCGATCTTTGTTCGGGAAGCGTCTTGTTGCGGTACGCGCTGATCAGCCGATCTTGTTGAGCGATTCGTTCTTCGGCCGCATGATGAGTTGCCCGACGAATGCGTTCGTCAGAAATTGACAACTCGCACAGGTTCTCTAGATGAGCGCTGGCTTCGCCAAAACTACGCGACTGAACGCCAGAGTAAACCATCTTGATCGTGACGCGCGGACTGCAGGTGGCTTCAACTGCGATCCCCAACGCTAAGCTCACCGGGAAAAAAAGCCCGACGACAGGTCGAGCATTCGTAAGTCGGTTCGGTCCAAGTGACCTCCCCACGATCGGTTTGCATCGCTCGCGGTTCATCCACATCGCGAGGGATTTGGCTCTGGCATTTCGGGCAACAAACGGAAGGTTCGGGAACCGAAAACTGTTGAGCTAGTCGTTCCTCCATTAGCATTTGAGCTAGCAAATCGGTAACTTCAATGCTGTCATCTTCGAGTTCCGCAAACGTGAAAATACGACCGGGTTGCTTTTTTTCACAATCAACCAATTTTGTCAAATCCCGAGCTACTTCCTTGAGCCGATTCCGACCTTGCGCTGAAATTGTCATAACCCAAACCTCCGTGCTTTGCCCAAATCACTATTCCATTACTCCGTCTTTCGTGATTCTTGCCATTCTTCAAATCAAAAGCTATGCCAATTACAAACCGCAAGGTGCACTCCGTGGGGTCCATTGTATGGCAATGAGGTAGCTTTGGTAAAGCGGTTTTGGTATAAGCGGCCGCATGGATCGAATGAATTACAATGACAATGGATGTCCGGCGAGCTGAGCAGCGGAACGCTGTTTCCTATGGTGCTCGATCTTCAAAGACAGCTCGCAGATACGCAGAAGCAGCTTGCAGATTCAACGAAGCAGACTGCCGATGCTCTTTAGCATCTGAGAGGGCGAAGGCAGGTGGGACACAGCACTTGATTGGAGGTTCGTAAAACCGACAACTCGGAAGTTTCTGAGGGTTCGGAAACGAAGTCGAATGCGTCAAACGTGTTGGTCGCCCGAATCGTACAAGTCCTTGACGCGCAACTTGGAAACGGCGCCGATGCGGGCGGCGGTGTAGATCAGAATCGAAATGATACACTTGTCGCGAAGGCCAACGACGCCGGTGGTGTCGATCGACTTGAGGAGTTGGCGAGTTTGTTTGACGGTGATCTCGGGAGTCTTGCCTTCGAGGACTGAGTAGCGTTCGGTGCGAACGGATAGGGCTGGATTGAGTGCGATGGCGTGCCGCGTCACCTTACCGTCGAAAAAGTGGCGGAGTCCGGCGAGCACTTGTTTCTTGCTGGCGGTCGACAACTGTAGTCCGTCCATGTAGATACCAACGTGAGCGGGACTGACCAGTGGCAACGTCAATTGCTGGTCGTCGCACCAACGCAGGAAGTAGGTGACGGCTCGCATGTAAGCTCGTCGAGTGTGCTCGCTACGAATTCGACGGTAGAAGAATTCTTCCCATGCGAACTTGGCGGAGCTTCCAGCAGCTTGGACAATGGCTGGAATCTCAGCCCTGACGGCTGGTAGGATTGGTGCGAGTGGTTTCGATTCGGTGGCCAAAACGCGAACCGCTACGCAGAGTAGGACAAGTTTTGCGTGACCAGGTCCAGGATTGCTCGACGGTGAATTTTATCCCAGCATTCAAGTGCGGTCTTGGCATCGAATTTTCCGCATTCCCATGTGAACGACGAATTCCATTTCTCCAAGATGAACCGCGCCGCGTGAACAGCTTGCCAATCGCGACCAAGCTCCACAGCCCAGATATCGAGCTGATTTGAGTCCCAAGGCATTACGCCCCGCGCCTGATCGAGCGACGGAAATTTTCCGGCGTGGTTCGCAAATCCGATTTCGTTTTGTTTCTCCATTTCCGAGTACCTCCATGTGCAAATCGAGGCCAATTCCGCTGATTCCCCTACCGCCTTATAGCGCATGATAACGTCCTTTACCAAGCGTAAAGATGTGAACTATGCCGCTTACATAAATTGACCCACTTGTGCTGACTTAAAGTGAGCCATGGCGTAAAGCGATGTCAAGGTAATTGGGAAATAAAAGGGGTCAGGAGCCTTTTTGGAGGATTAGGCGAATTTGCGCGGACGACCTCGTGCATGCAGGGTCGACTCGAGCTTCAACCTGCGCGCTGTTTCTTCCATCCATAACAGCGCGCCTAGCGGGCTGCTGCGAGCGATGGACGTTTGAACCGCTCAAAGTTCCTGTGCCTCCCTATCGGTACTTTTTTTCAGTTTAACATCGATATTGCAGTAGCTTTTAGCTAGGCAAGTTGTGAGTTACCGCATATTTTTCGAGTTCTTGCTCAATACTTGAGAACCATCAACCTACGGTCCTTGCAGAAATTCCTGCGGCAAATTCTGTCGCAGTCGACGCGCGGCACTCACTTCCTTCGAATGGTGCGCCGGTAGACGCCGTTCGACGGTGAAGCGCAACCGAACATCGCAAGACTCGCAACCGGGGACCTCAGCAGTTGGTTCTTAACCAATGCGTATTCGTGGCGGCTGAAGTCGGCGGAGACAAAACACAATAATGGAAGCGCAATGACGCGGAGGCGCAAAGGCGCGAAGTTCTATTCTTTGCGACTTTGCGTCTTTGCGTGAGAATCTGTACACGGAAAGTGGACGGCCCTTTTTTCCT
>SYJV01000137.1 GCA_005798335.1 Planctomycetaceae bacterium | reverse complement strand
TGTACCATTTGCTGCTACACGCATTTCTCAACGAATTCCCGCAAATATGCCGCCTTCTCCAATTCCATTTCTTGCAATCACGCAGAAAATTGTGGGTAATACAGAGGCTTCCAGCTTGTCAATATCTTGTGCAAGCAATGGTGAAACTCCGCTACAGGTTGACAAGCTGGAAGCTTATCCCACGTTCGTTAAACGATTTTGCTGCAACGACTTGTTCTTTCCACTGCAAATGAAAGTGGCGCTGTCCACTTAAGCTCTGGGGATCGCGCGACCCCTACGAGCAAACGTTATTCCAGCGGGATCATCAGTCGGCGGTATGTGGGTTCGTCGAGCTTGTCCCTGAGAAATTGGTACGACAGTACATAGCGTTGCAGGCGTTTCGAGTCCTGTTCTGTGTGTCCATCCCGATAGGCAACTCGATCCAAGCGATAGTTATCGGCTAGATCAGCCAGTTTGCAGATCGAGGCCAAAGGGTCCTGCTTGATGCGCATGATGTATTCTGTGTACTTGTCGTGCGATCGATGCGTCAAGCAATCGATGATTTGTATGACGCGTTCGGAGAAACCATAGGCGCGCAGGTCGTTGAGAGTTACCGAGGTATCTTCGACAATGTCGTGCAATACTCCGGCAACTTGCGCTTCGGGGTGTTCCGTGGCCAGCATTACCCGCAGCAAATGTAGAACGTACGGTTTACCATCTTTGTCACAAACGCCCCGGAATTTTTCCAAAGCCAGTAATAGGGCGTCTTCCAAGTTCGCGTGATTTGTCATTAGAAATCGATTCTCCGTACCACAGCAAACTCGCTTGTCTATGGCGTGCGCACACCAACCTTCAATAACACATTGGCCCACAAGGCTTGATCAGCAGTTTGCACCGTCAAAACATGGTCGCTGGATTCTACCGCTTTGTAGAAATCCCACTTCATGATCGGTTCGAGGTTGGTCTTCAGGCCAACTGCCTTGAGAATTTGGCGGTACTCAGCCCAAACGGGAGGATCTCCTGACTGTGCGTAAGGATCGGTTGGGTCGACACCCATCGTGTGGACATGATCGATGGGCAGATTTTCTAGGATTGCCTTAAGAACCTGTGCCACCGTTGGGACGCCGGGAATTAGTTGCAAGCAGACCAGCTCTGCTCGTGGGCCAATCTTTGAGCAAGCTGGATAGTTGCCGTCGGCGATCAAAATCGTCGAATGATGTCCACAACGCGCGAGCATGCGCAGAATGTCAGGATGAAGTAAGGATGTTTTCAACATGATGGTATTGAAGTTTGGAAGTTGAAGTTTGAAGTTTGAAAGTTATAACTGCTGTGCAAATGACTAACCGACAAGTTGCTTGAAACTCTGCATGGTCTGGCGCGCGGCTGCGTCGCTATCTGGCTTAGGAAATATTTCCGCCGAAAGGTACCCGGCATATCCAATCGATTTCAGCGATGCGATGACCGGGGTCGTGTCCGTATGCCCCAGTCCGATTGCCAGTCGATTCGAATCGGCAAAATGAACGTGACCAATCAGTCCACCGGCACGCTCGATCGCTTGGCTCATGTTGCCTTCTTCAATATTCATGTGGAACATATCCGCAAGGATCTTAACGTTGCGCAATTGATGGCTGGTCAGCCAATCGGCCGTCTCCTCCAAGCGGTTGAACAGATTCGACTCGTAACGATTCAGCGGTTCAAAAAGTAGCGGCACGCCGTGCGCACGTTCAGCGTAATCTGCGAGTTCGCTTAGCCCGTCTGCCAAAAGTTGAAGTGCTTCGTTGCGAGAGCGGTTAGGGTCGATTTTGCCTTGCATCGAACCCACGATCGCTGGAGCTCCCAACGCGCCAGCGCGGTCGATGATATCCCTGATAAATTGGCACGCTTGCTGGCGCACCTCGCTGTCGGCAGATGAAAGCGACCACTGGTGCAGTAACCAACCAGCACCTGTGCCCATCGCCGCCAGCGCGAGCGAATGCTGGTTGAGCAAACTTCGCAGTTCCGATTCGGAGACATCTTGGGCACGAGGCGGAAACACTTCGACTGCGTCAAAGCCCAGCTCGACAGCTTGTTGGCATCCGTGGGCGAGTCCTTTGTGGTAAACGAAGGGACCACTCCGAGCTTCGGAGACCAAGCAGATCGTGACGGCGGACTTCATGGGTTTTCCTAGGTAAACATGGTTGAGTCAATCGGCTTGCATTCCTCAACACAAACTATTCTACAAACAGCGGTCGCATATGCCGCAAGTAGATATTATCGGTAACTTGCTTCGAGACGATCGGTTCGTTCGACTGGAGCAAGTCCAAGAAACGCGTCCCTTGTTTTGCGGCAACTTTAAATGCCACATGCAGCAATTGTCTCATATGCGCGTTGAACTCGGGGTGCGAAGGGATATGACGCAACGAATTTGCCAGGCGCGTGCCGGTGTATCCGCTCACTTCGCTCAAGCTGGGTAATCTTGCTCGATCGATATCGATTACGCTTGCGTACGGTGCGCACAATTCGTCGATGTGGTCCAGCGAGTAAGCGTAAATTTCCTTGGCGAGCGTCAGTCCGTCGCCACCTGCTTCGCTCAAGCCGATCAGTTCTTCCAGCCAAGTCGTGCCGGCGGTCTTTAGATGCAAGCCCGCTCCGGTGCGATTCAATGCTCGTCGAATGATCGGGTAGATCGAGAATTTGTCGCTGCCACTGTGGACGCTCAGTTTCAAGTTGCTGGGCAATCCGTAGCGACTGGTCGCATGTGCGATCACTGCGAGATCGTCGTTGAATTCTCTTTCAAATTGAGCTAGATCGCCAACGTAATCGACGCCTTTGTTAAACCTGCCGGTAAATTTAGGTGCAATGGTTTGTAAACGAATGCGCTGGTCGGCCAAGGCAACCAGAATGATCAGCAGCTCAGGTGGAGTTTGCGGAGCATCGGTTTCGTCCATGGAAACTTCCGCGACAAAATTTGCTTCGCCTTTGACATCGCAAATATGTCGATATATTTGGCCGGCTTCTTGCGTGGCGAGTAAGTACTTGCCAGCGATTTTTTGGACAAATTCTCTGGAAATCTGAAATGGGTCGGCTATACCAGCGATCGCAATCGATCCGATCAGCTCGGGATGGCGGTCGACGAAGTCATCAATGACTTCGGGAGCCGCGTGCTTTCCGATGCTGTCTGCGACGTCGATGGTGAAGAAGTCAGAATGCGGGACGAATCGATCAACTGTCTCCAAGCGAATGTGATCGGCATCGACATACCAGGATTTCTGCCAACCCAGCGTCGCAACCGCGTTGTTCGCTGCCAATCGTACCGACTCCGGTTGGCTGCCGATAAATGAGTGTTCGCGATTGGACTTATTCCACACGGGTACGACGTCAATGCCATCTCGGGCCAGCAACTCAAACGCCCGCAACTGGGCTTTGGCTTGATGTGCAAATCGATCGCCAACGCCAAACGAAAACCTTTCGAGATTCAACACAAAATCCTCGCCCAATTTCTAAGCCAATCAAGCCTTATTAGGTAAATGAGCTAAAAAAGCACTAGCAACTTGGCATTCGCAACGTGTTGCATTATCTGAACAACTATCATCATCCAAGCGACTATCATCACATATCCACTTGAAAAAAGAAGCCCCTTCGTTTTCTTAGGAGGAACCCATGTCGCAAGCTCAGTTGATCCCGTCTGGATGGCAAGTCCCTGAGGAATTCCGGCGTCGCCTCGGAACCACCGTGGGTCGTCAACGTGCCATGCAACACGATGGCCATCTGTTGTTGGTTTTGCACAGCGCGCCGGCACCGGACGAAGATTCACGACGCGGAGTGCTGTTCTATCGCGATCTCGAAGGAACATGGCGAGCCAGCAATGGAGATCGAGGGGCAGTTGCACTGCAAAATCATCTCGATCAGTTTACGCAGAAGCTGGATGGGTTTGACGTGATGGAACAACAAGCCGTTCGGGCAGCGCACTATCTGCCGCTACTGGAAGGCTTGGCACCCGTGATGCGTTCCGCGCGCCATTTGCATGAAGTTCTCGAAGAGGGTCGAAAGGCTCTACCGGATGATCGCAGCATGATCGATTGCCGCGACCGGGCTTACGAAATTTCACGTCGTGCGGATTTGTTGTACGACGAAGCCAAGAACTCGATGGAAGTGGCTGTCGTTCGCCGAGCGGAGGAACAAGCGACTGCTAGTCATCAGATGATGGTGTCCGCCCATCGACTGAACGTATTGGCGGCAATGTTCTTTCCTTTTGGAACGCTAGGAGCCGTCTTTGGTACCACGCTGACTGACAATTGGACCTGGTCGCAGGACCAATTCGCGTTCGCAGCGTTCATCATTGGAGGTTGTATCGCTGGCCCGCTGCTGGCATTGTTCATATCGCGACGAGCGAAGTGAAGCGGAGATTGCCTAACGGTTCGCGCGTTCAAAAATCAAGACTCGTTTAACCCGCAGCCGTAGGCGAGGATTGAGTGTTTTCGCGCGCAATCAATGACAAACCTCGAGTAAATGACAAACCTCGAGTAAATGACAAACATCGAGTAATCCTCGCCTGCGGCTGCGGGTTAAACGAGTCCTCGAGCGCATTGGTCATTATGCAGCATCGAGCAATTGGCGCGTGGCGGTGATCGCCTGGAAGTCGTGGCCGCACACATTGTGAACATCTCCAATCGCAACGTCTGCGATTGAGCGAGTTGATCGAAACGAACCATGGATTTGTCGGCAGCCCGTGGCGGTTACAATCTTTAATGCGTTTGATTGGGTGATGCCACCGGCTGGCAGTATTTCGATAAACTGACCAAAGCGATGATTGAGTTCGCAGAGCCTGTCGAGACCTGCTTCGGCAGTTGGGCGACCGCCGGAAGTGAGAATCCGATCGACACCGAGTTCAATTAAGATTTCGATCGCCGCCAGTTGGTTGGTCAATTGATCAAAAGCCCGATGAAAAACCAAAATTCGGTCCGCGCAAATATCGCGAACTTCATGCATCAGCGAACGATCGATGGTCGCCTCGTCCAACAGCGCTCCGCAAGCAACTCCCGCCATACCGGTGCGCATCAATAGCTCGGCGTCGCGCAAGATTGCGACGCGATCATGTTGGTCGTACACAAATCCTTGGTGATGGGGTCGCAACATGGCGATAATCGGCTTGTCGGAAATTGAACACAGCGCGTGCACTGCACCTATCGACGGTGTGAGGCCATCGAGTTCCAGCGCCGAGTTTAGTTCGATGCGATCAGCACCAGCAGCTAGCGCGCCGGCGGCAGCCGAGATCCGACCGACACAAACTTCGATCAGAATTCGATTCGCCATGGTCATTATGGCTGGCCGGAAGTTTGCTGGAGCAGTTCCACCAGTTCCGCCGGAGGCGATTCCATGGGTGTGGAGGACTCGACCGGGACTGGGCCGCCGCAGTTACATAATGCCAAACGTGCAACTCGTCTGATTTTGGAAGAGGGCTCGACGTAGCAGCCCTCGGCATCCTGTTGGTAGGCCAAACATGTTAGCTTGGCGCGAATCGCCGCCGTACAACAATGGTTACAGGATTTCGCACAGGCTTGACAGGAACGCTGGGAATCGATGATCGCCTGGGCAGCAGCGGCTCGCACATCTGCCGAAAGGTCGTCCATGCCAGCCAATAAAGCCTCCTCGATTTGTGGATTTTGGCTGCAATTTGCGGTTGCGAGAAAGCTCAGCGCCTGAACCTTGGCCGGGGCATCCGCTTCGGCTTGCTGAATCGCAGCGGCGGCTGCGACTGCCGGTGCGGGTGACATCAAGTTCGCTGGGTCGGCCATGGCGATCGGTGGATTATGAGGGCTAGGCTGTAGGACCGGCCAACGCGTGCTTAGCCGCAATCGAGTTCGATGCGCCGCCAAGCCCACTCCGCGTAAGACCGCGTTAATTCCCAAATATTGCGGCAGCGTCATCGGCTGCGGCGCTGCGGGAGCAGCAACCACGGGGGCCGCGGGTCCAGGAAGCAGAGCTGCTGGTGCCGGCGGTCGATGAAGCGAGCAACCCATTGCCAAGACGCAGACCAAGCTGACATGGACCTGCCATCGGCCAGTCGTCGGACTATTGATTTTTCGGCAATTCTGCTTCATCACAAGTTTCCAAGTTGAAGACTGAGGAACAAGCAAGCCACTGCTATTGCGATGATGCTGTCGGCGGCTGTTCCAATCGAACGATCACGGGAGTCTGGGGCTGTGAGGCCATGATTTCAGCGGCAACAGAACGAACGAAGGTAGTCCCGCGCGCGATTCCTCGAACGGTAATAGTGTACTTTCCGGAAGTAACGTCATCGAAACGGAACTCACCTCGATCATTGGTAACGGTAACGCGAGCCGGTCTGCGCGAAACTAATTTTGTTTTGTCAGTATGTCTGCTCGCGGCTTGGGACACATCGGACACCTCACTGTCTGGATTTAGAGTGACTTTGATTCCAGTTGTGGGAGCGCGCATGAACGATACTTTGCCACTGACTGTGGTAGTTTTCGAGTTCGCGATCGCCGCGATCTCCTCAGCAGTTCCTGTCTCGACGAACAGCGGGAAGATCTTACTCGTGTTGCCTGCCTGATCAGTCGCCCGAAAAAGTGCGAGTATGCGCCCGGAACTGAGTCCATCGGTGGGCAGCCCTAGTCGCCATTTGCCGTCATCCATTCGTGATCCCTGTGCGATTGGCGGCGCGGCCATCTCAAGTTGCCCCGACGGTGACCAAGTTCCTTCGACCGAGGCAATCTCCGATAACTCGTCGTCGAGTACCTCGATGCGTACTGGGACAGGAACTCCCAGCGAACTTATTTCCCCGCCAGCCACATAAGCCGATCGCAGGCGAGGAGGTTGATGGTCAACGACGATGCCAGCCGATGGACTCCACTGAATTTGGCTGCCACGGTAGAGTCCCGCCAGAATACTTGTGCGCATGTTCAAGTCACGAGCAATTGGCAGCTTCACTCGCGGCAAGGCCACTCGAGTACGGATCAACAACTGTCCAGCCTCATTGATTCCAGACCAAATTGCCTCAACATCCAGAGCTTTGCGAATCGTTTCTGTGGGTTCGGCCGCCAGCAACCGATCCTGATTAAGATCGATACCTACTTCAATTCGGTCGGTGGA
Organism: Planctomycetaceae bacterium; assembly: GCA_005798335.1. Lineage (GTDB taxonomy): Bacteria > Planctomycetota > Planctomycetia > Pirellulales > Pirellulaceae > Aureliella. The sequence goes on along the minus strand of SYJV01000137.1, from coordinate 11,711 downwards.
CGGATCAAAGGTTCCGTCGCTCGCGATAACCTCTAGTTCGGCGTTTACGGCCGGTCCGGCGGTGGCGTGAATTGTTTTTCCTGATTGGTCAGTTACGGCGCGAACTCGAATATCCGCATACTGTCGGTCTATTTTCAATTCACAGTCGAGCGGATCGTCGGGAGCTGAATAAATATAAGTGTTGGGCCATCCATCAACGCTCACTCGCAATTGCCACGGCAGTCGACTCTCAACGAGAGGCAGTTGGATTTTTCCCTCAGGCTTGCCAGTGTGCAGATCCAATTCAGCCTTAGCGATGGTTTGCTCGCGACCAAGTTGCACTACGGTTGCCGTTATGTTTACCAAATCCGCGATAGGTACTGCTTGCGTATCCAATTTGGCAGACAGTACCAGACACTGCTGAGCGGACTCCCATCTCGCTCTGCAAACGACATACCGTGTGGGGCGTTGAATCTGCGGAATCCAGCGTTGGAATTGAACTTGCTTGGTGAGGTCATTGGTGATCTCAAACACGAGCGCTCCAAAGTTTGACTCGGGCGCGCCAGGAGCAAGTGCGAGCGGCGGTGTTTGCCAGAGTTGTGTTTGGTGAGGAGCCAGAAGAATCGCATTTGGAAACTTAGCAAGTTCTGAATGAACTTGCGATGCAAGCCAGCGAGCAGCAATGGTCGCATTGAGGCTGCCATGTGGAACCCCACTGCTGGTGTTGCTGGCCGCTAAAATGCGCACCGAACAATTCTGTTCTACTTCTTGAAGATTCTCCCAATAGACATGCAACGGGTTCGGTCGATTCGGTGCCAACATAGCGGGCGATAACGCAGCAATTTCAGCCGACGAAGGTTCAGTTTCAAAGGCGTTGGCAAGCCTCAGTCGTATGAAAGGTGGCGGTGTACTTTGCAACCGTATCACACGCCGGCGCTGTTCTTGTTCTGTCCCGACCTGGACGATCACCGACTGCACGCCGGGTGAATCAACTCGCGCGGCAATCGACAGATGAGCCTCGGCAACTCCTCCAGCAGAAATTCTCTTCGCGAATCTCGCATCGCCATCAACGAGCGCTGCATGCCAACGACAGTCGCAGGACTTGGCATCCGTGTGTACGCCAAAGGTGACGAGTTTATCTTGATCCGAATTGTTTCTTACTTGAATTGGAATTACCGTTGGCGATAAATCTGTCAAACTAGCGCTGTCGCTGACGTTGATAGTCAACATATTCTCGGGCAATTCAAGTTCTTGGCCAGCGAATTGGCCAAGGCGACTGAATTGTTGGGCCTGGTTTCTCAGCGATAGTTCTTCAGCCTTTGATGAGTTTGCCAGCCACCGTTCGATCCGGCTGTGCTGTTGGTGACACATTTTTCCCAAGGCCGTAATCGCAGCGGTACGCAAGTGTTGTGCAAGGGGTTCGCAGTTTCCGTAGATTGCGACGTGCAACGCCCCGAGATACTCTAGGTCGTGAAGTGCACATTCGTGTTTCACAGCGCTGGTAACTAACTCAGCAACGAAGGACTGCACCTGATCCTCGATTTGCTGTAACTGCTGGCTCAGTTCACCGTTGCTATATTGTGAATCGAATTTCGCGAGACAGTTCGCAATGGCCGAATTGAGACGCTGGTCATCCACTCCTAGTTCCAACTGTTGATTGTAAATTCGGGTCAGTCGCAGTAGCTCGCGCTGACGCACGATGCGCATCCACAATCGGTTGTGAAAGTTCTGTTCGCTGGATGGAGCTCCACCTGACTCAGCATCGACTCGAAATGTTTGGGCAAGCTGCTCACGTTGTTCGCGTTTCAACAGCCGGCTGTGCAACAATTCTGCAGCGTTGATGGTAAATAAGGAATTAATATCGCCGTTAGTTGCAACGGAATCGATGGACTCGCGCCACGGCTGGACGACGGCCCGCAGCTTTTCTAGAGCTGAGCGTAGTTCCCCGATCGACGAGCGGTATTCACGAACAACTGATTGCGCCTGAGCAAGCTGATTCAAGCATCGGCAAATAGGATCGTCGAGTGGATTCAGGCTCTCAGCCGGACGAAGTACCAAGCTCCAATCTCGCAGATTGAACAAAATCTGGTTTCTCAACTCGCGGTACTGTCGCACCAATTGCAGCCGTTGCAACTCGGACGTATACAACTGGTTTGCTGTCCCAAATAATCTGTCGGCATTCTCGTTCCAATTTTTATCGCACAGGTCATCGATCAATCGATCGGCAGCCAGTTTTGCGCTGTCTGCCTCAGAGATTACTTCGGACTGCTGCGATGTCGATGGTTGACTATGAACCTGAGCTGCCAACAACTGGCAGAGCAAAAACTGCTGCCGTGTGCGCCAAGGAATCTCGGGAAAAGCGAGCGATTGAGCGACCCAGTCCACTTCGCGCCAAATCGGCTTCGCAGATTGTTGAGCTTTCAGCCAGGCTTGCGCATCCTCGGGCGAAGCGTTATCCTCACTCAAACGGAGAATTTGAGCTAGTAGTTGGTCAGGTGAGGACGCATCTTTTGCTAACTCCGCATGGTCACCTGAGGAAACCAAACCGAATTGCGAACGCAATTGTGTTACCAAGACAAGGCTATCCAAATCCAAGTCCACTGAAAGGATCGATCGGCGCGACTGCGCGAGTTGACTGGCCCAATCTGGCGCGGTGCTAGGTAATTCTTCCATGCGATCGACACGGGTCATGTTGGATGCCAACCCCCGCAAGTGTTGGCGCGATCGCTCGGCTCCGACCAGTCGTACCAACTCTCGTGCTTGTTCCAAATTGGCATCGATTGACGATAGGGCAGCGAGTTCCAAGATGGACCGCTCGGGGCGTACCAGTGGTGGCTGGCTAGAGTTGCTCAACAACGAACCGCCCTGCCACCGATCGCGCAATCGGTAACAGTAGTCCAGCAACTCCGGTGCACTTGCTTGTCTGATAAATTCCTCAGTCGAAGGTTGATCCATTGGCATTAGGCCATTGGTATCTGTCTTCATTTCGGATTTGGAAACGTCTGAGGTACTAGCGCGCGACGGCGAAGACTCGTTTGCATTAACGATCGCACCGCGCCGTGGGAGGCTAGGCGAGTACTGAACGAACATCTGACGGACGTTGCGCAATCTTGTAGTCGAGCGTTCGTTCGGCGGAACTGGCGAAGATACTAAATGGACCGAACCAGGAAACGTACGCACGATAGTGTCTTTCACCAGTTCAAGATCAATCGTGTTATTGTTTGGCGAATAGCGAGTTTCAGCCAGTTGGTTGATCACGTTTGCTAACGAGCTGGCCAGGGAACTCTTCTGGCAAGCGGCCTTGGGTGAATTTTGTGACACTTGATTTTGAGGCAAAGTTGAAACGGCGCGGGACTCGACGACAGTCGTCGCGAAGCTGGGTGTGCCGAGCATGATCGTAATTGACTTAGTGGTGTATGCAGCAAGCTCGCGCTGTAGGTCGTCGCGGCATTGAGCAAGCAGCAATTCGTGATGTTCCTTTCCGAGTCCCAAGTCGGACGCTGGCAGGGCATCGACGATCGCAAGTACTCTTTCACAACGAGCCTGACGGAGGGATTCGAGTAGGCGCTGGATACTGACACCACGACCGATTCTTGCGTCTTGCGCAGAGTCGCAGAGGATTGAGCCTTGGGGGCTGTATTGCAATGTTCCGCTGGCGTAGAAGACCAGTGCTGAACGTGGTGTGAGTATTCTCTCGAAGGCGCGCGAGACCGCGGATAGATTCTGAGAGTCGAGTCCTAGGACAGTGTGAGCCAAGTCGGCTCGTGCATCAAACTTGGCACACCAACTAGAGACGAGTTGACAATTCGCTGCCGCGCGAATCAGCTCAAGATCGATGGCGCCAGCGTTGGCCTTGACGGATTCGGCTAACTCGGCAGGGCCAAATATCACCACCTTGACTTCAGGAAACGTAAAGGGCAAGAACAGCGTCAGCAGGAACAGCGCAAGTGAAATACCTGTCGCTGAAAAAGCCAGCCCAAGAGCTCGCCAGCGCCGATCGGCGCGCGCCGGTGGGCGCCAGAGCGCGATCTTGCTCGACTCGCTCGTCTCGATTTGGCTGCTTGGTTCACTCCGACTGCGTGGCATCCCTGCCCTCTCCTTATTGAAGTTCCCGCTGCATTTGGTCTTTGAATTGGTCGATAGCCAATTGAACAAAATTCGTCAGAGCTGACGCAATGTCGGCTCGAGTAGCCGCATCCAGTTGCAAGGCAGTTGCCACGGCAATGGCAGGTAAATATTCGGGAGGAACGACGACTGGAGAGTCCGCGGGCGCTAGACTGCCTCCTGTCCATGCGATGGCCTGCAGCAACCAGTCGATAGAGTCTTGCATCGAGCGAGTCATTAAAACCTTCTGACAAGCTGCTCGATGAGGCTCGGTAGGCTCGAGCAACCATGACGAAAAATCGCGATAAGGCTGGTCCGAGTTGGCGGACCACCCTGGGTTGGCGCTAACACACTGATGTGCCCAGTGGATCGCCGTATGGTGAGGTAATAATTGTGCGAGCAATCGGATTGCATCGAGTTGCAACGAGCGTTCGAGCAAGTGCTCGGCAGCCACTTCAGGCGCGAGATTATGATCGGCCGCCAAACTCGCCAGGGCTGCTGCCGACAATGAACATTGTTTGAGTTTGCTCTCGTCGAACCAAAAATATTCGGAGGTCCCAGTTGCGACAACCTTCACAGCGGTCGTGATCAATTCTTGTGGCCCTGAGCTTGAAGCCGATGTGAGCGAGAGTTTAAACACAGAGCATCCGGCGACGAAGTCGAGATCGCCTCTCAATTCGATTTGACTTTGCGGCTGGCCAGCCACATAGACGACCGCAGATGGGTTCGCTGTCAGTAACGGTTCGTTGCGACAGTCGATGGCAAAGTGCTGGTCGTGCAATTCAGGATCGTCCGCGATGCACATTTCCATCCACTCGTTGCGACCGACGTTGGCGACTTGGCCGGGACGTATGACGATCTGGTGAGTGCGTCCAGCATGCTGGCAACGAAGGAGTACAGTCATGGTCTGATCAATTGATTTGAACAATTGCCCCCTTGACTGTTAGCGGTCCGGAGGCGGTCAGTGCGCCGATGCCACCTTGCATCGACAATTTGCCAGACGCAATTATCGTCGAGTTCGCACCTTGGGCCTTGAATGGTCCATCGGCGCAAATGGAAATCGAAGGCGAGTTGATCTTGATCTCAGCCGGTTTCATGGAGATGGTCGAGTTACCGCATTTCAGCACGATAGACTTGGCTGATTCGACCAACGTGTCGCCCGCAGACACTTTGATAGTCAGGTTTCCTTTGGTGACGGTCAAGGTGTCGTTCCCTTGCGCTATCGTAATGGTGCGATCTTTCTCGACGATCATCTTTTGCGACCCGGAGCCGCTTCCTTTGCCAATCGTTACGGTTTGGTCGTGGTAGACATCGAGCGTTTGATCGCCGGGCGATTTCTTCTCAAAACCGACCGTCGTGTGGTCGTCATTTTCAATCACACGCTTCATATCGCGCTCACTGTGCAGATAAATTAGTTCCTTGTCTTTTGTATCGTCGAACGATAGTTCGTGGAAAGTGGTTGCGTCGCCGCCTTTGGTGCTGCGAGTCCGAAAGATCGTTTTTGCTTGAGCAGCCGCGAGCGCGTCAGGCGGCATCTGATCGGCGTTGTAAACTCGTCCCACCACGATCGGCTGATCGGGATCACCATCCAGGAATTCGACGACGACTTCTTCGCCAATGCGTGGTACGGACATCGCTCCCCAGTTCTTACCCGTCCACGCCTGGGCGACGCGTATCCAACAAGAGCTGTGGTCGTCCGATTTTCCATCGCGGTCCCAAGGAAACTGAACTTTGATACGTCCGTAATTGTCAGTCCAAATTTCTTCGCCGGCTTTGCCACAAACAGTGGCCACTTGTGGTCCGTTGACACTCGGACGTTCGTAGCTGCGCGACGAGCGAAAGGGGACTTTGGAAGGTTGAACCGTTAGACTCACTTCGAAATTGAAACTGCTCGATTCTCCTGAATGCTGACCTGCGACGGTGATGTCGCATGTGCTGCCCGTGACCAAGTACTCTTGATTACGAGCAGCCAGCGGATGGTTCTTCAGTTTAAAGACATCGCCACAGCGCACACTTCGGGGCGTGCCTTCCAACGTGGCCCACGCCGCAGCGGCATCGAATGCTTCTTGGCGTGTTCTGGCAAGCTGCTGGCCGCGATCAGTGGCAATGTATCGACCGGGATGGTGATACCAACGCCAGTCTTTGTCTGCTGAAGCGCTCAGTTGCTGCGCCTGCAATTTCGCACGCGGTTTTTGGAAATCGTAGTCGTTCAGCTCCACACCACCGGTACCAAATTGACTGCCGGCGCTGAAGTTGGTTAGATATTCATCCAAACGAGTACCCGGCCCAGTACGATATTCAATCGCTTCATTGCCGTTGGCGGTTCGATGAGCATGAACATCATCGGCCAAAATCAGCGCATGCTTGTCTTTCGAGTAAGTAAAAAAGTAGTAGATGCCTTCTTCCTCCAACAGTCGAGTGACAAAGTTGAAGTCCGACTCGGCATACTGGACGCAGTATTCGCGCTTGGGATACTGGCGATTCAGCCGCGTTTCGAGAGTGGTCGCCAGTCCTCGGTCAGCAAAGATCTTGCGCACGATATCGATGGCGGATTGATTCTGAAAAATTCGGCATCCGCCGGAATGCTTGAGTAGTCCGATGCATGACACGAGAGTCGCGCGATAACGCGTCAAGCGCATTTCGGGACCCAAATTTTCTAAACGACCAACGTAGCCATGCAACCAACTGGAGCCGCCGTTGGGAATATCAATACGTATTGCCACAGGCGACTTCAATTGCTTGGCCAAGTCAATGGATGCGTCAGTGGACAGGATCGTCAGTTGACCTTCGAAGGGCCTGCCGAGTTGCTCGCGCCAAGTAAGATCGCGGAGCTGCCAGGTGCCTTTGCCAAGTGAACAGAGGACTTCGACTGGAGCCAACTCTTGACTGGCGATCATGATTTGGCTCCGTTAAACCCCAACATCAAGCAACAGTCGTCAGCATCAGTTACGGCTGGCTTCGACATCACCCAAGCGTTTCGTCCCAAAGACCCGCAGCGCCCCAGCGATGCTTTGGGGATTTCATCTTTGGCCAACACCAAGCGCAGGCGCGCATCCAATACCAGACCGGCATAATTGCGCACTACGTCCTCGACGGCTCTCCGCCGCGGTTGCCCCGGCAGCAGACGCGCAAAACTCGCGTATTTCAACGGTCCTACGCGCACTTCAAACAGGCTCTGGCGATCAGCGATCGAAGCTCCTAACACTGCTTCACTGGCCAGTCGATGCGAGTTCCGCCCCAGCGAAGTTCTGTCCGATGATTGCAGAGCCAGGCGCCGCAAGCGAAATGGAACGACGAGCACGTCTGCCTGCAGCATTTGGCAGAGGATGGCTTGCAATCCTTCGCCGTTGCGTCGCAGCGGCGCCATGCGTCCGGTAAAGTACCACTTGGTCTCATCTGGCCAACGATCGCGATTCTGTGCACTTTTTAGCCCGAAGCCCGCCAACGAAGCCATGTACACGGAGTATCGGTCTTGCCACGGCCGATCTCGCTGAACCGCGGGGCGAGCGCTGCTCCAGGCTCGATAGAATAACAATGACATCCGATGGTGAAATAAATCCAAGAACGCTTGCAAAGCTGGATCGTCAGCATGCCGCAGGCGATTACGGACTAGTTCTGTTAGGTGCAATGGCAGCGCGCCGGATGGTCCCAACATGCCAAAGCAACGTTGCTCCAAAAACAGACCGCCACCTTCTCGCTTGCGCGCCGACTCTACGGCAGTGGGCGCGAAATCCAGATGCGGAGACTGCGATAATCGGACTGCCTCCTGAGATGGGCTGTGCGCATGACCCAGCCGAGGCAATCCATCCGCGACCGATTCAATGTCCCGCAGCGCTTGAAAGTACGAATACCGCCGCGGCTGATTCCGCAAACGAATCATGCGTGGATGGGCTGTATTGAACTTTGATTCCAAGTTCGATTCGGAGCTGTGCATCGAGAGGTTCCTCCGTGCATGAACTGCGGATGGTCAAATGAGCGGCATGGTTCCCAAGCGGACTGGCCAACGATGAATCGCGCCGCGTTTGACGGTCGAAAGCGCCGTTTCAGCAAAGCTGTTGATCGTGACATAGCGCGCAAAGAATTGTTCCAGCACGCAGCCTAGCAGGAACGCACCGCCACCACCAAAGGCATCGTCGTCGCAATGAAGTTCAATCTCTGTGCCTCGCCCGTGCGTTAATGGTCCCGGCATTGGCAGCCGCCTCACGATGGGACGTGATCTAATGGAGAGTATCCCTTCGATCTGGCGCTGGGAAACATGATCGTCTCGCGAGCAATATAGCGACAGCAGTTCGCGCAACATGGCGGCACCCCCGGCAACATTGTCCTGCAGCGACAAGTAGTTTGGAGTCAGATGGCTGATCAACCGCCATGCGGTCTCGCCATCGAGCGCCATCATCGGAGGCTTGGGAGCAGTCGGACCGGAAATGCACAGCACTTGGCGCACGGGCCCGCCGGTTTCCAACGAGAACGCTTCGCGCCACCCAGCCTCAGGTGGAAACAAGGGCAAGTCCCGGTTGGTGCAGAGAACTTTACATGAAAGTTGCTGGACTTGATGCCGAAATGGTTCTTGATGCGAGTCGGTGATAGTTAGGAACAGCTCCGTTCCTAAATACGTCGAACTACGCTGGCCGGTCGCACCGTGCGAGGGAACTCGCGGACGTCGTTCAGTCGTGAAATACGTTGCGTGGCGCTGCCTGGCGGAATCGAAGGCTGGCGGTGCGTATAGTGGCAGGTACGGGACTACTCTGGAACTGCTGGTCGCGTGCCCAACAATCTCGTCGATCGACCAGACTTCGTAATCGACCGGCCGGCTGCGATCGACGACCAAGTGATGTTCTTCTTGAGCATGGTCGAGCAGGACTCGGTCGGCGCGTCGGTGAAACAAATTCACGCCGGGCACGCAGTGCAGCGCCAGATGGTCGGGATTGACTCGACCAACTAAACGTGGTTCGTGGTTATCAAAGCCTAGAACCAACTTCAGGATATTACCTTCTGCTTGCTCGATTGCACCGCCCAGACCAGCAATCTCGATAAACTGAAATTTCTCGGCCAAAAGAAAATACTCTTGGAGCAATCGATAGCCAGAAAACGAACGCGGTTCGTCGGGCAATAGCGCATCGGCATCTTCGAATCCGTGCGCGGTCACATTAGTGGGCGCGATCGTGCGCCAGCGACTGGTGGAGCGATCTGCGGCCAACGCAACCATGCGAGAATGCGCAACCAGAGTTTCGTGCAGGTTTCGAGCTAACTCGCCGCCGCGCAGGTGAATTCGCAGTCGATCGAGTTTAATCGATCGCAGCGGCACTCCACCGGTCGATTCCAGCGTCATGCGCAGACCAGTTCGCAGACCTCGCGCATGAAAGTCTTTGGGCAGCGGATAACCTACCGAACCTTCGCGGGTGAAGAATTCGGTTTCGACGATGCGAATTGGCCAAAGCGTCAAATCGCTGGTCGTATCAAAGCGGCATGCGGTCTGCTGCGTGTGAGCGGGTTGGGCGAGCAATCGAGTTCCCTTAGGAACCATGTAGCCTGAAACCAAAGAACTGGATTCGACATCGGGTTGGAGCTGGAATATGCCTGCGGACGGAATGGGACGAGCATAGTGTGGAAAAATAGTGTCGATCAAGGCTCGCGTGAACTGAGGAAACTCACCGTCCAACCGACGCTGAACTCGGGCGGCCATGAAGGCGAAACCTTCTAGCAGTCGTTCCACGAACGGATCGGCGCACGAGAACTCGTTCATTCCCAAGCGATTGGCTAGCTTGGGAAACTGGCTCGCGAATTCTCCTCCCAGCTCGCGAAGGTACGATAGCTCGCGGTCGTAGTGATTCAGAAAGATCGCGTCCATGCTGTGTCTTTCAGGAGGTTGTTTAATTAGCGAAGCGAAACGTCATGCGTTGCCTAAGTCTGAGTCTGGAACTGGGCGACATTCCCGGTTTCGGGATCGATCTTGGCGCGAAAACAGAACTCTTCGGGCCCGTCGATATCATCACAGATGCCCGTTACGACCAAGGTGATCGAGCGGCGATTGGCCTTTTCCTTGGTAATCATCGCGCGTACATCTACCGAATCGGGGCGCAATCTTGGTTCGAAGTTCCGAACTACGCGCGTCAATTCTCGTTCGATGCTTTCCAGATCGGTACTGCTAAGCATATGACCGGTCAGCGCAGGCACTCCGTAATTTACTACACTATCACGTACGCGTGGCCACCGTGAGAGATCGCGGCTGGATTCCAGGCGGGTTGTGTTGAGCAACCATTCAAGATCACGCAGAATTGAATCTGCCATGCTGGAAGCACGTAATTCACCACGATTGCGTGTTGCGGACGAAACTTCGTCAACGCTGCGCGTGCTCAAACGATCCAGCAAAGTGCCTGTGAATCGCTCAGTGGAGATTCCCTTCATCATGCTGACCATCCTTGGTCAAGGGTCGCCGCGCAGAAGGCACGGCGACCAGTAGACAGATTGAACCGAATGGACGCTAGGAATAGCCGAGAAATAAGTGTCAGTTACCTTTTGTGCGCAGCACCCAAAGGGCGAGTTTCTCGCAAAAGGTACCTGACACTTATTTCTCGAGCGATACCTACCAGGCTTTGCCTGACATCAGATCCCAGCCCTTGGGTGAAGCTTGTTTCTTGTCTTCGCCGCTGAACTGAGTGTACTCCATTTTGATCTTAGTAAAGTTCAAACAAAACTTCTCTCGTGGCCGCTCACCACCTGAACCCGAACTGTAGCTCGAAACGATCGGATCATCCAGAGTCACCGTCAAGTAGACTTGATTGGCGTTCTTGCCGTCGGTTTGCAAGAAGTGAATCGACGCTTCTTCGAGGCTAGTTCCACAGATGCTTTGCATGAACAATTCGGTCGATGAAATGTCGGTCGACTTGCTGCAGGCGATGTCAGAGAACATCGGCGTGCTGGTGTCGCGATCCGTTCCGCCCGAACGAACGCTGATCGAACGACCGCAGTTGAGATTAACCGAATCGAGGTTGATCCAGCCAACATGTCCGTCGGCTTTGGAGTCCCCTTTAATTTCCTTCTTGAACTTCAGTAGTATCATGTTTTTTCTCCACGGATTGGCTTGAACATTCTGGAGGCCGCAGTGCCGCTAGTATTCCAGCGGCACTGGGCACGCAATCAAAAAAGCTGTAACTGAATTACGCCGCCTTTGCCGACGGTAACTTGCTGACCAACCGCAATGAAACGGTCAAGCCTTCAAGTTGATAATGTGGACGCAAGAAGAATTTGGCTCGATAGTACCCCGGATTTGTATCGTCGGCTTCCACAATAACTTCGGCGGCTGCCAAGGGGCGGCGCGACTTGTCCAATTCCGTTGCGGTTGCCGGGTTGGTCTCGACGTATTGGCTGATCCAATTGTTCAGCCACACTTGCATGTCGCCTTGCTCTTTGAACGACCCCAGTTTGTCGCGTACGATGCACTTGAGGTAATGCGCGAATCGACAGGTGGCAAACAAATAAGGCAGGCGGCTAGCCAGTCGGGCGTTGGCCGTTGCGTCGGCATCATCGAATTCAACCGGCTTGTTCAGGGATTGTGCGCCAATGAATGCGGCGAAATCGCTGTTCTTGCGGAAGATCAACGGCATAAAGCCGTTCTTGGCCAGTTCTGC
>SYJV01000014.1 GCA_005798335.1 Planctomycetaceae bacterium | reverse complement strand
TTTGGAAGCTAGGGAGGCGTTTTTATACAGAATCCAGGAAGCAAGTCACCGTGTTATGCAGAACTAGATTATACAGAATCGAATTATACAGAATGAGCTGATGGGGCAACGCCCAAGTGTTTGTCCCGGATTGTTCTGCTACGGCACAATCGTCACTTCATCAATTCAGCTAACTTGGGGCCGATGGCGTCTGCCCAGATCTGGTAGCCAGCCGGAGAAAGATGCAACAGGTCGGGCATGATATCTTTGGTCAATGTTCCGTCGGGCTGCAAGAATTTCGGTCCGATATCTAGATAATGAATATGCTGGCCGTCGTTGAGCTTGGCGATCATTGCGTTGACTTTGGTGAGCTTTTCACGCTGCGGGAATGATGGAGTTTCGCCGCGCGGGAACACGGCCAGCAACAGTAAGTTGGCCTGAGGTTGTTTTTCGCGAATGGTCTTGACGATCGCCTTAATTCCGTTGGCAATTCCTTCGGCGGAATCACTTCCAGAATTGTTCGTACCGATCATCAGTACGATGGCTTTAGGCTTAATACCATCCAATTCTCCGTTGGTGATGCGCCACAGAACATGCTGAGTTCGATCGCCGCCGATTCCGAAGTTGGCAGGTTTGTATTGTCCGAACGCTTTGTCCCAAATGTCTCTGGAATCGGTGTTTCTCCGTCCACCCCAGCCCGCCGTGATCGAGTCGCCTAGAAAAACCAGTTGCGAGGTTCCTTCTTTGGCTATCGATACGAAGCGCTGATGAGCGTCCATAAACCCTTGATTGGGAGAGCCATCGGGCATGACTTTGGGTGCTGCGACGTCGGGCGCTTGCGGCGCGGCGGCTTGTTTTTGGGCAACGGCAGTTCCAATCGCAAGCGCGACAGACACCAGGAACATACTTGCGAGGCTACTCTTCTTCATTGTGCGACATCCCAATAGCGAAAGTTACTCGAACAGGAATTCGAATCGACATGTGAATTTGGCAACTTAGTCCGTTCACACGGCCAACGCAACCGAGCAACAGAAATCCTAAGCAATTCAGCGGTTTCGCATTTCTGAGATCTGTCGTTGCAAATCTTGAAACATCGCGACCTGCAAGTCGATTCGGCCGCGCTCGAGTTGTGGGCGATCAATCGTCCAGTACCGAATGACGGCAACTGCGGCTGCGATTAGCGCTACATTGGAGGCGATCGAAATTACCACCGCGATCGCCTCAGTATTGCCCGGTAACCATGGCTGAATTTCCTGGAATACGAGTCCAAACATGCCAGAGACCACGACCGCAGCAATCGTCCAAATGACGAAAAGCTGACTCGATCGAGCTGTCTCGTCAAGCGACTTCAGAGTGTTGTGAAGAATCATGCATTGCTCCTGAAGTGAAGATTGTGAAATACCGGCATCTTGTTCGATCAATTTCTCTGGGAAGGACTGTTGGGGTTCGAGGTCACTCATCGATTTCTCCTTGAATTTTTTGTCGAAGTGCCATTTTCGCGTAGTGCAAACGAGACTTGACGGTGCCAATCGAACACGAGACAACCTCGGCGATCTCGCTCAGTTCCATTTGTTCCAAGAATCGGAGCGTCAGTACTTCGCGATGTTCATGCGAAAGAGAGTCGAGTGTTTGATGGACCAGTTCTACGTCTCTCATCGCGTCAAATTCGTTCCATGTATCCAGGATTTCAGACTGCTCGATCTCAGGCGACAACGGCTTCGGGAGCCGCGCGGAACGCCGCAAGTGGTTTACCGCCAGATCGTGCGCTATCTTGAAGAGCCATACTCGAAAAGCTTGAGGGCTTTTGAGCGTGGAAAGCCGGCGGTACACGACCAGCCACACTTCCTGAAGTACATCTTCCGATTCATGCGTGCAACCAACCAGACGACGGACGTAATAGGTCAGTCGCCCTTGATATCGAATCACCAGTTCTTGAAACGCTGCCAAGTCGCGGGTCTGAGCAAGAACCACGAGCACCGACTCACCGAGATGTTGGAATTTCGGGTTTGGGTTCATGTTCGATGGGAACTCGTGGTCACTCATTTTTTCCGAGGCTACATTCAAGCCAACTTCAGGGAGTCAAAAGTTCAATTCTAAGAAAAAAATTTCGGATGTGACGAGTTCGCTCCCCGCCGATCCGCACCGAAAGCACGCTCAAGTTCTTGAGCTAGCTTGAGCAAAATTTGGCCCCGCATGTTCAGCGCCGGATCTGAGGTGAAGCTTGTCCACCATCAACGAAATCATCATGGCGAAATTCGAAGGGGCGAAACAAGGCGCTGCGGCAGACAGTGGAGCAATGTATGCTTTTCGTGACGTGCAACTCAGTCGGGCCCTCGCTGCTGAGCTTGCTCGCAATGCAGCCAAGAACATTCGAGGCGGAGTTGGATATATGTCGATACACAGGTTCATCCCTGTTGGTGGGTTAGCGACAATGATTGCGTCCGCCGTACCTGCCTACCGGTACGCGAACTTGTCGTTTGTCGATTCCTGGGTGTCAATTTGGGCGGTCTTTTTTCTTATTGGATTCACTTTAACCGCTCTGGAGGCCTCGTTTTTTCTTAAGGCTTCGCCGATTCAGGGATGGCGACCTTTCCTGATGGCATTTGTGATCACCGGGATCATGGCGGCGGTGGCCGCGGCATTTTCGGCCACAAGCGCCCGCTCTCAGGGGCTTGTGTTCGGTGTCCAGAGCCGCCTGGTGCAACATTCGTTGGTGTATTGGCTATGGAGGTTCTTTGGGGCCGCCGGACTGTTCACCTTTCTCTACGGAACAATTGGTTCAGCGACTTGGCCGTTCATCAAGAAGTACTATTCGGACCGATCTTTGGGTCTTGACTTGCACGTTCCAGATGGTCGGACGGTTATCTTGTTGCAAATGATTCGCGGTTTCGTAGTTGCGATTGTCTTGTTTCCACTGATAATTACGCTGCGCGCTTCAAAGACCATCGCCGTAGCCGTGCTCGCGGTTCTTTTGCTTACAACGATGGCAATTGGGCCACTGACAATGGCATCTCGCTGGCCCATCGCCCTTCGCATGATCCATGTTGCCGAGTTTGCGTTATTTACGGTACTGTACTCGGCGGTCGCGCACACTTTGTTTGCACCGGAGATATAACGATTCTAAGTTTGGATTGACGGTAAACAGTTAACTCGTGAGACATAGTGCACCTTCGGCAAGCAACTATCGCTGACTACTGCCGATCACCCAGGGCGTCGATTCCTGGTATACGGCTGATGGTACCGATGCTGCCTCGTTTGTTCTTCAAGTATGGCACAGCACCCTCTTGGAGCAGGCTCCCAATGAATTTTAGTGTGGTAAAGCGATCGGCAGTTGGCGATCAACTGGGCTATCAACAGAAGTGCCCAAAGTGCCCAGGTAAGAACCGGGCTATTCAAGTCCGGTTTCCAGTTGGGGGCAAACGATTCAGAAAATGCCATTGCCAAAGGAATAAGAACCAGCGCAAACATGAAGACGATAATTCTTGTAGCACATCCCATTCCAGCGCCGTAAAAGGGAGGGCCCAGTTCGATCAACTTGCCGACGTCGGCGGCGTGTCAAGAATGGTTTAACAAAGTTGGCCCTGCGAGTCCGCTTTCCTTTGGCAGTGGTGGAACACGTTCGCCTGCTGGACGACCTGCGACTCACGATTTCGACCCTCCTACGGAGTGCCTCCCATCACGTTCGCAAGGCGTCCAACACGAGATCGCGCCGGCACTGAATAGCCGGTTATGAGAAGTTCGGGAGGTAACTGATAAGACAAGAGTTTTCGTAGCAATAAACATCGTTCGATAAAGCTAATGCCACGGAACGGAAGAATTATTACATGAAATCCAGAATCTTTTAGACTTCGTTGAGCTGAATCCACCTTTCCTTGGGTTGTCATCCATAGGGTCGCCCTTGTTGCCATTGGCGTCCGCTCAATCTCATCGTTGGCACGACAAGTGTGGAGTTAAGCAATCCTCGATCATCGAGGCTGTTAGGCGAGCGGCAGATGCAGGGTTACCAATGTAACCCGAAGCGTGCGCGAGGAGTCAACGCGAATCACCTCGCTCACGCGTCGGGTTACGGTAGACTCTCCTCTGCCGCTCGCCTTAATGAAAACTCTTAACTCTTGATTCGCTCGAAAATGTCCTGCAAAAATGGCCCTATGCGTGTGGTCTTGTTGGGAAATTCTTGCGAGCTCGTGTTATTATTATCGACTTCGATGACCACCCACCAAGTATCCCCTTTCTTTCTCGAAGCGGAGTCGCGATATGTCCCATCATGATCGTCGTAGTTTTTTGCAAAATTCGGTGCTAGCCAGCGCGGCAGCAATGTCGCTGGGCGGTGCACGTTCGTTGTATGCTCAAGAACCAGCCAAGTCAGGCGGTAAGTCTCCGAATGACCGCTTGCATGCGGCAGTGGTCGGCGTGAACGGCCGCGGGGGCAGCCACGTTTCGTCGATTCTCGATCGATCGGATGTGGTGATCTCGCACATTTGTGATATCGACGAGAATGTCGGCGCCAGCCGTTCTGCGAAGATCGGCGAGAAGCAAGGCACCGTCCCAGAATTTGTGCGCGATATCCGCAAATTGCTCGAAGACACCTCGATCGACATTGTGACGATTGCCACTCCCAATCACTGGCACTCCTTGGGCGCCCTATGGGCCGTGCAAGCTGGCAAGGACGTCTACGTTGAAAAGCCGGTCAGCCACAATGTCAGCGAAGGTCGCCGCGTTGTTCAAGCCGCGCGAAAACATGGCCGCATCGTACAGACCGGGACTCAGTGCCGATCCAATCCTGGCATGCGCGATGCCATGAAGTTCATTCACGATGGCGGCATCGGCGATGTTAAAATTGCTCGCGGACTCTGCTACAAACGTCGACCTTCGATCGGCGCCAAAGGGGAATACCCGATTCCTCCTCAAGTCGATTACAACTTGTGGCTCGGGCCAGCACCCGAAAAGCCCCTGACGCGTCCGAAATTTCATTACGATTGGCATTGGCAGTGGGATTACGGCAACGGCGACTTGGGCAATCAAGGTATCCATCAAATGGATCTGTGTCGCTGGGCGCTTAACAAGAATCAACTCAGTGATCGAGTTGTCAGTTACGGCGGTCGCTTTGGTTATGTGGACGCTGGCGAAACGGCGAACACCCAAATCATCGTTCACGATTTCGGAACTCAACAGTTGGTGTTTGAGGTACGGGGATTAGAAACTCCTAAATTGCGCGATGTGGGCGTGGGAATCATCGTCGAAGGAACCAATGGCTCGCTGGTCATGAGCAGCTACGACAGCGGAAAAGCGTTCGATCCGGATGGAAAAGTGATCAAAGAATTCAGCGGCGGGGGTGATGGGCATCACTGGTCGAACTTCATCGAAGCGGTGCGAGCTCGCGATCACAAGAAATTGAACGCCGATATTGAAGAAGGGCATCTATCCAGCGCCCTGTGCCATCTCGGCAACATTTCGCTACGCCTGGGCAAGCAGATCGAAGGCGGCCAAATGCTTGATGCGTTGAAGGACTTCAAAGGTCACGAAGACATGAAAGCTACGTACGGACGAACTGCCGAGCATTTGAAGGCCAATCAGGTCGACGTCGACAAAACCATCTTCTCGTTGGGGCAGACACTTGAACTGGACGCCAAAGCAGAAACGTTCAAGAGCTCTGATGCGGCGAACTCCATGCTCACGCGCGAATATCGCAAGCCGTTCGTAGTTCCCAGCGAGGCGAATATTTAGGAATGCATATTCTAGGCTGATAAAAAGTGAACCGTTGGCGCTAGGCTGGGTGTTAAAAATTCGGTTTTGACACGACATTCGCGTGCGCGGGTTTTATTCCGCATTTGTACATGATTGGTTGACCGTTTCGCAAAAGTCCCGAAGGGACGACAGCGCCAATGCCGGTGGTGTGAACCACCGGGTGGGACGTTGCCTAGGCCAATGCTTTACTGGCGAACTGCTGCGCTAGCGTACATCCGGAGACGCTCGTTGGGACTCGTTTGGCTCAGCCGAACCAATATTTCGCGCGCACTTGGATGATCGATATTTGCCAAAATGGAAATCGCCCGTATCGCGCGTTCAGCGAATTCTACATCAGCACTTTTGCTGACCAGTATTTCGGAAAGTTCTTTGCGAGATTGCGCTTGAGCGGCAGTCATTCCTGCCGTTTGCTGGCGCACGTCGAGCAGTACTTCAACCGGCAATATCTGGTCGCGAATAAAATGTACGCTGGCATCCGCCAATTCAATAAACTGCCAATATGCGCCGTAAGCTTCACTGGCATCTGCGCTGGCCAATTGTCGCCACAACTCATCATGACTACTTAGCTGACGAACGACTTTGGGAGGTTGAAGGTTCCAGACGTAGCCCACATCGTCCGCTCCGCCACTAACCAGCGTCCGAGCATCACGTCCAAATTCTACACGTTCTACTAGATCTCGATGACGTCCAACATCCCGTACGGGCTGGCCAGAAAACCAATCGAAGATACTAATGTCCCCAACACCATTTCCTACCGCCAGCCAGAGGCCGTCGGACGAAAAAGCAATTGACCCGTATCGCAATTGACCAACGCTGAATTGGCTGACAAGCTCCAGTTGATCCATCCGTTTACGCCAAACTCGCACCATGCCGTCCAGATGCGCTGTGGCGTAAATGGCGTCAGCCGGCGATGCACAAACAGTATACATTCGCGCGTCGGCGACGCCTCTGGGTCCCTGAATGCCGTCCAAACTGTGCTGGGAAACTATCTCGCCTGTTGCAGGCTCCCAGAATCGCACGGTCTTGTCCCAACCTGCAGTAATCAAGCGCTGACTAGCAGAGTCAAATGACAAACCGTAGACATTTTTGTGGGTCAATCGAGCCGACTGTTTGCCGTCGATAACATTCCACATCAATACGGCAGATTGGCGAAATACCGCTGCAGCCAACGACTGGCCATCCGCCGAAAATTTAAGGCACTCGATACTAGAATGAGGGTCTTTGCCCTTAGGCCAAGTCCATTGTGCGACAGTGCGATTGATTTTAGTATCGACGATCTGAACACACAGTTCCTCATTCGGCTTCTCTCCGCCAATTGCCAACCATAACGAATCGCGAGAAAAAGCTAACTGATGAATGCTCTTGAATCCCTGATGCGTGGCCGATTCACTCACCGAATCACGTTTAGTAACGTGCACCGCAGCATCGTCGTCTGCATATGCGAGCAATCGTCCGTCCGGTGATGGTGCAATAACACTCGAGCCACGCTGGCCGATCGGTAAGGGAAGTTGTTTTCCCGATTCCACGTCCCACCGTCGTATCGGTCCATCCCAGCCGGCCGAATACAACAGCTTGCCGCTGGATGAAAACGCTAACGTCCACGGTTTCCAGGCATGTCCAAGCATGATGTGTTTGACCTGCCCAGTGACAGCATCGAACAAGTAGATCATCTCGCGCGCACCGATCGAAGCACCTGCCGCCAGCGTCTTTCCGTCTGGGCTGAAGGCGATCGCGCTAGTGTAGCTCTCCGCGGTCGGATGCGGCTCAACCGTATGGCTCCATAAAGGCTTCGACGTGGCCAGATCGTATACCCGTACTGAACTGTCTCGCTGGGTAGCCGCCAGTCGCGTCGAGTCAGGAGAAAAATCGAGGCGCACCAAGCTTGAGCTCAATTCGATCGTGTGCTGCGACTGTCCTGTGCGCGCGTTGACCAAGTAAATCTTTTTGGGAGACTCGCTTTTGACAAGTGCAATCCGTGTTTCGTCGGATGAAAAAGCGGCCAGGCAAAAGTGCCCGCCATACGACAGTCGATCATGCTCGTCGAACGCCGATTGATCGATCGAATTGTTTTTTATTGAGAACAACTCATGGCCATCAACGGTTGAGACACTAACTCCGAACGCGCCTCCCAACAGAATTGATTTGCCATCGCGAGTTACGTCGATCGATTTGGGCGCCAAATTACCACGTCCAGGATCGGGCAGCGAATTGGGCAACTCGACAACAATCTTCTCTCCTGTTCGAGTATCGCGACGGACGACCGAGGACGACGTGCGCACAGTGTAGAAGTAGTCGCTGCTGGAGCTAAATACCATGGGGTTGACGCCGTAGGACGCAGCATTGAGCTGCACTTCGTCGCCACTACGACCGCCGCGCCACAGCTCCTTGCCGGTCTGTGTATCCCAGCCGATCAATTCCTCTTGGCTAAGCGAGACGAGAGTCTGCTCGTTGGGTGCCAACGCAATGGCGATCACCGAACTTGGATGTAGCAGTCGCTGAGTACCAAATCGCTGCAGCGCATTGGAAGGCAGAGGATCGCCAATCGAGTCGAATCGACGTGCCTCGTCGCGCGACTGCTGTGCAGCGCCCTGGTTGATTCCCAGCGTGAACAAGAGTAACAGCGCAATCGTTATCGATTGCCAAATTCCGTTCACTGGAGGTGATGCGCAATTGGTGCGGGACGATTTCCAATTCAAGTCATCACAACTTGCTGGCCAACTAGCTAACGGATTGGAAATGCGAACATTCTTCATGTTTCATATTTTGGCTTGCAAACACGCAGTTGCGTCAGCGAGGGTGGGTAACGGCGGCATGCGCACAAGGTTCACTTTTTTCCCGGCCAGGATCACGGTCTTTGCGATTGTAATCCAAAGGCTCCGTTTGCCGAACGAGTCGATTACTCACTGCGATCCGAAATCCAGCAGAAATTTGTTGGCCAATTATGCTCGTTCGATCGGAAATGGGATCACGCGATCGATACTGGTGTGTCCGCACGCGACCATCACCAAACGGTCCAGTCCAAGTGCGCACCCCGAACAGGCTGGCATGTCACAACGCATGGCTTCGATCAGCCGACTGGAACTGGGCAACTCTAATTTGCCATCGAAGGCTCGCTGACGCAGCCCATCGCGGTTGCGCGACTCTAACTCATCTGCGTTCAACAGTTCGTGATAGCCGTTGGCCAGCTCTACCCCTTGTACAAACAGTTCAAATCGCTCGGCGGTACCCGGTTGATCCTTACTGATCCGTGCCAGGGCCGACTGGCTAGCGGGATAGTGAGTTACGATCGTCGGACGCTGGCAACCGAGTTGAGGCTGTACTAGTTCCGCAAATATCAGATTCAGCCATGTATCCTTCTCAGCACTAAAGTTACACTCGACAGGCAATCCTCGCTCAATCGCAGTTTGCGCGAGTTCATCAACGCTGGTCGACAACGGATCAATCTTCACTGCCTGCTGAAATGCCATAGAGTAGGAAACGACATCGCATCGATCGTGGCGAAGGATCTTGCAAATCAACTGCGACAGGAATTCAACCGCTGATTCCAGGTCGTCGCCAACTCGATACCATTCCACCATCGTGAACTCGGGGTTGTGATGTTCGCCGCGTTCTTCAGCGCGAAACACTGGTCCGATTTGGTAGATGGCCGACATTCCGGCGGCGACCAACCGCTTCATGCCAAACTCTGGCGAAGTCTGCAAGAACAATTCATCGTTACCTGCGGACTGGCAGCGCAGTTCACTGGCCATCACGCGAATCGGGTCAATGTACCGATCGATCACGGTGTCATGGCTAAGCACCGGAGTTTGCACTTCCACAAAACCAAGCTCGTGAAAATACTCGCGGATGCCCCATACGATCTCGCCGCGCTTGTTCAGCGTCTCCACTGAGGCCGTCGGTCGCCAATCTCGTTGAATATCAGGCGGCATAGCGACGTGGGAAAACGCTGGGTTGCCACGTAGGCTGGGGAGTTTGCGGACTGCGATCGCGAATAATGCGTCGAATCGCAAAAGGGCGCCGATTCTGCCGGCTATAGTAGATGCGTGTATTCGCTTCACCCAACAGACCGACGCTGAATAACTGTACGCTGACGATGCACAGCATCGCGCCCAGAATTAGCAGTGGATTGCCCGTCATGTCGCTGCTGGCAAAGATTTTCATGCCTGCTGTTGCCAGCAACATCAATAACCCACATCCGAGCAAGCCCAATCCGATGCGACCAAACAACT
The DNA here is from genome assembly GCA_005798335.1 of Planctomycetaceae bacterium. GTDB lineage: Bacteria > Planctomycetota > Planctomycetia > Pirellulales > Pirellulaceae > Aureliella. The sequence continues at coordinate 5,321 of SYJV01000014.1, read as the reverse complement.
TCATCGGACTCCCGTAGTAGTCGAGCATATATTTGACGGTCAGCAAATCCAACAACACTCGAACCGTGCGCGAAATACCGTACTTAGTTTTACCAAACAGCCGAGGATGATGCGTCGTAACTACTTCAAGACACTTGGCACCGCGCCAGTGAGCGAGAATGGGAATAAATCGGTGCATCTCGCCGTACAACTCCAATTCTTCCGCAATTTCTCGGCGCATGGCTTTTAGCGTACATCCCAAATCGTGGATCGGAAATCGAGTCACGTAGGAAATCAGTCGATTTGCCACGCGACTGGGAATCTTGCGACTGACCAAGCTGTCGTGCCGATCCTTGCGCCAACCGTGCACCAGATCGTAACCTTCCTCCAGTTTTGCCAGCATCATGGGAATATCGTTCGGATCATTTTGCAGATCACCGTCCAGCGTACCCAAGAATTGTCCACGCGCGACTTCAAAGCCAGCTTGCATCGCCGCCGTTTGTCCGTAATTCTTGCGAAACCGGACCACCACCAAACGATCGTCGGCCATCGCCAGTCGTTCGAGCAAATCGCTCGATCCATCGGTGGAGCCGTCGTCGACCAAAATTAGTTCGCTTTCGCCGTGCAGGCCATCCATGACCATGGTGATTTGCTCGATCAGCAGCGGAATGCTCTCCAATTCATTGTAGACGGGCACAATTATACTGTTGCGCATATCCAATCTCCCTGCAATCGGCCTGGCGTTAGTGTGCGGCAGGGCGCTAGCTTCCGGCGGCAAGTTGTCGCGCAAATTCAGTCGTAACTCGAAGTGTCAAATCAATTGATACCGCAAGCAGCGCAACAATTTCCCGCTGGGACTAGCGCCCTTCCGCTCACTCAAGCCAGGTCACTCTCGACCTCGCTACCGAACGACGCTGGCCAAGTTTAGAGAGCCAGCTCGGCAACGTGCAACACCAAAAATTCGCGATCATGCTAGCATTCGAATCAATCGCGCGCTGCCAAGCGATCACGTTTTTCTTTTACCAGCTCAAGAAGCTTGGTTTCGTGGCGTTTCCACCAACTGGTCGCGTCGCCGGGGCGCCAGGGGTGGGCGACTGACAGATCGTCTAATTGCTGAAGAACCGTAGAAATGCTGGCCGGCCGCAAGGCGGGATTGGTGGCCATGCAATTGCTCAGCAATTGTCCAAACTGCGTTACGTTGGCTGGTAACTCAACAGTCTCACCAGGCAACGCGTCCACACCGGTTTCGCGCACACCACTGTACAGTGGCGGCAATTGACCGGTCAGCAGAAAGTAGGCCAGTGCTCCGACGGAATAGATATCCACGCGAGGATCCGCCAGCCACGGACTGGCCATGCGTTCGGGCGCCATGAATCGCGGAGTGCCCACGACCACTTTGGTTTGCAATGTGCTTTCATCGACGCCTGGGGCAAACGCTTTTACCAGTCCATAGTCCAGCAACTTAATGAAATCTGCTTCGCCTCCCCGATTGCCGATCATGACATTCTGTGGCTTGATATCGCGATGCACCAAGCCTTCCTGATGGGCTTCTCGCAATGCCCGGCAAAGTTGCCGAAGAATATGGATACAGCGTCCGGCAGGAATCGGTCCAGCGTATTCGAGCAATTGGCCGAGGTGAGCGCCCTGAATGTATTCCATCGAATAGTAGAAAATGCCCGACGTCGTACGACCAAAGTCATAAATCGAAATGGTATTGGGATGAGTCAACTGGCACGCTAACTGAACTTCGCGTTCGAAACGCGTAAGACTGGACGGGTCGCTCGGATCGGCACGCAGGACTTTAATAGCGGTCGGGCGGCGCATGAGAACGTGTTCAGCCAAATAGACTCGTCCCATGCCTCCCTCGCCCAATAATTCTCGAATCCGGTAGGGACCAACCTCGCGCATGGATTTCGCCGAACGCTGCCTATGCTGCAGCCAGGCACTGAAAAGTGCGGCAGCCAACAAGGCGATTCCACACGCGCTCAATAACCAACCCAATGAACGCTGTACCTTGAGAAACGGCGCATAGGCCATCACGAAATCCTGCTCAATCGCGATTCCAACTTCGTAGTCCTTATCCCAGCGCCAGGCGCCGACGACGGGGATTCCCAGATAATTACGATATTCGCTTACGCTGAATCCATCATTTCCAGCCGCCACTTGGCTGGCCAACAGCGTCGGTTGCCATGTCGTCGGATCCTTGGTTTGCGAGCCAGCAAGGTGTTGGCGCAGATCGACGCCCGGATCGCGCACGAAGGTTTGATCAGACTCACCAAACACACTGTCAACAGACATTTCTGCGCGCTTCAGGTCCTCGGCGCGTTTGCTGGGAGTCAACATCACTCCTTCGCGGCTGAGCATATAACTGTCCAGCGTCGCGTACTGACTTGGCAGCTCGGTCAAGGCAGCAAACTCCTCCTCCAGTCCGTAATCGCGAACCATTAATGCCGCCACTACCGAACCCATCGCGTCCTGAACCGGTAGAAAAATTGCGACCACGGGTGCTCGAGTTTCCATGACGTACGCTTGAGTGACTCTCTTGCCGAGCTTGGGGAGGAACATCATCTTCTGGCCATTCATGACTGGCGTCAGCATGGCTGCTCCGTCGGCAGTCGCACCTTCTGCCAAGATGTTGGGTTGATTCTTCTGATTCCAATCCGCCAGCGTCAACAAGCGCCGATCCCAGACTGCAAATTTGATAGGGCGCTCCGCCATTTGCTCCAGCGCTGTCTGTAACTCATCCACGTGTGGGGCGCGTTTCATATTTTCGGCCAGTTCTGGCGCATCGGGACGATGTTGCTCGGCGATCTTTACTAGTTCCAGAATTGCTTGTGCGACTCTTGGAGATTCCGCCCAGGCTGAGGCCTGGCGCAATTTCTCCGATTCCCAAACGTGGAACTTATCTCGCTGATCCTCGATCAGATGATTCAGTTGAGTGGCTATCATGCGGTCGAGCGAGCTGCGCAGGTCGTTGGCGATCCATGTGGTAAGCAGCCAAACAAGCGATAAAAGGGGTAAACCGATCAGCAACATTCGCCAAGGGTCGCGTGAAAAAATTATCTTCACCGCGGACGTTGAGCTCTTTGTAGTGAGTGAGCCGCGCGCTTGAATTCGCTTGGGTGCGGGTTGAACCACTAACGATTGGGCAGTGTGATACTCCAAGAGTGTACGCACTTCCTTGGCAAGTTCTGTATCGTCTGCAGCAAGGCGCGATAGTGCTGCGTTCTGGTCGTCCGCATTCAGGCCCACCAGTTCATGAAAAGCAATTTTTGCGCGTTGGTACAAATCCTGTTTCAACCTGCCTGATCCCCCACATCCAGCCATCTTCGAAGCCAAGCCTTGGCCATTGTCCAATCGGCTTCGACCGTGCGTTTGCTTACCTTGAGGTATTCGGCGACATCCGCCACATTCATACCTGCGAAGAACCGTAGCTCGACGATGCGCGCTTGACGCTCATCGAGCTGACTCAACTCCTGGAGCGCTTCATCGATCGCCAAAACTTGGTCATCGTTATCGATTGAAACCGCGTCCCAGTCCTGAAGGTACTGCCGTGAAAATTCTCCGCCCCGCTTTTTACGTCCTCGGTGGCGCGCTCGGTCCACCAAAATATGGCGCATCGACTTGGCGGCTAATGCAAAAAAATGCGCTCGCGTCATCGCGTTCTCGGTCGGCAGTTTGAGATACAGCTCGTGAATTAACACCGTCGGGGACAAAGACACAGTCGCCGGCTCGTCGCGCAAATAATGGGCCGCCAACCTGTGTAGATCGTTATATAGCCGTTCAATCCACTGCACCGACCCTACACACGTCTGCGGCAATGCTCCCAGGTCATTCGAATCGCTCATTTCACCCCCCTAAGAATCGCCAAACTGTTCCTTGGCAAGCAATTGTTGCCGGATGCGTGGAGCGTTAAGCGTTGCATGAAGTGATTTCGCCTTCATTGGCAAGGTTTCCAACCGGAAAGTACTGCGGATTGTAGCACAAAACGTCGCTTTAATTTTTTGAGCCAACAAAGCGAGGCTCAACGCCCGTATTGCCCGACCCACTCTACCTCATTGTTTTAAGGGTTCGTCGTTGAATATCATCGTGTTAGACAAACAGCCTGATGCAATTGCATTCTGGAGCACGATCGCAATGGAACTGCAGGCCGAGTGCACGATTGCTTCAGAGTATTCCCAGGAACTCTCGCACCTGACGATTGCTACCCCCAGTATTATTGTTGTTGACACATCGATTTGTTCGGGTGAATTAATGGACTTGGTTGCGACAATTCTCCATGATAAACCTGCGTCCACGTTAGTGGTCACTGGAACGGAGTTTTCTCCCCAGAAAATCGTTGAAATGTTGAATCGGGGCGTACGTTGGTTGTTCACCAAGGAACTTTCCCCAGACGAAGTTGACGCAGCCATGCCAACCATTCTGGAATTCGCTAAGGCAGCTTTCCAGGAGTGGAGCGATCACCTAAATCTGTCCAGCCTATTCGCAGAAGTCAGCAGTCGAGAGATTAGTGTGCTGAGGATGATTATGGAGGGCACACCCAATAAGATGATTGCGAAACAGTTAAACGTCAGCATTCGTACCGTTGAAGCTCGCCGTTCAAAGTTCTATCGAAAGCTAAAGGTGCGCAGCGTTGCTGAGCTGGTCCGAGTCGTCGACCGCGCCGAACGCTTGCGACAGCGATTTTCGGCTGTAACCGTTTTGCCGAATCTGATCACCAAGCACGAATGCTCGCTCTCGCTCAAGCGACCGTCGGAGTCGCTTTCTGGGCACGGTCGAGGTCTTATAAGCGAATTTTCCGCCTAATTTCGCGGGGCGATTCTCCTTGGGAATCCCTTTGCAGCCCAACAGTCATGCGAACGTGGACTACTTCTGGGCGCTAAGTTGTTTGTCCGTTTCCGACTGCTCGCGCGCCAACTGGTCCCAAAAGGACACGTACTTGGAATGATGCTTAATGTAACTTGGATCGAACACAGCGCGCCGCAGTTCTTCGCGTTGCTCAACTAACTTGCTGAGATCCTTAGGTTCGTCAGGATGAAAAACCGGACACGGCCGATCGTAAACGATTGTGGCACCATTCTTGCCGTCATCGTGAAACTGCGACAACCCAACGACGCGATTGGCGACGTAGATAGCTTCATTTAATTCATGAGTCACGATGAGAATCGTATATTCCGGTTGTCTCCCCTGGCGAATCGCGGCCAAATTCTCTTGATAGAATCTCAGCAACATTATTTGGAGACTCTCCCGCGTCGCTTCATCAAGCGCTCCAAAGGGTTCGTCCAACAGCAAGACTTTGGGTTTGAGGATTAAGGCTTGTGCGATAGCGACTCTCTGGCGCA